>JBMFWM010000131.1:0-1653 GCA_049965275.1 Thermoplasmata archaeon | reverse complement strand
ACCGGAAAAGCTGGGAAAGATCTGGTTTTTAATTTTGACCTTTTATCAGCTTATAGCCGTAAAAAATATTGTCTCATTTTCTCAGTCATAAAAACCGCAGAAATTAATATCTTGATCGGATCATTAGTTCATGTACAAAGACAAGTATGAGCTGACCATAGACAAACTTTTAATTGCATCTGTGCGGAACAACCCAAAGCAGGAAATATCCTACAAGGGTGAGATGAAGATAACATACTCAGAATTCAGGGACAGAGTCTACGCCATGGCAAGAGGTCTTGTATCATTAGGACTGAAGAAGGGAGACCGTGTTGCCATGCTTGATGTGGATTCACTGAATTATCTTGTTGCGTACTTTGCCGTACCCATATCAGGGGGCGTATTACACACTGTGAATATCCGTTATTCTCCGGAACTTATATTTTACACAATGCAGCATGCAAATGACAGGTTTGTCATAATACGTGACGAGTTCGTGCCTCTTGTTGAGAAAAGCATCGGGCTCTTTGGGTTCGTCGAGAAGTGGATAGTTTGCAGCGATTCTGGAAAAACGGTATCAACGATTCCAGATTCCATTACCCTCGAATCTATTATAAATAGCGGCAGCAAGAATGGCCTGCCGGAGTTGAAAGAAGATGATCTTGCAACAACCTTCTATACCTCCGGAACCACCGGTCTTCCTAAGGGTGTCATATTTTCCCACAGGAAGATAGTTCTCCATGTTCTGTCATCCATGGCGACGCTTGCTTATGAGCCCACACTCTGGAAGTCTTCTGATGTTGTGATGCCGCTGGTTCCAATGTTTCATGTCCATGCCTGGGGAGCTCCCTATGCCACTTTAATGTCAGGTATGAAGTACGTCCTTCCAGGCCGATATGACTTCAACAAGCTTCCACAGATGATGGCCAATGAAGGTGTTACTATTAGCCTGATGGTTCCTTCTATTCTGTACATGCTGATTACCAGCCCCGGCGCCCCTGATATCCTAAAGAAGCTTAACCTGAGGGTCACTGTGGGAGGAGGGGCTCTTCCTAGGGGAATTGCGAAGAAGGCAGAGGATGCTGGAATCCACGTCGTTGGAGGGTACGGTATGTCTGAAACTGCACCAATACTGACAATCGGAACATTCAACCGGGACGCAATGAAAATGGGCCGTGAAGAACAGTTTGAACACAGGCTCATGGCAGGAATCCCAATGTCTCTGGTAGACCTGAAAGTGGTCGATTCAAATTTCAGGGAGGTTCCCTGGGATTCTAAAACAATTGGAGAAATAGTTGTCAGATCTCCATGGCTGACAAGCGAATACGTGAATGATCCTGAAGCAACAAGGAAGCTCTGGAAAAATGACTGGTTGAATACCGGCGATCTGGCAGTTGTGGATGCGGCTGGATATGTTTCCATTGTAGATAGGGAGAAGGATGCCGTAAAGTCCGGAGGAGAGTTCATTCCCACAATTGTAATCGAGGACGTGCTCAGCAGCTATCCAGGTGTTGGTGAGGTTGCCGTGGTTGCGAAGAAGGATGAGAAGTGGGGCGAGAGACCCGTTGCTTTCATGACTGGACTTAAGACCATCGATCAGGAAGCCATTAAAGCGCATCTGATGAAATACGTTGAAAGCGGCAGGATTGCTAAGTTCTGGATTCCTGATGAATA
>JBMFWM010000130.1:0-1828 GCA_049965275.1 Thermoplasmata archaeon | reverse complement strand
TCATATTATTCGAGATAGGATCATCATTAGAGACTTCCCATTTGCTTTGGAGTTATAAATTTATAAGAAAGTACAATAATGGCAGCAATTAAGTTTAGAGACACTAATATGAGAACGATCTCTTTTGAGCCTATGGAAATGATTGAACCTATGCTAAGGCCGATGGACATTGCAACCGTACCCTGCAACGTTCTCAGAGCAGAACCAATGATCCTGTTTTCCTGACCAAGACTGTTCATGGTGTAGGATGTGTTTGATGTGGTTGCAATGCCTGATGCAACTCCAAGGAGAATTTCTGCCAGAATCGAGTTTATAAATATGGAAGAGGAGAACAGAGCCATTGTCAGAAAAGCAAGCATCGGTACAAGTCTTCTGCCAAACCTGTCAGAAGCTTTTCCTCCAGCAAGAGAAAAGAGTGTGAATGACAACGGAAACAGGGATATGAGGAGACCATATTGGAGTGAGTTGTATCCCAAGAACGCATAGAAAAAAACAAGATACGCAGCAAAGCTGTTTCTTGTGATCGAATGAAGGAAACCACTGATACTTGATTTCACATATTCTCTTGGAAATCTTACCCTAAAACTCATTATCAGTCCAATAGCCACTATGGCTATCCCCGCCCAAACGTTTAATGCCAGTATAACAACACCAGATAGCGCAAGACTAGGCCCAAATGAGCTACTTCCTATTGATGAGACCCGTCTTATATCCTCACTCTTCAGGACGAAAGCAAGACAGACAACCGATAGCAATGAAGAGATCAGGAAAAGTACTTTCCAGTCTATGAGAGCAACGAGACCGCCCACCGGCAGCCCGATTACATATCCTAAGCTCACTATGGTATGATTTGTCCCTATTGCGCTACCTCTCCTTGCATCATCACCGATGCTTGATGCATATGCAAGGGATGTCGGCAGAACTATGGATGCGCCAACAGCCTGTATCATCCTGAAAAACTCAATTTCCATGAAACTTGAACTAAAGAAAATAAGGAGCCCTCCTGCAGACAGCAGTACACCTCCAAATGTCAAGCCCAGTTTGAGGCTGATCCTTTCAAAAATCATGGCAAACGGGACAAACAGCAACGCTTCAACTGCCACATAGATTGTAACCAATAGAGAAGCCTGAAAGTGAGAGATGTCGAAATAGCCGGAAATTACAGGAATAGCAACCAGTATCATGGTTGCTTCGAATGTGGAAATGAATCCAAGTAGAGATACAGCAACTATGTCTTTACTGTTCATTCAGGGCCTTGATGAATAAAATTCATTGAAGTTGTCTAATAACATCCAACATGTTGTAATAGGCTCTTTCCTCTTTTATAAGATTGCTACTGTCCAGTATTAGGACGTCTACTCCTTCGTATTCGATTTTCTTGGGTTCTGCAACCTTACTATGCCCGTATCTTTGCCCTTGAAATGTACCTTTGCCAATCCATTCGCCGAATCCTGTGCATCCATTCCATGCAGTTCTTAGCAACTTAAATTCAAAATCTGGAATAGAATCCCATAATCCTTTGAGATAAAGATCGAATTGTTTCTTTCCTCTAACTATTCTAGATTCTTCACCTTGATGTTTGTAAATCATGTCGTCGGAATATAATTCCAGAAGCCCCTCAATCGCATGATAGTTCCATCCTTCCATAAATTTTCTTTCGAAGGATTTATAATCAAAAATCATGTCATATGTATTTAATAGTTACATAAAATATTATTTATTGTCCATGTCGATGCATATAGTGTTATGTGGGCTATTCGCTTAAAACATTAATCAAATCCCGACCGGTCCATAATTTTTTGAATTCTTCCTATAAAAGATCTAGTAC
>JBMFWM010000129.1:0-1900 GCA_049965275.1 Thermoplasmata archaeon | reverse complement strand
TTTTCAGTGCGGAGGGTCATTCTTTCTTCCGTTCTCAGTTCATATTCCATAAACATTAAACTTTTTATTCTTCCGTTTAACAGACCCTATACCCCCTGCCAAGAGATGATAGAACGATGAAATTCGAAAGGATGGCCCATTCATCAGGTAGGAAAGTTGTAATCTATGCGGAGGCGTTTTTGCCAAATGTTGGAGGCGCAGAAAATTACAGTTTTGACCTTGCTCAAACTCTGACCGACCTCGGTGAGGATGTTACTATCGTCACCCCCATTCGATCCCTCACCGAAGACGCATTCTCTTTCAAAGTAATAAGGATGGAGAGATCTATCTTTTTTGGATTTAACGTCAACTTTCTTGAACCTCTTTTAGATATAATTGGAGAGAGACCAAATGTAGTGCTCCTTAGCGGACCTGCCATATCGGACTTTCTGATGATACCTTTGCTTCGCATTCTTCGCTTCCCTATGATTGTAATCTTTCATGGCCAGTTCAATAAGGCATGGGCCAGAAAACTGATGAAGGTTGTTATACCAGTTGCTTACAGATTTGTTGACAAGATAGTAGTGGAAACGAGTAGAGATTTGAATTACCTTAAAGACCTAAATGTCCCCGCCGGCAGGATAGAGTTCCTTTTTTTCGACGGAGTCAATAGGGAAAAATTCAAATGTCAGCCTGAGAAAGAGGGCTATAATTATCCAGACAGTGGGAGGCCCCTAAGATTCATATTCGTTGGAGGTCTTACGTCATCGAGACCATACAAGGGAATTGATTTATTGGTGGAAATATTCATGAAGATTGGAGAGAGCAATATAAGCCCAACTCCAGAACTATTTGTAGTAGGGAGCGGCGATCTCCTTCAGACACTTCGGGATAAAGCGAGGGATTTTACAAATATCCATTTCCTCGGGCATCTTAATGATGATGAGCTGATACGTGAACTGTGTCTTTCTGACGTGCTCATTTTGCCATCTAAGACTGACAGCGAGGGTTTGGGTAAGGTTGTCTTCGAGGCGGTGAGCTGCGGAAAGCCCGTTATGGTTTCGAAATTTGCGGGCTCGGCTGAGCTGATTAAAAAATACGATGCTGGCATAATTTTCGATCCGTTTGACATAGAAGGGATTATGAATACCATAAGGATGCTGAACTCCAACAGTATCATGCTGAAAAAATTATCCTTGAATGGACAAAGGATGATGGCTGAGGAGGGACTTGACCTCCTTAACACCGCAGAGCGACATATGAAGCTATATGAAAGCGTAATAGCCCTTTCCCGTCATCGATAAAATGATTAGTGAGTCTTTGATTCCTTCACCCTGAGCACCACGCCCCTCATCAGCTTCATAAGTGACGTAGGAACTAAATCAAGAATCTGCACAACAATCTTATTGTAGAGGGGAATTGAATCATTTTGCTTTATGTAGCCATTTAACAAATGTGATGACTCATATTCGCCTTTTGCCATGATACCCAAGAAAACTATATCAAGTAAGCGGGATTTAATTACACCTCGGATTCTTTCCTCGTCATAACCGGCTTCTTCCAAATATTCTAGTGCCATGATCCTTTCTAGATAGAAATAATCCCAATATTTTTTCCCGGAAGGTCTTGGATTATCTCTGTTGAGTACAACGGGTTCACATACGAAGAGGCCCGTTCTATTTTCAATAGCTTCGTAGAACAATGCCAATGGGAGCCACGTTGTGTCGTAAAGAGGAAAACCTGGACTGCTATATTTGGGGATAAGTGGGTCCAAAAGACTTTTCCTTATTATCATCGCAGACATATATCCATGATATGATCGTTTCTTGAGATCATTTAATAGATTTTGAACTGATTTTCCACTGTATCTCAGATCTTCGGTGCAATCTATTGCTCTTTCATAATTCACATGAGCAAGTTC
>JBMFWM010000128.1:0-1940 GCA_049965275.1 Thermoplasmata archaeon | reverse complement strand
ACGGTCAGGACCCTGTCAAAACTCTTGTCCTCTCGCTACCTGACGACATTCCTGAGGAAGACCTGATTGCAAAAATGGACATTCTCCTCAAGATGCTTGACAAGAGAGAGGCGCTATGAAATGAGCGAAGAAAAAAGGGGCCCCTCGCAACAGGGGCCAGAGCAGAATGATGGCAGGGAACATAATACGACCGAAAATGTCAACTTTTCGCTACGGGATGGCTGGAATGAACTAACTGAGAATGAGAAGCTAATTCTTGCAAGGGAAGCGCACGAATCCGATAAAACTTCTAAATTTGAAATCCGTAATGTGAACGGATTCGATCTTATAATTAATGACGTGGCTATCATTAATCCGGCACTAGATTTTTACAAGAATAAACTAATCTTGACACTTCCATTCATTTGGAACAAACCACTTTTCGATGATGATAAGGCGATCAGAGGCCACAAGCCAGAGGCAACTAATTTTACTTTAATTTTGCCTGAGAAAGACCTTTTTCTCCTTAATGAGAATCAATTAGTGGAAAGAGGGCTGTTCGCTAAACCGCCATCTGGAGTATTTCCTAAAAGATGGAGCAATAAATCTTTCCTTGATTTTCTCGAACATGATCGAAAAATAGACCCATACAAGGTTTTTAAGGAAATCAAGGAGAAATATGATTTCTACATGGACTATGGAGATAGGCAATCTAGCATAACCACTTATAAGGCCGCATATGTCATCATGACCTATTTTCATCCACTTTTTAACTATCTTGGGTACGACAAACTTGAAGGAGATACTTCATCGGGTAAATCTAAATCTGCTCAAATCGATACCCAGCTTTGCTTCAATGCAATCAGCTCAGTTGACGCTAGTGCAGCTGCTATCTATCGTGTTATTCAAGAAAGAAGATCAACTTTAATAGTAGACGAATTTGAAGGTTATTCCGTCAAGGACCCTGACAAACTGCAAATCTTAACAATCTTGAACGCTGGATTTCAAAAAGGACTAAATATTCCCAGAATGGAAATGAAAGGTAGCAAGGCCAGCTTGTTGGAAAGCTCTCCCTTCGGTCCTAAGACTATAGCGGCAATTGACCCTGTTTATGAAACTCTGAGAAACAGATCTCACATTATACGCTCGGTCAGAACCCTGGACAAAGAGAAATCAAATAGAGAGATTGATGCAAACGACCCAGAATGGCAATCAGTCAGGGATGACCTCTATCTCCTACTGGTAAACTACTATAGGGAAATGAAAGAACTGTCAAATAAGAAATATGACAATTGGGGTCTTGAAAGCAGGGACCTAAACAAGGCAAAACCGATATTGACCGTAATAGAATTTATCCGTAATTATGCCGGACAAGATTCAGAGAAAATCACAGATGACATCAAGAAATTCTTTGAAGGCCAAAAAGAAGAAAATAAAGAAGCCAGCACCGAATCTTTTGAGGCCACGATTATTAATAGATTGGAAATATTCATAGAGAACGTAATCTCTAGCAGATATCAATTAAAGAGAAACAATGATGATGAGGACCAATTTAAAAGAGAAATGGCCAAATTTGCCAACGAGAATGTCGAGATCTCTATCCCCGTAATCTCTGAGGCAATAGCTATGGACTCAGGAATAGACACTGATGGAAGAGGGTTTAACAAAATCAGCTATTCGAAGAAGATATCACATAAATTAAAGACGATGAACCTGAAGAAAAACCCTCGAATAGCACACAATAATATCACCATTTTTGACTGTTCGCTTTCAGACATACGGAATGCAAAGATTAGATATGGGCTTTTTTCAGGTCAATCTATACTACCTAACTTACCTATACAACCTATACAACCTAACCAATCTATACCAAAAAATGAACAGCCAGGTATAGAAAGTATAGAATGTAGAGGTGGTATAGAAGAAAAGAGGGGGGAAGGAAAAGGAATTAAGTCAAGGGA
>JBMFWM010000127.1:0-1946 GCA_049965275.1 Thermoplasmata archaeon | reverse complement strand
ACAAATCACATCGAAAATTGTGGGAATACCTTAAAAAGAGTTTGAAAGCGAATAATTTCGTGGCGGAGATGGAAGTGTGGTATATCCATAACCAAGAGAATCAACAGGTTGAACCAAATCAATGTGTTCTGTCCAAATTCGATAGTATGGTTAAAAAAATGTACAAAATTTGAAAAACAGACATAAGGAATCGGACATAGTGGGATTCTATGAGGAGAACGGCACTGTAACGGTAAAGAAAATAGAATAGTGATCAAGAGGTCGGATAATGCGTCTCAATCCTGAAGTTCAATCTTCCTGATGAACTCAAAGTCAATGAGCAGGCATGGATGATCAACGGTTCTCACCATGAGAACCGTACCTGAATTGAAAGAAATGTGGCCTGGAAAGGTTCATTCAATTCAACAGGAATATCGGGGCCATATAATGCCATTTAAAAGGCTGGTTATCTGTTATTTCCAAAATAGGTATTCCAAGGGTATTTTTCCAGACCATATTTATTAAGCAAATCACCCTCCATCTCCTCTGCCTTTTGTTTAGAAGGGAAAGGGTAATATCTATACCAGAGTGTGTAATCATATTTCCAATATTTAGAGACTATCCTGTGAAGGTGTGATCCATTCCTCGCATACTGGGTCATTCTCTGTTGAAGATTACCCGTGCTTCCGACATAGGTCTGAATTACATAACGCTTCCACTTTCCTTTTATCCCAAGTTCGTAGCAAGCTGGTCCAGAATATCTTATGTTATCTGGATACCATTCCTCTTTCGTAGCTAATTCCTTCCACCGTGACCATCCCATTTTTTCACCTCTTGTTATTTTATTCGTTCCAACTTTCTCTCGTTCTAAAGCTAAAGTAAAAGTTCAAGGCATCATTGTTTATTTCATTGATATAAATGTAAATGGTTTGGGGAACAGAACTGATCAAAATGTTGTCCATATAGACTCTACGCTATGACCTTAGATAAACCTTTACATTGGATTTTTGTAGATATCGTATCTTCCATAACTATTGCCAAATAGTTATTAAAGCAGGCCTGTTTTAAAAAAATCGTAGAAAAGCGTTAATATAACCTCTTGCAAATGGTACACATTCAAATGATCGAATGATTCGATTCCAACTTGCTCAAGTGTTCCTTTAATTCAGTCAGGTATCATTAATGTCCTCGTTCATTTATTCACCTTTATAGGTTGATCTTCTCTGCCCTAATGGTTTTCTTTCAGGTGCGACTAACACAACACTTAGCAACGTGATCACGGCAATCAGATATAGGCTCTTTAACAAAGCCGACTGAAATATCTGAGGATTGATTAACGGAAAGAGAACGGCGAAACCGCTCAAGAAAACCATGACCGTAATTCTGCGCAGAAGCGATTGATCTATAGCATTTAAGAGCAGACTAAGATTACTTCTAATATCTCTTATTTTTGTCTCATATCCATTGATAGAAATTACTTTGTCCACCATTCGTTTTAATAGAGGGGTCTGAACAAAAGCAGGATCCGAATAAAGCGACATGCTTGATACCACCCTAAACAGAGTGCTCGCCAAATGCCCGCGCCTCCGAGTATGCAGCAGTTGACTTAAATATTCATGGTGCCCCAAAGTCAGGGAGGAAATAATCTCTGAAGCTAGCACACCAAAGCCAAAGAAATCAGTTAGAGAAGACCTAATACTTCCACCCTTGTTTCTACCAGACTTTTCAATTATGGCAATCCTATGCTGACTAACAATAATCCTAAGATCATCAGTGAGAGACACATTTCTGAGTTTTATGTATTCTTCAACATCGGTGATATGATTGATATTTGAACCCTCCACTATCGAAACTAGTTCTTGTTGGATTGAATCCCAATAGGCATCATCTACAGAAAGAGCAACAACATTGTAAGATAACACTCTAAAATCGGACCTAATTGATTCTACCGAATCTTGTAAGTATTT
>JBMFWM010000126.1:0-2199 GCA_049965275.1 Thermoplasmata archaeon | reverse complement strand
GTTATATCTGCTTCTGCAATACGCAGCCATGGCCAAGGGAGAAATCAAGATGAATGAGCCTCCAAAGCTCCAGTTGAATGTAGCTCCTCCAGGAAAATCCGAGAAATACAAGGGTGTGAAACACACAATACTTGTCATGAGCGGCAAAGGAGGCGTTGGAAAGTCAACTATTGCCGTCAATCTGGCGGTTTCCCTGGCTAAGCTAGGGAAGAAGGTCGGCCTGATAGACGCAGATATCAACGGACCTGATGATCCCAAGATGCTGGGCATAGACAAGGAGAAACTGTTTGCCAATGAAGAGGGCATAATCCCTGCGGAAACGAAGTATGGGGTCAGCATTATATCCATGGCCTTCCTGCTTAGTACCGAGGATACCGCAGTCATCTGGCGGGGTGCACTCAGGCATAAGGCAGTCCAGCAGTTTCTTGAGGAGGTGAAGTGGGATGGCATGGATTATGTTGTCATGGACTTTCCTCCAGGAACTGGAGACGAGGCCCTCACCGTTGCGCAGCTCGTGCCGGATGCCGAAGGTGTCATCATCGTCGCGACACCGCAGGATATTGCTCTCCTCGATGTTAGAAAGGCAATAAATTTTGCAGCACAGTTGAAATTGAAGGTCCTTGGTCTGGTCGAGAACATGAGTGGGCTTACCTGCCCTCATTGCGGCAAGGAGATAGAAATCTTCGGGAAAGGAGGGGCGGAAAAGCTCGCAAAGAAACTTGGCATAGACTTCCTTGGCAGTCTACCATTCCTGCCTAGCGTAGTGACAGGAGCAGATTCCGGTGTTCCCGGCGTTGAAGTGGATAAAAGTTTTGCCAATTTATTCACCGGTATAGCTGAAAAAGTCGTCAAGAAAGTCGAAAAATAAGACTTTTTTTTCATTATCTATGACTGCACATCTTCACTTGCATGATCGTTGAAATCTATACTGCCAAGGTTTCTGACCTGTAAGAGGAAATTCACATGTTCGTGTCTTCCACCTAAAGACCAATGCTTGAATAGTCCTTTTAAAAAGGAATCTCTCGCGTCTGTCTCGACTATATAGCAATTTGTAAGTCCTGTGGCATCGCATTTTGCAGCAAAGGATATAGGTCCACTGTACTCAAGTATGACATTAAGGAAAAAATCATTGAAAAAACTCGATTTTAATTGCGTCTCTACTAGGCTGGATTTACCGGGTATTGAAATTGCATCAAAGCTACCTTTTATGCCTGGTGATTCCAGTTTCATGATTATGCCTTCAGTCTTCGAATCAGAAAATTGTTTAGGTATCAGTATTCCGTGGTTTAGGAAAAGTCCCTCGTTTTCCGAATCCATTCTAATGTCATTAAACTCCCATCTCGTCTCCACTATAGTAAGATTTTCCAGGCTGTTGCCAAGTTTTTGATAGATATTAAAAATATAAGGTACTTTTCCAGCATATCTTCCATAATAAATAAGGTTGACATCCGACCCTTGTTTACTTCTCAGGTAGTCCATAATAACTTTGCTAACGGAGCTTGACTGACTCATTTCAAACTCTATGCATAGATAGATATCGCCATTTGATTGCAATGACACCGGTGAAACTCTGCAGCCGCTTATAGAATTAATGTTGTCAAGAAACACAGACAACTCTGCGGGCAAAGAAACAGACATCGTCTTTTCATGAAGCACGAAGGTGCTGATTCCGTTTTTTAATGCAAAGTCCACAAGAGCAGACCTCTCTGTTTCCGAAAGATCTTGGTTTAGTCTTCTATATATATTCCATTTACCGCTGTGCTTACCTATCAGGATGAAGTTGTCGGCCTCTCCTATTCGAATATCTCTTGCCTGCAAGTATTTGGGAAAAATGGAGTTCAACTTGATAATAGCACGGGAATCCATTAACTGTATTTCAGGATAATTCACTGGGAGTACGATATGAAGGTATATTATTAAATTATATCATAAGGCATAAGGAGCATGTTGACTGATCCTTGCTTCTTTCTATCATAGTAAGCATATTGTTTCACATTTTCACCCTGTGGTATTGAATTTGGGCTTTCTGAATAGTTGACACAATGCGGAAGGATGCCATAAATAAACATACTCGCACCAACTAGAATGGCCAATTCAAGTGCATATGGAAAAAGCGCTAGGGCCAGCAGAAGAACAAGCAGTCCATATATGATGAAACCGGGGCGCATTACATTTACACCCGTGTTTACAATATTTAAG
>JBMFWM010000125.1:0-2215 GCA_049965275.1 Thermoplasmata archaeon | reverse complement strand
CAATAAGGTATTCCTCCAGAGAATCGTGTACAGGGAGATAAGGGAGAAATTCGGACTGGCAGCACAGCTTGCCATCAGGGTCATAGCAAAGGTTGTTGAGACCTATAAGGCGGATAAAACGTTTTTTCATGAGTTCAGGGAGTACGGTTCCATAGTCTATGACCAGAGGATATTGGGGTTCAAGGGCATGGATCATGTCAGCGTTAGCACCGTCAACGGCAGGATACGCATACCCATGACCATCGGAAAACATGGCAAGATACCTCTTGAAAGGATCAGGGGTCAGTGCGATCTCGTCAGGAAAAACAAAATATTCTATCTTATGGTCGTTGTTGAAATACAGGAAGATCCCACTGTTGAACCGAAGGATGTCATCGGCATTGACATGGGCATCGTCAACATCGCCGTGGATTCCACCGGGAAATACTATTCTGGTGATCAGGTCAATGAAGTCAGGGAACACAATGCAGATCTCCGTTCCAGACTGCAGCCTGTGGGAACCAGATCCGCAAAACGGCATCTGAAGAAACTCTCCGGGAAGGAGAGCAGGTTCGTAAGGAACACAAACCATGTAATATCGAAAGAGATCGTCCATAAAGCCAAAGGCACCTCCTCTGCAATTGCCATTGAGAATCTCGAAGGCATGAGGATGAGGACAACCGTTAGGAAAGGCAGCAGGTACATCCATAATTCATGGGCTTTCCACCAGCTCAGGATGTTCATAGAGTACAAAGCAAGAGAAGCGGGCATTCCCGTCATCGCCGTTGATCCGCATAACACCAGCAGGGAATGCCCTGGTTGCCATTCTATCAGCAAACGCAATAGACCGGAACGATCTCATTTCAGATGTATTTCCTGTGGTCTTGATGGAGAAGCTGATTTCATTGCCTCCCTCAACATCAGGAACAGGGCTGCCATCAGCCAGCCTATTGTGACGGGTGCTATTTTTGATCATGTGATCCCCCAGTTGCAAGCTCCGATGCTTTAGATTGGAGTAGTTGACTTCTCTTGGACATTTTTCTGCTTCTGCAGAAGGAGGACTTTTCTCGGTAAAATTCAGGGTATACAAAAATTAATAAGTCACGCTTGAATGCGTGTCCTGTCTGCTGGAATTGTCGTTATATTTGAAAGGTATTCTTAGATGACTGAAAATAAAAATGAAAAGAGAGTGGTCTTCCCGGGAGATCATATTGGTAATGTGGAAGAGTATCTTCCCGGAGATAATGTCACAGAGGATTCTGGAAAACTCATTGCCCTGAGGGTAGGAGACTTGGAGGAAGATCCAAGGGATTTGAAAGTGTCTGTCAGGACTCCCAAGAAGACAATTAAACCAAGCCCTGGGGACATAGTTTATGGGCAGATAATCAAGGGAGACAGCGGTCGATACACTGTTGCAATAGGCGCTTTCAGGACCAGACACTCAAAGGAACTTATCCCGACAAAGCTTGAATCAACTCTCAAAATAGAAAGCAGAAGAGATGATAGATTCGTACCAGTGAGAGTAGGTGACTACATTCGAGGGAAGCTTTTCCTATCCAGATACGGAATGGATCTTAGCATCAGCGGACCAGACTTGGGCGTGCTTCTGGCAAAGTGCCAGAGATGCAGGCAGGATCTAGTGCTTGAGAACGGAAAGCTGTGGTGCAAGAATTGCGATTTGACTGAACAGAGAAAGATGGCTGAGGATTATGGGAAGATTGATCTAAATGGTAAAGAACTTTAAAACCGGTGGCGATGAAAGTAAAGTCAAGGTGGAGACGCTGAAAAGCGAGCTTTCCCTGATGAAGAAAGAAATCGAGGACATGAAGGAAATTTTGCGTGGACTAATCCAGGTTGTAATGAGCCGGGATGGTCCGCTTGACGAAGATGAGTATAACTGAGGATGACCTAAATGATAATGCCGGCTAAGATGCTAGAAGAGACACTGAATAAGAAGGTTGCACTGCTTTTAAAGGATAACAGGGTGCTTGAGGGGGCACTCGTCGGATATGACGATTACATGAATCTGGTTCTTGACGACGCAGAGGAGAAAGCCCAGGACGTCAACAAGAAACTTGGTGTAGTGATTGTCCGCGGAAGCAATGTTGTTCGTATGGTTCCTCTATAATCTATAGGATTTCAAGTTTTAAATTACCGCTTATTTTTATTCAAGGCGGCAAAAATTCATTATACCAATTTAGTTTGTAATGAATCCGTTATATGCTGATTTCAAGAT
>JBMFWM010000124.1:0-2292 GCA_049965275.1 Thermoplasmata archaeon | reverse complement strand
GACGCTCGCCAAAAGACTTTTTACCTCGATAGTTAGCCATATTATAGAGAGGATTCCCAATAATCCTATAAATTTTCTGCAAGATGCATCCATCCTAACTTCGCCCTGTTGTATCACTATACTTTTCAGCTGAACTAGTATTTTACTGGGTTGAGACCTGAACTCCCTCTTTTTACCACCACGATATCTTTTCCAATGCCTCAAGTATTTCCTTCTGCTTCCTTGTCCTCTCAAGCTCCTTCATATTGCCGTTCTGGTCCTCCATCATGTGAAGCTTCTCCAGTTCAAGGAGCATTCTTTCAATGGAGTATTTTTCATTGAGGTGTGATGACTGCATTCCCCTGAGCAATGCAGTCCTGATTATCAGTGATAGGAAGAAGACAAACAGGGTCCCGCGGATTGTGTGTTCACTGTGATCCCTCAGCGGGAAGAGATCCAGGTCCGTTTTCATCACGCGGAATGCCTTCTCTATCGCATCTCTCTGCCTGTAGAGCGACAGGCATTCCAGTGCAGAATACTCTCCCCTGTGCACTAGAAGGAATCTTCCCATCCTGTTCTCTTCAGCAGAGGTATGTTCCCTTGTGCAAGAGATTTACCTCTCTTGTTCCAGGAGTTTACACATAATTCGTGACACTACGGTGCTGCAAATATAATATATATTATTTGCACATAAATTGATGATAACTGTTATGGCTGAAGTAATTAATAATAACTAAATTAGAACAATAATTATATATTGAAATAAAGAATATATTAGTATGACTAAAAAAAGCATAGTACCAATTTTTTTAGTTGCGTTGATATTGATATCTATCCTTTCCCAACTCCCATTATCTAATGCACAGAGCAGTTTCAGTGTTTGGACAATAGGACAAACAGAGACAACAATTTCTTTGGAATGGAATGAGGTCAATGTTTATGCATCGAATGGATATGTTTTGTATTACTCTTCACAAGGAACCAATGGACCTTTTCAAAGTATAAACATTACCAGTCCTACTACCTCGACATATCCGCTTACTTACCTTAACCCTGGCACAAACTATTGGATTTACGTTTATACCAGCTGGGGAGGGTTTACTCCAAGCAGTGAAACCACAACAACCATAGAAGTTACAACAGCACCGGTTCCGTCTCTTCAGAGTTCATCCGTAACTGAGACAACAGTTTCATTGAGCTGGACAGATTACAATGTCTATTCAAATCTCACGAACTTCCAGAGCTATACAGTTCAGATGATGCCACCATCAGGGTCCTGGTCTACCCTTACGACATTGACTTCTCAAGCTGATACTACCTATACTGTGACCGGGCTTTCAGCAGGTACCTCTTATTCCTTCCGTGTCTACGATACTGTATATGTCTCTGGAGTAGGAACATTCTCCTCGACCTCAAATGTTGTTGCTGCTTCAACTGTTTCTAACATGAATGCTATGATTTCAGCTTCATCAGCCTCCATTAACACAGGTGGAAGCTCCCA
Source organism: Thermoplasmata archaeon (assembly GCA_049965275.1). GTDB lineage: Archaea > Thermoplasmatota > Thermoplasmata > Thermoplasmatales > Thermoplasmataceae > UBA582. Next base: position 812 of record JBMFWM010000124.1, on the reverse strand, counting down.
GTTATCCGCATCTGTATCTGGTGGAGTAGGGCCGTACACCTACCAATGGTACGTAAACGGAAATCCAGTAAGTGGTGCCACATCATCAGAATTTACCTTCAGGCCGAGTTCATCTGGGACTTATTCAGTATACGTGGTAGTTATGGATTCTTCTGGTACGTCTCAAACCTCCAATGCGATAACGATTACGGTTAGTAACTCTATCATACCCATTGGGCCATCCAGCAATTCAGCGTTGCTGTTGATCATTATCGTGATTGTAGTAATAATCGCTATTATAGGCATTGCTATGGCATTGTCAAGGTCAAAAAGGAAGAGGATGAAGATGTAATTGAGCTTCCTCTCAAGATTGTATACCTGTCTTGGATATTTGTTATTCCACAAGGGATTTGAATTCCTTAAATCTGTTAAGAGCATCTTCTTTATTCTCGGAAAGGAATATGCTCTTGATATTACATTTCCTATGGCTAGAGATAGGTCAAGGTTTTTAACTCCTTCCTGATGGAAGCGTTTAAAGTTATCGCCATTTTTGATGAAGTAAAAATCATTCAAGGATATATGGTATGGAACAACAATTTGTACTTCAGGAACTCTGCAATCCTATCCAAATGAAGGTCAAGTACGGATAATTCACGAGTCGTCGAACTCCAATTGTATTTGGTCGTAATATTATCACTGCTGCAGAGTAGACATTTATTCTCGGGATTGAGATGAGAAACTTCACCCTGTTCTCATCATTCCCTGCCAGGGTTATCCTGTTCTCCATTTCCCTCTCCCTGTCAAAGAGATCAGCAAGCCTCTTCAGCATGTCT
>JBMFWM010000123.1:0-2322 GCA_049965275.1 Thermoplasmata archaeon | reverse complement strand
TATTAACTCTCTCTCTGGAATTCACACGAAGCAGAACTTTTGCCTGCATGGTTATCAAAAATATACCCCATAGAGGTATAAGAATATTTTTCTTTTACGGGACTCCTCGAGAGAATCAGTCTCCCAAGCCCGTATTTGAAACTCCAAAAATTTTGAGAATTGGCAGAAAAGATGTTATCTGTTAATTGATGCGATGTAACGCTGCAATAGGGTAAAATCTTTGGGCGCAGAAGTGTGGTTTGGAACTGCAGCCCTTAGGTGATTTTCTGCAGCTTATTTCCACCGTGAGGAACAGGAAAGTGATATAGAATTGCTTATCATTGTAGGATTATGTACAGGCATTCCGAAAGAGTGGATGTGGTAAAATACATCAGCATGGCAGGGATGCTTGGTGGGCTTTTGCTCATACTCCTTGGTATCGGGTTGATCTGATTCACCAATCGCTGAATTTTTTTCCATCCAGGAGAGCTGAGATCTCATACTCGATGGTCTATGAAACCTGGTGTCAATTGTGGAAGTGGTTCCCCACAGAAGCTGTTCCTCAGATGATTCGGCAATTGATGGTTATAGTGCTGCATTATAAGAAAATAGCTATACCATGGATTGTGGACATAATCAAGGTTCTTGTATTGTTATCAATCTGAGATAAGATCAGGGATTTTAACTGAGCCCGTTTTTGTGGTTCTATGATTAATTGACCATAGTGGTCTTACATGCTTCTTCCAGGTCCTTTACCCAGTATTTAAATCAGCAAGGAAACTTGCTACGGTCCGCCATCCCATTCATGTGTATATAATAATAGGAAAACCTCCACCACCATATCATAAATCTTTTTGAAATGGAGTATTTTACGCTACTTTTGTTGTATGATACGTAATATGATATCATATGCGTAATGCTAGAATTTCAGGCCTAAGGACGATGTGTATTTTTTATGTTATCATTGAATTTTTGTTTCAAATCAGGATTGCTGACAATTTTCTGAAGAACCGATTCTATGATCAGATCCTTGAATTCTTCCGGAAATCCCTTGACTATATCTTTGGTCATTTCGTCCACGGCTTCCGACTTCAATATACTGGCCTCTATCAACTTAGCGTCATGTTTCAATTTCTCTTCTGTAATGTTTTTATCCAGTATCATGCCGCATTTCCAGCAGAATCTTGCGACCCTGTCATTGGGTTCTCCGCAGCGGGGGCAGTTAACGGGCGTACCCGCTTCCAGGGGCTTGTTTTCCACTATTTCAATTCCGTATGCCTTGAGGATTGCATTGTCCTGGTCCCTGGCCGAAAGATGAACGTAGGTCCCGGTCATCTTGGATCCATGAACCCAACCCATCTGGGCCTCGAGTGGTGCTTCGGTAACCCTTGAGGCAAGCATTGTTGCCCTGGTGTGTCTGAAAAGATGGGGATAAATCCTTCGGTCTATTTTTCCCTTTTCGAGTGCTTTTCGGAGAGATCTGTAAACATTGGCATGTTCCAGTTTCATGCCTCTGTTTTTTGTTTCCAGTCCGCAAAAGAACCATGCTTCTGGGTTATTTCTATCGACATGAGCATTCTGCCATTCCCTGAGGTACGAGATTGATCCGCCAACAATTCTAACCTTTCTGTATCCGGTCTTACCGGTCACTGCAAGAATGGCACCGTACTGATCAAACTCAATATCCTTGTTTCTGAGAGTAAGGAGCTCCCCAATTCTGCATCCAGAATCATAAAGCGTTGCGACCAGCGCTTTATCTCTTGGATTATTCAACGATCTGATGATGGTGTCATATTCAGTTTGTGTAATCATAGAATCTGGCTTTATTGTGCGGTTTGGGTGATTGTTGGACCTGATCCACTGAACACAATCAGGTTTCTCTTTCCCCTTATGCCAGGAATAGAATTTTTTCAACGTGGATTTGAAATTCTCAATTTCCCAGTCCGAATAATGACCGTTCCTTGCCTTACCCTTAGTTCTTGTTCCGATTTTCCCCTCCATAAGCTTGGCAAGGACCCCTTTAACATCCTTCTGAGAGGGATCAAGAAAAGACTCGGACATCATACCAGCAATAAGCCTTAATCTGATTGCGTAGAAATACTGCCTGTTTATAGACAATCCCTGAACCTTGATATCGTCGATGAATTCTATTATCCGTATTTTACTGGTCTCTGGAATAGCAGCTTTTTTCAATCTTTCAAGTTCCTTCCTGAGATCTTCCTGATTCACAAATCATAAACTGAATTTAGTATTTAAATAAATGTACGGCATTGAATAGTTGAAATAATACCGGCTCACGGCATATTTACGTGAATGAACCTAAGATATAAGGTGCGAGTGTTT
>JBMFWM010000122.1:0-2447 GCA_049965275.1 Thermoplasmata archaeon | reverse complement strand
TGTGAATAGAGAAGATTACAATCTATATAAGCTTGTGGTAATGTATTTATATCACAACAGTTTTTCCAAAAATTACCAACAAAATAGGAAAAATCACCTGAAATAATATACTGAAAAACAGACAGCGACGGGCCATTTTCATAAATGCTAGCAATTCATGAACCGAAGATAAAGTGGTTTTCAGTAAAAGTTAATTGTCCAGAGGATTTCACCTTTTGAATTAATAATGGTTGTTCTGAAAGACCGGGTCAATTTGATCAGGAAGAAATTTGGAGAAGAAGCCATCAGCCGCTGGCGTGATTTTTCCTTCATTTTAGGATATTCATTAAGCGCCGATGATGAGGTTAAAATCGAGCTAAACCCAGACAGGCCTGACCTGTTCTCTTTTGCAACGCTTAACAGGGCCAGCGAGGTATATTACGGCTTTGTCAAACCAAATGACATTAAGTTCACCAGATCGAGTGATTCGGTAATTTTTAAAAAGTCTGCAATGAACCTGAGGCCTTATTTTACTGTGTTTGAGGCCGCGGGCTCTGATATTGGCGATCATCTTGATGATCTGATTGACTACCAGGAAAAGTTGCATGAATCCATTGGAAAGGGCAGAAAGAAAGTTTCCATCGGCATACATGACCGCACCATGGTCCGATTTCCCATTACCTATCAAGGTATGGACAGCAATAACACCTCATTTACCACCTATGACGGCTTTAATGGCACAGCCGCGCAGATACTGAAGACACATCCACGGGGATCAGAGTATGGAAACCTGATAAAATCTGACACACATGTTCCCATAATAAGTGACGATAATGGAAATGTTCTGTCGATGCCCCCTATTGTAAATGGAAGCACTACCAAGGTTGAAAGAAGTTCGGATAAATTCCTCGTAGACATTACAGGTACAGAAACCAGGGCAGTCCGTTCAGCTGCATGGATGCTCGCTAATTACTTCAGCACGCTCGGTTATCAAATATCACTACCCAAAGTCAAGTATGAATCTAGAGACATGTTCACTGACTGGTGGAAGGAATATTCAGTTAGACTCTCGTCATCGACAGTGAATGCTGTGATTGGCGTCTCCGTGCAGGCAAAAGATGCTGTCAAAAACCTAAGGAGAATGGGGCTCATCGCTCTCGACGATACATATCCTCTCCAGATAAGAGTGCCGGGCTTCAGGGACGACATTATGGGTGAGGTTGATATAATAGAAGATCTGGCCAAGAGCATTCGCTATTCCGAGATACCGGAAAGATCCATTTCGCTTCCACTCTCCGGGATGGAAAATGCCATGAATGAGTTCTCCGACATGATCCGGACGATTTTCATCGGAGCCGGCTTCCAGGAAGTAATGACATTTGTCGTAGGCGCACCAGCTCTGTACAAAGAGTTTGAATTGCATTCGAGCTACGAGATAATGAATCCAAAAAGCACGGATTTCTCCTTCATACGTACAGCACTTTACCCCGGTCTGCTTGACTTCCTGAAACATAACAAAAGCAGAGGTGTCCCGCAGCGTATTTTCGAGATAGGACGCGTTGTGGTTGCAGACAAGGAAAGGATGAACGCCTGCCTTATGATCATCGGGCCAAGGACTAACTACGCGACGATCAAATCAGTAGCTGATGCTGTCATACAGAGGATTTCTGGAACAACAACAGAGGTGATAAGTGCATCCATTGCAGCAATAATCGATGGACGTGGCGGGAATCTTCTTGTAAACGAGGAAAATGTTGGAATAATCGGGGAGATACACCCGAAGCACCTGGATTTCTTTGAATTGAATTTTCCTGCTTGTTTTATCGAGCTTGACCTGAATGCCCTTATCAGGAGTTCCCGTCTCTAAATACGAGAATATTCAATTGCTGCATTTACCAGGTGATGCAGCAGGTCCCTGATCAGTGTTATTGTGCTCTCGTCCTTCAGCCTGCCGGATTGATCAAATTTTTCCTGGGCATAGTTGACAAACACTTCCGGCCTGCTTATCTGCCTCATGTCAAGGAAATGAAAGACCTGCCTCCAGTGATATTGTGCCCTCATTCCACCGAAAGCCCCGCTTGACGCGCTCATAATGGCGACAGGCTTCCCCCGTAGTACGTTGTCTGCTGGTGGCCTTGATGCAATATCTACAGCGTTCTTGAGAAAACCAGGAAGCGAATAATTGTATTCAGGACTGACTATAAGAACACCAGAAGACATTCTCAGCGAATCCTTGAAGTTTTTCACTTCTTTGGACAGGTTTTCGTCGTCATCCTGGTTATACAGCGGGAGAAAGCCAACGGGGACAATCTCCAGAACCGAGTTATGAGGCATTAACTCCTTTGCCTGGTGAATAAGCTTTGTATTAAACGAATCTTTCCTGAGACTACCGCCAATACCTGCAATCTTAATGCTTGTCATACCCATCCATATGTTAGAAAACTATTAAGCATGTATCTTTCCCAACA
>JBMFWM010000121.1:0-2472 GCA_049965275.1 Thermoplasmata archaeon | reverse complement strand
CGACAAAGATTCAAGAATCAATAAATGGATAATAACAAGTGTCGACAACTATAACTCCCAACAGTACTTAAATCTTGACTCCTAGTTTCTTACGTAGCATGTCAAACTATCGTTTTTGCTTATCTCTTAGGGACCCGGTTATTTTCAAATTCTAGTTGCGTTTGCGATAACAAGTGCAGCTGGAAACCGTTTCATGAAAATAAGGTAAATTTCTGAAAGCCCTATCTCCACGCCCGACATGAATGAGGAGCCGGAAAGAATGTATCATCCCTATAAACAGCGTGAATACGTGGAATACGCATCCAATGTCTTCAAGAATGATCTTGAGGCCGATAGATCATACCTGAGGGATCACATGCTCTTCACCTACACGATCCTGAATCTTCTGTCACTTTACCTGCACTTCGAGATTCTCAACATCATGTATGGGAAATAGTGCATAAGGTATGTTCTTCTCACAGTTTCGAGGATCAAGATGTACCAAATGGATGATTCGGAGAACATAATCACGATACAGAAAAAAGCAAATGAACCTGTATCGAAACTTAATATCTTTCTAGATATATTACGTAAACCTTGATGATCTAAGGATTAAAGAATTTGTTGACAAATCTAAGAAGTATTAGCAAATAACCCACATTTACCTACAGGACTTCGATATGTATGTATGAGTCATGCTCTTACAGTCTATTTTGATGGGGATTGCAGTTTCTGTACAACCGTCAAAATTGCATTCGAGAGACTTGACTTCCTCAGACTTCTGAAATTCGTTTCCTTTAGGCAGGCGAAAAACGAGGAGCTTCCAGTGTCGAGGCAAGGGCTGGAAACGACAATGTACGCAGTAAGCCCTTCCGGAGTGAGATACAGGGGCATGGAGGCTGCGGCCGCCATGATGAAAAGAATGCCCGTATTGTTTTTACCCGCACTTTTTCTTATTATGCTTAACAGAATAGGTGTCGGTTCACGCCTTTATGATATGATATCTGCCAAGAGGTACTGTTTCTACCCTGGTTCTGCCGGAAAGGAGTGCAAGACAGGGATTTCTGTTAAATAGGAAATGCAGGTCGTGAAGCAAAGGAACGATTAATCCGATATCTTCAGGAAAATCTATTTTACATTTAGAGGAATTCAGGCAGGCATTTAATTGACAGATAAGAAAATTTTTCTGGTAAGGCATGGAGAAACAGACTGGAACCGCCAAAAAGTCTGGCAGGGACAGCGTGGCCCTGGCCTGAATATGAATGGAAGGAGCCAGGTAGAGAATACAGCATTAAAGCTTAAGAGTGCAGACATAACTGAACTATATTCCAGTGACGTCAGAAGAGCAATCGAAACTTCACAGATTATATCAAGGTCACTGGGCCTGGATTTTATCACGGAACCTGCCTTCAGGGAAAGAGACATGGGAGACTACACCGGATTACCCGAATCAGAGGTCTTGAAGAGGAATCCCGGACTTGAGTTCCAGCATGGCTTCCTTGGTTCAAACGACCTACCCACTGTTGAAAAATGGGATATGTTCGTAAACAGGGTCTTAGACGGGCTTCAGGACATTATATCGAGGACAGAGGGAAATACAGCCATCGTCACTCATGGCGGTGTCATATATATTGCATTAGCATATTTCGATAAAACCAAGGTGCTTCCTGTGGTCCCCAATGGCAATATATCAGTTGTGCGTGTAAAACCTGATGTTTTTGTGGAGACAGTATATCTTTGATTGACCTGGCAATGGTCTGCTACTTCAATCGTATAGGATTTATCAGTAAATTTTAATATATATCATTCCCATCCGAAGATGATGTTCCTTCAGGATGAGATACTCAAGTGCTGCACGATTTCTGAGGATAATAAATATTCAGTTTACGACCTGAAAAAGTTGAATGTGGAGTCACCAAGGAAATTCGCTTCGGCGCTCATTGATGCTCTCTGGAATAACGACGTCAAGACGTGGTTTATAATTAAGGGTGAAACATTCAATATTGCTCCCAAGAGACTGATAAAAGTTATTTTACCCGGCAGTTCAAAGTTTGGATCCAAAGTATCGGAAGATCTTTACAAGGAACTTGAAAACTACAAGCTGAAGTACAAATTCGAAGAGCAGATAAAGAATGTTGGTAGACCTCCGGCCAACTGGGCTGTGATATTTATTTTTGGGGCACTGACCGGGTACCTTCTTGAAAAACATGGGATAAGGGAAGAAGAACGGGATAGATTGGCTTCCTTGACTGATATCGTGTTTAATTACATCAAGATAAACCAAGATGAAGCCTAGATCGAATCGTCCAGATCTTATTTTTAGCGTACGTGTTGCAAATAGACTTGAAAAAAACGTGGCAAACAGTTGTTCTTCGGATTTGGCGTTGAAAAAAACAGACAATAAGGGAAATTTATTCTTTCATGCGCATAGAAATTTCACTCATGACGTTTAGTAGACGACCCTTGGATATACCCAATCTCCCGCAAATGAAA
>JBMFWM010000120.1:0-2536 GCA_049965275.1 Thermoplasmata archaeon | reverse complement strand
CAACAACAGCTCTTATTGGCAGTTGGCTACAGGCAGGAAGACATCGACAGAATGAATCTAGCAGAGATGGACAACGAGGCATTCCAGAAACTTCTTCGCGATAAGGTCGCTGGCGCAATGTCAGGCAACGGCTCAAAGCAGAGGCTCGTGGACATCGACGATATCGGGGCTTATCTGGAGAAAGGGTATGAGTTCCAGGCCTCACTGCCCAACGGAAAGGCTGTCATGAAGCTGCCGTTCTGAGAACCAGATAAGAGTCGGATTGACGTTCAGACGTAAAATTCACGCAATTCCTTTACGGACTTAAGGAATTCCTGATACCTGTTGGGACGCTGCGGATCGTCTGCAATAATCTGTTCCATGGTCTCTGATATTTTGTTCTTATAGTCATCACCAAGGATCTCAGGCGGGATCGTTTCAAGCTGTTTCAGTGCAACCTTCCATATGTATGCCCAGAATCCATGGCCAAACTTTTTAGGATGCCGCTCCTTTGAAAGAAACGACATGATATCCTTTATAGCAAAATTTACGCCTAGGATTTTGTTAAAATCACGATCTCTTTCTAATAGGTTCTCTGTAAATATGGAGAACATCATCCTGTTTAGCCTTTCCGTTTCTTTGTATGAGACAATCAGGGCTAGGTCCTTGAACGCTCTAACCATGTTGTTGCCAGCAATGCCCTGCTGCAGAACATCGCCTTTCAGCTTTTCAAGCACCTTAAAATAAAGATCATAATGCGGCTCAAGCAGTTGCGGACTTGCTCGATATATCCTAAGAAGAAGCCCTGTCACCGCAGAAGAGTACTCCCTAAGCTCGGCGGTGTTGATTAGAAACTCTCTATATTTCATCCCCGGATCAATCTTCCTGCCCTCCTCTCCAAACAACATGCTGAGCAGCATTCCGTTCAGTTCAACTACGTCATTTCCTGTTCTTCCTGTAGCATAGTTTATGTATTTTGTGTCCTCCAGCTGTCCTAGCAAGTCAAGGAATTGATGCTTTGAAGCCGATTGCCGGATTGCATTAACGAGTAAGAGAAACTCTTCTTGCAAATGACTGCTATCGATATGAATCCAGAACCTTTCATTTCCTTTCCTGTGGTTCCTCTGTTTTCCATACTGGGCCAGGTCCTCGATCGTCGCCTGGCGGATTTTATCCTTCTTTAATGAATTCCAAATGTTGTAAAAAGTCGATCTGCCTATGCTGAATTTTTCCTCTGCAAATTTGATTATCTCATCGGTTCTGCAGGCCCCATTTTCCTTAATGAAGTTCTCCAATGCCGTTTCGATCTCGCTTCTTGAATGTCGCACAAATGAGGGTTTTCTTCCACGTGATGTCTTTTTTAAATTGGACATATACGCAAATGTCCATATGGACTCACTCATATATTAACATATGCCATTATTTTGGACAAACTAGGCCAAGCAAATGTCTACAAATTGTTGGTATTATCCGCTGTTTTCCTATTTCTATAAGTATATCTGCCTAGATTTCATGACTTTCCTTATGCGAACAGAAATGGTCTATATTGCTTCAAGAAGAATGAGGTACTCTAAAAATGGACGGATCAGAATAATGCTGCCAAAAGCCTTTATTGTGAATCTCAGACCCAAGGAAGGGGAAATATTTGATCTTTTCCTGGACGGCGAGGCGCTAACAATGAAGAGAAGGGGAGAGACCTAAATGGTAAGAATCTTTAACCTCAAGAAGAACTTTGTGAGGAGATTTCCCCTAAACCCTGCAGCGAGGATCCTTGAAACTTCGCCAGATGAAGTGCCGCCCGATGCTTTTTTAGCTTTAGCACAAGCCGCACTCGCCGTTGTTGGTGACGAGAAATGAAAGTGCCCTGGTGCTATGGGAAAGCCTATTCACCAACACGGGATGGGGGTACTTTTCCATCAACAAGACAGGCTCGGAATCGGCAATTTCCAAAAGTTTTTGATGACCTGCATTTCCGATTCCTTAAGGTCCGAGAACGAGGGAAGGAAGCCCTAGAGCAGGGTTGGCAAAGTGCACGGAATTATGCCTATGGCAACGGTGAAATCCTGAACTGGGTACTTCAGGGTGGCAATTATGGAGTCATGTGTCCTTCCGGATTCTGCTGCTTTGTCGATGCCGATAGTCAAGAGATCCAGGAGGACTTGGAAAACGAATTGCCGAAGACGTTCAGGTATTCCACAGGCAAAGAAGGCCATTTTCAGTATGCATACTTCATTCAAGACGAACCGGTAGGCTGCATGCCACTCAGGGATGGGGCTTACATTAAAGGCCGCGGTGGCTATGTTTTGGGCCCTGGGAGCGTTCACCCGAATGGCACAGTTTACGGTGCAAGGGAGATCCGCGATGTGCCTATCGCCGTCGTCAGGAAAGAAGATCTCCTGAGGGCATTGAAGGATTTTACGATCCCAGTTCCAGTAGGATCAAATACACGCCGGTTTAAATCGGTGCAAACTGGCACATCCAGAATTGACAGGGATGAGATCGTAAGGATACTCTCGCCGTACTGGAATAAGGCCGACGGAAGGCGCAATGATATGAC
>JBMFWM010000119.1:0-2740 GCA_049965275.1 Thermoplasmata archaeon | reverse complement strand
AGATTATGGAGCTTTTCTAGGCAACAACAATACAACTTATCCAGCTGAATTAAACGTAACCGATCATAACTTTATCGCTGTTTTTGATTTGATGCCTGGTGGCCCAGAGGTGATAGAGCCAGGCTATACAACTCACGTTTATCTTGGCATTTCTGTATTCAGCGAAAGTGTACACGGGCCATTTTCTGGTGTCAAATTCAACATAGAAAACGCAAACTTTAGCATCGGAAGTTACGACATTTCGTCATATTCATCTATTTCATACTTGCATCAAGGTGCTAATGAAACTTTGTGGTTATCGTTCCAAGCAACAATTCAGACCCCCAACCTGGAAGGGCAAAACTATTCCGCATTCTATAATGTGACTGTGGTTCCAGTCCTATTGTTCGGGCCTTTTCAATTCAACCAACCAATCCTTAACCTAAGTTCTGGCACTGTGCATCCGTGGTTTCATATTGCTAAAGTTGCCGCATCTTGAGTGTTTATCATTGGTTGCTGATAATGACAGTATTTTATTAATGGCATTAAAACCAAATTCCTCTCCAAAGAGAACATGGAGATGAAACACATACGGGTGGCACATTTTAAAGGACATTTCTCGAACAACCCCAATAGCACCCACTCTTTGATAGATTTGTAACAAATAATCCTGGCAGCAATTATTCACAATTCTTCTAAATGAGAATAATATATTACGGACTGTTATTGAAAGAGATAATAAATGCGAAAACTACCGTTCTTTTTCTACAGATACCTTAGCTCAAGGTTTCTCGGAAGCATCGTGTATAACGCATTTATGATTTATTTTCTTTGGGAATTGGTTGTTGCATTCAAATCAGTATTTCTTGCTGGACTCATACCAACAATTGCCTTAGCTGCTGATCTTATTACGGCGATCCCGGTCGGACATCTTATTGACAGGTACAACAGCACAAAACTTGGTATGTTGTCTTCATCTCTTCTTCTTGCTGGCATTGCATTGCTCGTCACTCGCCAGACCGTTTATCTCGTCTATGCTGCGACAGTCTTTGTATCTATAGGGGTGATGATGAAGGGAGACTCCATATCCGCAACTATCAAGAAACATCTCAACCAAGAACAATTTACTACTGCAAACCAGAACCTGCAAGGCGCCGGGTATGCCTCCTCACTGATTGGTACCGTCTTCGGCGGCGCATCAATAATTTATTTGCGGGAATACTTTTTACTTGTAATGCTGGCGCTTTCGATAACTGCATTCCTACTTTCATTTCCGATTCCTGAACAGGCGAACGATGGACAAAATGCGACAGCTATGTCAGGACTAGCTTCATCCATTGGATTCATCAAGAAGATAGGAGGTTTTTTGGCTGTGGGCTTTGTGCTTAATGGCCTTTTCATTTCTCTGGATGTATATTCCTCTGGCCTGTTTCACCTGGTGTTAAAGGTCAGCCCCATATATTATACATTATTTGTTGCCTTTCTATCTATAGGTGGTATCATAGGTGCAATTCTGTCAGGCAACGTTCAAAAATATGTGAATACGGCCTACAGAATATCTTTTCTCATTCTATTGTTTTCCCCGGCAATACTATTCGTTGCATTAAGCAGGACAGCTATTGGGGACATTGTTGATTCGCTTCTGATTGGCATATTGATTCCTTTAATAAACATCCCCCTGCAGGTAAATCTGATGAAGATAGTTCCACGAAACATTTACGGCAAAGTAATGGCTTTCCTTAGAGTATTTTTGGGAGGCGCAACTCCTGCGATGGCAGCGGTCTTCTCTTTCATGGCGTTATTTCTGCAGGTAAATACAATTCTCCTCTACGTTGGGATAATTGTTTTTCCAATTGGTACTCTTGCATTTCTGGTATTGCCAAAATTCTTTGAAATGGCTAGGGAGGAATCCGCGAGTCCTGGTAATACGGTTGGAACTTAATAGATAAATCTAGATTCTCGCAAATGAATTCTCCCCTCCTATGATTTTGAGGCTTCAGCGATTATCCTATTTATGGCATTGCTTGTTCCCTGCGACATGTGATCACGCATCGTCGCCTTGAAGATACTGTAAGGAAAGCTGAAGCGTATGTTCCATTCTACTCTTAAGAGGCTTTCATCGTTGTGCGAAGAGATGGAGATAGTCTTCTCGCCTTTGAATGGTCCTTTAAGATAAATTTCCTTCGCAGTCTTTCTGCCAACATCATAGACAAAGACCACAACGCCTTTAGCAGGGAATACAAATCTTATCTGGTACCTTTCTCCTCCAATATTTTTGATCCACCTTGTACCATGCCAGTACCGAGGAATACTCGAGTTAGCTGAGATAATCCTCCAAAGTGCATCCTCCCCTGCTGCTGCGTTAACTTCAAACACTTTATGAAACAAAGTGTCCATCATAATCCCCAGTGAAGATTAAACTACACTTAATCAAGTTGATTGTGGATAAAAGAGATCTTCGGGTTAAATTGAACCGAACCGTTTAAGGATGCGGGCAACGCATCAAGTTGGGAACGACTCAAAACCCTGCTTCCATTGCAGTTACTTGGAGGCTTTATTCTTTCTTATTCTCGTCCTTCTTACCGAATCCCTTCTTAAGACCCTTTACAAAGGACTTTGTGCCTTCCGCTACATCCTTCGCTGCTTTTCCCGCCACTTCTCCAGTTTTTTCTGTAACCTTTTTTCCTTTTTCCTCTGCCATGTTACTCTATAGCAAATACTATACCTTATATTTTATCCCTTACTTTTTACATTTCTGAGT
>JBMFWM010000118.1:0-2840 GCA_049965275.1 Thermoplasmata archaeon | reverse complement strand
ATTTTTATTTCAATTTCGCGCACAACTGCAATGTTGGCATTAAAAAAGCACTGGAATACAATCCAAAGTGGATTGTTGTTTCGAACGATGATATGTATAAGATTGACAGCACTGGCGTACTGATTCGGGCAGTTTCTAATATAGACCACATGAAAACGATGGCCGTCTTTACGGAACCATCCAAATACCATAACTTCCAAGTTTGTGTCGGGGAAAAGAGGGGGATATTATTTAGTGTAGCTTCAATTTTATATGGACTGAGGCACTTACAGGACAAAAATTTCAGGATAGAAAACAACATTAAAAAAAAGTTCAGATTCAAGTGGACAAGAGGTCCAGATAGCTTTCTGATCTCTAAATTAATCCTGAGGAAATCTAGGGCTTTTTTGTTGTCTGGAGATTTTTTTATTTTGAGCGGCTATCTCGCAAAACTTCGCGGTGGAGAAATTTTCGATGAATTTTATATCAATGGATGGGATGACCTTGATTTATCTCTTCGGATTAGCCTAGGGGGCTTGAACTATACAATAATTGATTTCAAAATAGGAGATTTGGTTGGCTCAACATTAAGCCCCACGAAGGAAGAAAATTGGAATCGATTATTGAGGGATATCGCCAACAAGGTCTATCTCGATTATAAAATCTCGAACGGCCTTATTCCTTGGAGATGATCTTCTCCTCCTATGTAAGAATCATTTAATGGCTATATCGGAGAGAAATAGGAAGAAATGTTGAAAGCATGCAGACCAGACTTGGAGCTGGAGAATCCTATTTCACCGTATATTACTGACGCATTTGCTTGTAGCAACATTCCATAACAATAGGCAAATAGATTCGTAATGGAAAAGTTAGGAAATTGCAACTGAGTAGAAGAATTACGATAACTTCAATAGATGATATAGGGACTAACTGATTTCGTAGTTTTTCACCAGAATGTAAAGGCACCTTTTCTTGTAATCCTCTGTCTTCTCTGAAAAGATGGCTCCAAGGAAGGCAGTACTGTTCCTAAATCTTCCTAAGGTTCACCTCATATCGTATCTCAAAATGTTGAGCAGATACCTGAAGCCGTCATCCTGATTTACAGGTTCCTTCGTTTGCCTAAGGTAATCTAGTGTTACTTCCTTCAGTGATTTAACCCTGTACACTTGGCTTTCAATGGCCTGAAACGAATTAGTGGAAATGATTGGTACACCCAGTTGGGCAAGAAAGCGGTAGGACCCACTCGTTTGTATCTTTGAATTTTTCTGGTTGAAGATGATGTGGCTGCAATTTTTAAGCTCCTGCAGGATCTCATCTTCCGTAAGGAAACCGAACGATATTTTTATATTCTCAAATGCTGAATATTTTCTGATTATTTTATTAGCATATTTCTGTATTTTCAGAACGGTAGATGAATCGTTTTTGCTCATTAGAATGATTGCAGGGACGTTGAGCCTAACAGCAAGGTCACAAATACTTTCAAACCTTTTGTTCTTGGATAGAAAACCGAATGTGCCGATGCATATTCCACTTGGGTCAGCCCTTATACCAAAGTCTGGGTATGCTATGTGAGGCATAAAGAAGTAGCTGGATGCCTTTGAAAGGGGCCCCATAATCAATTCAGGGCTCCTTATTAGCAGCGTATAACGCCTCAACTCCCTGTTCTGTTTCACACTGAATCTTGCCATTTCTATTGATCTATTCCTTAAAAGATAATATAAAAACCGCTTTATGGATGAGGCTGGAGTGTTATGCATTTCAATGATTGTTCTTCTGTTTTTTGGTAAATCCTGTAGTTTTCCACTGAATAACTCGAGAATAGTTGGATGCTCATTTTTGATTTCGTCTTCTCTTTGATACAGATGAACCTTGATTCCTACCTCTTCAAATCTTCTCTGAAGCATCCTCGCGTATATGGAAATGCCGTCCCTATGGTCTTGGGGGGTCAAAATATTGACTTCTGTTGGCGCCGTAGTTCCCATCTTTTTATGCAGGACGAACGCGATAAATATGAATGTATAATTCATATGGTAAAAATAAACGGGTTTATCCTTAATTTCAAGGGAAGGATCAAACATTAGTTCAAAGCCTAATTGCTTTGCTATCATTATGATCTTTAGTATTCCTTCTCTGTCAAAAACATTCTGTCCCCTTTTGAATCTGGCATGATCATTGTAATCCGTAGTAATTACCAGAAATCCATTATCCTCAAGCAATCTCCTTGCTTCTCTCAAGAAGTTTTCAATATGTCCGAATATTTCGCCTCCAGAATAGTCTAAGTGCTCAATCACGGAGAGGGAAAAAATTGCCTTAAAGAAGTTTGACGGAAAGTGGGTATCCTCTATGTTAATTCTAAAGTATTTAATCCTGATATATCCAGGTTCATCATATAAGCTTGATTCATTATACATCTCGCTGGTATCAAATCCATAAAGGTGTTCGAACTTCATGGAATTCAGCATCTGAAGGGAGGCGTTATGATATGCGCCAGCAAATAGAATGTAGTCGCTCTTACGGAGATACTTTGAAACGAAATTGAAAACTTTCACTACATCGAAGGATTTGTATTCATCATACATAATAGGAGCAAGTTTTGGCCCAATTTTTCTATATTCGTTCAAGGATCCGGTATCCATGACGCTGCTTGAATCCAACATCATATCGTAGTAATTCATTAGCTTCTTATAAAGTTCTAGTGTAACATGTAGATGAACGGTGTGAGTTGTGGGGCATCTTGCAGTTAAGGGCATCGAGTAATTAGAAATTTAAGGCACATTATTTCATCCCTGGGAAGGAGGATTCTAAAGCAGTATCTCCGAACTGAGTTAAATATATAGAGCACTCACGCTTATCAAACTTGG
>JBMFWM010000117.1:0-2853 GCA_049965275.1 Thermoplasmata archaeon | reverse complement strand
GATTTGGACCCGGGTCGCCGGCTTGAAAGGCCGGTATGCTTGGCCGGACTACACTATCGGAGCGAATCTAGCGGAAAGCCTTATAAATTATATTACCTTTTTTGACCCTTCGAATTATTGGCTATCAGGATATTGCATACCTGAGGATGGCTGAAACGCCTCCAAATCCTTTCAGCGTGATGCCTGGATCGCTATGGGAACTCAGTATGCTGATTTTAGCTCCCATGCGCATTGACTTTTCTAACAGATCCCTGTGCTTCGGATCCCTGGCCTTTTCCTCGGAGATCAACAGTTCTGCAACGGCACCTGAATCGATAGCAGTCTGCACCTGATCAAAACCGTAGGTAGCGAGACCGCCTGACTTCAGCGCCTTCATGAAGGAATCAATTGAGTTCTGTTCCCTAGAAAGTCGGGTGCTTTCCAACGTCTTCCTTGCCTCTTCGCTTCCCAGGTACTCGTATATTGCCTGTTCATCCGTTCTCGATGAAGAGTGAGTTACGATAGGATGCTTGGAAAACTCTGCCTGGTCCTTGAGATATGTTGCAATGTTATCACGTGCAAAGCCAGGACCCAGTATGGTTATGGGCACCATTCCCGAAAGTAAAGGCCTGATACTGTCTGCTATCTGACGAAAGAAGGATTCTTCTGAATAAGAGGAATCATAATATTTTCCACTTTTTCCAGAGTCAATGTGCCCAACTCCTTGTATTCCGTATGCCCTGAGCAGGTAAACATTGGCTACATCATCATCTGCAGCGATGAATATTCCGGTTGTCTTCGAAGACTCCTCCGTGGACTCCTGAAGCATCTTTCGTTCCGACTGGTTCCAGGATTGCTTGAGGATCTTCAGAATATCACCCGGTTTTACTATTGCTGACTGATGCTCTCCCATTATCTCGTCGGGACCGGAGCTCACAAGACCAAGTATCCTGAGCCTGTTAGAGAATGCCTGAAACTCTACCTTTTCGACCTGCAGTGTGACAGTCACAGTAACGCGTTCTGTTTCCTTTGATCTCGCCATGTCTTCCTGCTTCTCAGTTCTCCGCCTGACGGCAGTCAGGATAGAATCCCCCGCGTGGATGATATTCTGGATATACCATAGATCGTTTATTCCCTCGACCTGTAAGTCAAGTGTCTGCTCATCAATGTGGAGTGTCTTCATATCTCTATGCCCAGCCCTCTAAGAAATTCAACTATTTTGTCGTAGTGATCTCCTTCCCAGTAGTATTTACCGCATTTCGAGCAATAGAGCACTGTAGAGAACCTTTCACCTACTCCTTCTGGAATGTTTCCTTTGAGATCGGCTGAATCTCTCTTTTCAAGCGGATGATTGCATTCCGTGCATCTTGTGAATACAAGATTTTTATCGACAGTAAAAGTCGATAAAAACTGCCTGATCTGTTCCCGATGGTCCTGTGACGTAATGTAAAGGGATCGGGGATATCTGCTATGCAGTTCCTTGTCTCTCGTTAGCAGAAACAGATCATCGCTTTTGCATTTCTCTATTATTTCAGTGTCACTGAGACTTGAAGCAGCATATTCAGCGTCAAAACCCAGAATACGCAGCCATCTTGCGAGACGTCCAAGCATGTGATCTGCAAGAAATTTACTTCTCTCCAGACCTCCACCTTCTGATCAGGTCGTTTTCAACTCCCATAAGGTCTAGAACCCTGGATACAACAAAATTTACCATGTCATCTACGCTCCTCGGCTTGGTATAGTAACCCGGACTTGCCGGAGCAATTATAGCGCCCGCCAGAGAGAGTTTATACATATTTTCCAGTACTATGGTGCTCAGGGGCATCTCTCTCGGAACCAGAATAAGTTTCCTTCTTTCCTTAAGTGCCACAGCACAGGCTCGCGTAACAAGGGTGTCCGAGATTCCCGATGCGACCTTGCCGAGTGTTGAGATACTGCAGGGTATGATTACCGCTGCCTTGAATTTAAAGCTCCCAGAGCTTATCCTTGCCGATATGTCCTTATCATCATATGTATAAGAGGCAAGCTTCAGTAGCTCATCATCAGTTGACCCAATCTCCTCCCTGAAAACCTTTTTGGCGCCGTCACTTACGACAACGTGTGTTTCATAATTTTCAAGATTCCTGAGGAGAGTCAGAGCGAGAATCGAACCTGAACCACCGGTCACTCCAATGACGAATTTTTCTTTCATTACTGTGCCACAATAGCTGCCTTCGATATTTAGTATTACCTCTTGCGGTTAAAAATGAAATAAAGTACGAATATCGAGGCTATGAGAGCTACTATTATTCCTATATAGGTATCCTGGAGCCCGGGTTTATTAATTTTTGGAACGGACCATGAAAAACCTGGGTAGGCGCCTGCATTTAGTGCCTGAATGTTCGTGTATCCTGGAACCTGAGAGCTCATCGATTTTGTTCTGTTGAAAGCGATGGTAAAGTTCTTCAGGGAGGGTTCACCGATGGATGAAAGCTGGGTGACGATCTGCAGTCCATAGGGATTGAGACCTTTGTAGCTCAGATCAAAGAGGATGAGATCCTCGGTGGCATTCCCGGACCAGTTGAATGAAACAATGGCTCTGTTGTTGTATATGTCGTCAAAGTAAGATGTCCAGTTGCTCGATGTTATATTATATATCGATCCGTCGTAATTGTACGGAATGCTTGGGAGTGACGATGGCTGTGCCCCGAGGGGGGGAATGGATGCACTGCTCAGGCTAGGAAGAAATGAAACCGCCAGGAATATGGCGATCACTGCAACAGTTATGATCTTTATTCTCATTTAACGACAACGCAAATCAAAACACTGTATATGATGTTTCTGAATCACTTTACTTTTTACCAAATGATCAGGAAGAACACTGGAGAATAACAA
>JBMFWM010000116.1:0-2899 GCA_049965275.1 Thermoplasmata archaeon | reverse complement strand
ATATATGATGAAACCGGGGCGCATTACATTTACACCCGTGTTTACAATATTTAAGTTATTGCATCCTATCTCTTTACAACTTTCCTATTCGATTTTAGCACATGCACATTGTGAATGGCAAATATGGCCCCATCATAAGAATAGAGTCTTCTCTGTCTTATATGATACATCGATTCCCGGCAACATCGAGAAGAGAGCAAGCATGTTGACAAACATCCCGTTTGATCCGCTTATAAGTTGCATGACTAGAAGGGTGAATATTCCGGTATCACAATGCTGCTTTGAAACGGAAATAATCCAGGAAAGATGATCATGGATTTTCCCGTTGTAAAAACGGATTAGACTGGATCCATTATTATCCATGTGATAAACTGAATCTTCAGTAATGAAAGTTGACGCAACCATCCCTTCGTTTCCTAAGAATTCATAAATTCTTAAGTTTGAATGATCGCCAGCATCAAAACTTCTTAATGACTCAACAGTGTTGTATCACCAGCAGGGCCAAGCAACAGACAAATAGTTCTATTTTAGTCAATAGACTCCCTGACCATCTGGAAAATATCTGTAAATTTCTCCTGCTTCCCAATTATCTGCGATGGGTTCGAACAAAGTCATGGTTTAATTGACAGAGGTACCGCCCGTTGGGATATTTATCTTCGGCTTCGAATCGGATATTATCATTACATCAAAGATTACTGCGAGTATGAATCCCATTGACATGAGATAAGAATTTATGTTGTTCTGGCCGTCGAAAATAAAGAAAAGTCCATTAACACCGGCAAGAATGATGGACAGAAGAAGCAATATGGGAAGGATTGACTTATTGAATTTTCCGCTGAACGCAGATGCAAATAAAATACCTATTGAAGTCAGTCCTACCAAAATGCCTAACATCATATGTACCATTACAAAAGCGAATCCCGAATATATGCCCACAAAACCCATCATTCCTAAAAATGATAGGGTGTGCGGCAATGTCACGAAGAGATTTACATACATACCAACTAAGAACTGTATAACCAGAAAGGCTAGTTCAAAAGAAGCCATCATAAAAACTGGACCCGGGGGGGACCTTATCTTTAATATTTCCAGTTTTCATAAAATTCACCAAATCTCACCACAACCGGTATATTTTGTCCAATCCAGCCATCCAGTCAGACGATAGTATGTTTATGTCCTTTATAGCCCTTTTCCCCGACTCGGTTAGGACATATACCTGTCTTACTCGCTCTCCCTGGCGCATTTCGTTTCGTTCAACATGCCCATCCTTAACAAGTGAGTTCAGAGCGGGATAGATAGACCCGGCTGTTGGTCTCCAAAAGCCATCCGTTCTCTTTGAAATCTCGTTCATTATTTCATACCCATGCATGGGTCTCTCCATAAGGATCTTAAGGATTAGTGGCTTCAGTACTCCAGGTGGTATCAGATTGATCTTAAATGGGCCACATCTGCACATGCAATTTTTTCCTGTCATTCTAACCACAATCCAAACAATTGCATTTATCCCTGATCAATACTGAACAGAATTCAATACCCAGATCTATATCATATCATATGGTAATTAAAATATTAGCTGTAAAGAGATTACTCCTTAACAGCTTTTTCTTTTTGTGCGGTTTTTATGCGCTCCAGCTTCTTTTCGAGAAGAGTTATTTCAGCCTCGAGCTGATCCTTGTAATCCTCAAGTCCCTCAGAAACAGTCCTTTCATAACGGTCTCCTCTCATTCCATGTTTTCCAGATCCACATCCGCATCCACAGTTGTTCATTTTGTCCATTTTGATTACCTAAATCAGATATTGTAGGCACCTATATATAGATGTCGATATATTGAGATCCAACTAACACCCGAATTATTTCCTACTGCCACAAAAGAGGTCTTGGGACACTATTCTATGATCTGCCCATATTGAACGTATTATGCCATACCGCCCATTATTATGCTTATAAAGAGCGGATTTTAAGCTATTATGGGTCTTCTTAACAGACTGTGCAAAGTCAAATATGTGTTCAGTTATCGATTCAACCTATTCCAGAAAATTTTTTGGTACAAAAATGAACCAAAAAATGGTTATCATAGATGCTTATGAACATATATGGTCTTAACAGGATTGGCATTAGCAAAAGGAATACTAGTAGCAATGGGAGTCTCTGCAGGTGTAGCTGGAACAGCTATAGCAACCGGACATATGCAAGGGTTGGAAATTGCGATCCAGAATGTGTCTGGACATGCCCATACAGTTATTTCTAATCTTCTTGCAGGAAGAAACCCTGCAGGAAAATAAAAATCGTTTTAAAGCTTTTATTTAATTGTTGGTAAATTCAGCAAGTCATGGATGAATCCCATAAATACAGGAGATTTTTATTTATTACAATCTTGTTGTAAACTGTCGCCGCTTTATAGTCAAGTGGTGAATCATTGACACCTGACTGAAAGGTCATATACTCACGTACAAAACGATTATGCAGCGCAGATAATACATACTGCAATGTAAGATTTGCTTTGATGATAGAATTCTATCATAAATGTAAAAAAATATTTAACAACGCCGGTTTAGTTGTATTAGCATTGATTGTGCATTCGGTCGATTAGTGGCCGTGGACTGAATGCCTCGCCGAAGCTTGGCACTTACATCCCGGCTCTATCAATCTCCTCTTTTAGGAGAGACCTAATAACGATGTCTATTTTTAGGGGCGGCTTCAAGCTTAGATGCTTTCAGCTTTTATCCGCGTATGGCGTGGCTACCCGGCGTTTGCCTTGCCAGACAACCGGTAAACCAGAAGCCACGAACCCCCGTTCCTCTCGTACTAAAGGCTCCTTCCCCTCAGACATCATGCACTCCCACGGAGAAGCAACCCTACTGTCTCGCGACGTAGTGAACCCATCTCAGGATTCCTTTT
>JBMFWM010000115.1:0-2992 GCA_049965275.1 Thermoplasmata archaeon | reverse complement strand
GGAACAGTTCCATGACCCAGGGCACCCTGGATCTGCTGCCGGAGAATATCAAAAAACAGATCTTGATACATTATGGGGACATAACTGATGGCAATTTTCTCTCCAATCTTCTCCAGCAGGAGAAACCTGAGGAATTATACCATCTTGCGGCACAGAGTTTTGTCGGGTACAGCTTCCAGAATGCCCTATCCACATACGATGCTAACATAGGTGGCACGCTCAATGTGTGCAACGCAGTCAAGGATGCGTCCCCTGATACAAGATTATATTTCGCAGCAACCTCAGAACTCTTCGGGCAGCCGAAAGAGGCCCCGCAGAATGAGATGACTCCATTCTTTCCCAGGAGCCCATACGCTGTTTCGAAACTGGCCGGTATCTGGACTGTCCGTACGTACAGGGAGGCGTACAAGCTCTTCATGGCAAACGGCATATTGTTCAACCATGAATCCGAGGTAAGGGGCCCCGAATTCGTAACCAGGAAGATATCACGGGCGGTTGCAAGGATCTACCATGGATCAGATGAACCAGTGATACTTGGCAACCTTTCGGCAGTGAAGGACTGGGGCTACGCCAAGGATTACGTGGAGGGCATGTGGATGATGCTCCAGCAGGATGTGCCGGATGACTTCGTCCTAGGCACGGGCGAGTCGCATACGGTGAGGGAATTCGCAGAGGCTGCGTTCAAAGAGATCGGAACGGATCTGGAATGGGCCGGCAGCGGAATGAACGAGGTCGGATTATCAGATGGATCAACAAAGGTCAAGGTCAGCAGGGAGTTCTTCAGGCCCCTTGAATCGGACAACTATCGCGCAGATTACTCCAAGGCGAAGAGAAAGCTGAAATGGGAACCGAGGACAAGGTTTGGCGACCTTGTGAGGATAATGGTGGAGAGTGACATAAAGAAGCTTGAAGTCAATCGGTCCTGAATATTTCAGGGCCGAAAATATTAGTATCGGGATTGATCATGCATTTTGCCATAAACAAGGCCTCGTTGTAGTGCCCTGCCCTGACAAATTGTGACCAGATCTCAGCATTTATGGTGTTCTCATATTCCCAGGCATTGTATATGGATACCGCCCAATGGATCAAAATTAAACAAACTTAATAATGAAATTTTGACATCACCGGGCATGAAGGTCTTGATAACCGGCGGATCCGGCTTCATAGGGAGGCATATCGTGAGAGAATGCAGGAAGAGGGGCTGGGAAACCGTCTCGTTCGACTCCTCGAAGAAGAACAGCGATTCGAGACTGTGTGAAAATTATTTGAGTTATGCAGATTTGATCAGAACAGATTGAAAGTAACTTTACATTCCCGGAGAAATTATGTCTACCGATGCCCTATTATCTAGAAATAGAGTGTTATTTAGATTGTGGATGCATAAAATTCCTCGAATAATGTTCTATTAAAAGTATTTCCTGGTTTATGATTCCCACTCTTCCCATTTTTTATATTGATAACCCTCTTTATGTTGTATGTAAGTGCAATGATGCCAAATTCTCCCTTTACCTTCTTCTTCCCTTTCAGCAGTGTGTAACCCGCATTCATTGCCCTCTTCATCGTACCGAAGGGGTGTTCCACCATGGATTTACGCTTCCTCATCTTCTCATGGCCTATGATCTTCATCTTCTTCCTGTGTTGATCTAGGACTTCCTGATGTTCCCACCTCCAGATCCATCGGCCTCTTTTGGATTCTGTGCAACCTGTCCTGACGGGACAGGATTCACACGCAGCTGTTGCATATATCTTGTATTTCACACCTTTCACTGTTTTCTGGTTCCTGAGGTAGTGCATCTCATTCTTCTCCGGACACATGTAGATATCCTTCTCACTGTTGTATACGAATTTGGATTCATGGAATTCGGGTTTCGGTATTCCTGTCTTTTTATCAGGCATTCCATGTTTTGCCTCCGGAATGTATGCGTCAATGCCATCATCAGCCATGGATTTTACATTATCCATGGAGAAATAGCCCCTGTCAGAGAGGGATTCCATGTTATCAGATCCAAGGAATCCCTTCGACCTCGCGGTCAGAGGTACAAGCGAAGCATAGTCGGTTGGATCGTTGGTCAGATCATAATCAACGATGAGATGATTCTCCTGGTCCACTGATATCTGCCCATTGAAACAGACATCCATGCCATTCCTGGTCTTCATCAGTCTTGCTTCAGGATCGGTGAGGGATACCTCATCCCTCTTCTCTGAATCCATGGTCTTCTTTATCTCCTTCAGTTTTTCCATCCTCTTTTTCATGGATTCTATCTTTTCCTTCATGTTGGTTATCTTCGGTTCGTCTTTCTCATTTGCATCGTTCTCATCCATATCCTTCAAATATTTCCCGACCTTCTCATCCATATCGGTGATTTGCTTTTCCACCGTATCCTTTGTGTAGGTTCGATCCCTTGAATTCCATGCCTTTATCTGTACCATCTATGGCTATTGTCTTTCCCCCGAAGAGACCCTCACTCAGGCACTGTTTGTTGAATGCCGTGAACACATCCTTCATGCAGTCAATGTTGTCCTTCCTGAAATCCGATATTGTCTTGAAGTCCGGGGTGAGTTTGCAGGTAAGCCACATGACCTCCATGTTACGATGGCATTCCGCCTCAAGTTTCCTTGAAGAACGTATGGCATTGTAATAACCCCAGAGATAGATCTTCAACAGATCATGTGGATCGTAAGAAGGCCTTCCAGCGCCATTCTCGAGAACAGAATACCTGAAACCCAGATCATGAAGATCAATGCTGTCAACGAAAGTGTCGATGAATCTTGCGGGATTGTACTCTTCCACATAGTCCTCGATCATGTCTGGAAGAAGCAATAGCTGTCTCCTGCCTGTACCTGAAACATATGATCCACTCATCACCCAGCATAATACGGCTTCATGAATAAACTTATCGCCCGAAAAGCTCTAGAATATCGTATCCGGGAATTTTCACACAGTCTCATTCCAATATAGATTGTGACCACCTCCGGTGTGGTTGGTGAGAGT
>JBMFWM010000114.1:0-3057 GCA_049965275.1 Thermoplasmata archaeon | reverse complement strand
TTATAAAAATACCAATCTAATTTTTATTTCCAGATAAAAAAAAATGAAAATTTTACAAATATAAAATATAAGGATATTGGTAGGAAACCTACTGATCCTTAGACTTCAGCTTATCCAGAAGGCGGTTTAGAGATGCAGTTAGCTTGACCAGCGCATCGATATTCGATTTTGTCTCTTCCGGAAGGTCGCTGAAGTAATTCACGTAGTTCTCCATCTCATTGATCATATCCTCGATGGTGTTCGGTCCGAATCTTCCTCCAAAGCCTCTCATAACCTCTCTCCTGTATGAGATTTCCTGCCTCCCGGCTTCGGTTATGGAATATGATCCATTCTCGTTCCGAACAACGAGATCCAGCGATTCGAGGTTTCTGAGCAGCGGGTATATTGAACCTGGACTTGGTTTCCACCTGTCCATTGTCTTTTCCGCTATTGCCGACATTATTTCGGAACCCTTCATTGGCTTTTCGTTGAGAAGTTCAAGGACATAATGCCTTAGACCCCTGAAACCGACTCCTCCCATGAACCTGCGCCTTCCATGTCCACCATGCATTCCTTCTCTGTGTTCATTGTATCCATACATATCTATCGATACAATATCGCTTTCCGATATTAATAGATATCGGATTTCGATATTGTTGCAAAAGAACGATAAAAGAAGCTTAAATATTGGATCAGGTTAGCGGGAACAGTTGATAGACTGCGAAGACTTTGGCGAAATACTTGTTTATGATAGAAAGGGAAAGCAGAGAACACTGGACCATGAAACCACCGTCTCTTTATGCAAAAAGGCGCAGGAAGAAGGCGTCGGAATAGATGATATCATAAAGAGAGAGATAGAACCAGATCTGAAGATGATCAAATTCATTTGATTGACATTATAGCCCATTCAGCGTTGTTTTCGTAAATGATCAATCTTAGCTGGCATCAATCTTTTTCAAGTAAGAGGATTAGGTACAACTTGAGTCGTCATGTTTCAATGAAGGCTCTTCTATACAATAGACGGTAATAGTATGGTAAGGTAAAAGAAGCACAGTCTATATAACGATCTCGGTTATATTCCATTCATAACAGTTTACCAGATATTCTCATCATATCCTCTAGACATCTCGCCAACGAGATCTCTTTACTGCAATAAAGGTGAATATCAGCGTTATTACGATAAGTATCAGCCAGTAAACAGCAGTCTGCAATACCGATAGTGTTGCAAAACCAGCTTGGCTCTGCGCAATCTGCGCGGCATACGTTGTAGGTGAAATATAAGCTAGATACCTGTACGGAAGAGGTATATAACTGATAGGGTAATATACGGGCGGTATAGTTGTCAGAATTGGCGATAATATTCCGGCAAAGGCCCAGCTCTGCACTATATCCGTTGACAGCGTGGACAGAAAGAATCCCAGCGAAACGGCAAACGTGAATATAGTGGCCATGTCGGCCGTAAGAATGAGTGCCCCAATTGCAGTTAGATGAACGAATAATATGTTGAATATCGCCAGAAGAACCAGAGTTGGCAGGCTATAGACTATCTGAGAAATAGCCATTCCGGCTACATAAATCCCCGGTCCTGTTGGCGAGCTTACCACCATGCCCTGGAGCCTCATGTCATTTTTCAGGTGAGATAGATCGCCCTGCATCGAGGTCCCGCTTCCAACCATGTTCATAATCAGTGCACCTTCTGCAGCAACAGGCAGAAGTGTCCCGTGGCTTGCAAAAGTTACCACTGCAAGAATTGAAAGAGGAGCTAGAAGCGTGTTTATGAGCGTTACCGAGTAATTGACTATTGCATACAGGGAATTAACAAGGACCGATGCGTAAAGCTGGCTACTGCGATGTCTTGTCATTCCTTGCGCCTCCATAAATGATGTTCTCAAAAATTGTGTTTAACGATATTTCCTGAACAGTGAACCTGAGCCCTCTCGATATTAGGATGCTGACAAGATTGTATACCTGATCCTCGTAGGTGAATATCTGAGTACCTCCTTCTGCCAGATGCACTACTTTTAAGAATCGCCTTCTAACTCGAAGTCCGGTGAAGATACCCTGATACTGTATGGGTATTTGGATAAGTTCCTGAGATCTTCCATTGTTCCAAATCCAACGAGGTGGCCTTTATTCAAGATTCCTATCCTTGATGCAAGTGCCTCCGCTTCTTCAAGGTAATGTGTGGTAAGAATGATGGACTTTTTGTCCTTGATGGAGGAGAATAAGGTCCATAGATCTTTCCTGGATATATAATCAAGGCCTGTGGATTGTTCGCCGAGGAAGATTATATCAGCTTCTGACGCGAGAACTGTGGCAACCAGAACTTTACGCTTTTGACCGCCGGAAAGTTTTCTATTCTTCTGATGCTCAAACTCTTCCATGCCAAGCCTTCGAATCGTATCAGAAGCCATCTGCATTGCTTCTGCATGATTGTATCCGCGATACATCAGATAGGACGTGATTGTCTGGATGGGAGTCATCCACGGAACCGCCCTCGCCTCCTGTGGAACCGCTGCAATCCTTTCGCGTATCTCTTTAGGCCGGGAAACAACATCAACGCCATCGATAGTTGTGGTTCCGGAGGTTGGAAGCAATTGTGTGGAAAGAATTCGAACCAGGGTCGTCTTTCCGGCACCATTCTCACCGATAAGTGAAAAAATACCGTTTTCCTCAAGGGAGAAGGAAACATCTGTCAGCGCCGGCACTTTTCCCTCATATGTTTTGAAGAGGCCGGAAACTTCAAGCCGCATAATCTCTCAGCAGCAAATGAATCGCGATCGTAATACTTTTTCCACAAATCCATTGACAGGGCAGATTTAGTATTATGCCTCCTTAAAATGAATGATGCGAGGAGTCAAAGCTTTTAGAATGTTTGAAGGCGGGAATAGGATTCTGCAGCTGTTCATCCCCCAACTTAAAAGCAGAATTTCCTCATTTTTTACATTTTTGTTTAAGCCAAAGGTTATCCGCTATCGCATCGGCACGAAAAAGTGAGAGGACCTGCATGGAGGCCTAAATTAGGGTCTCAACAGTTATGAAATGATGATCCGGTCATGAATTCATTATAGAATTTCA
>JBMFWM010000113.1:0-3223 GCA_049965275.1 Thermoplasmata archaeon | reverse complement strand
TATTTGGGGTGACATTTAATCGACGAAAACCTGCCGCTATGAAATACCAGAAGAGCCAGTTTTCCTCACATCATGGGGAAGACAGGCGGAATCCTGCCCTCGCGAGATTCTTTACCATGATCATGCTTTTTTCACTACCTATCCTGAAGTCGGAAAGGACATCGGAGTAGAAAGAAAGACACTTATCGTAATCGTCATAGTTCACTGGCTTGGGTATACCATCTTTTCCGCCTAGAGCAAATGAAAATTTTAAAGGATCTTTGAAAGATGGCTCTGAACCAAATACTATCTCAGCAAGATATGAGATTGCCCTGATTGTTGAATTGCCTACGCCATGCATCATGAACAATTCACCAAAGTCAGAAGGTGCGTATTCATAAATTTCGCGCAACTTGTTCCAGTCAACGCGGTGATTAAGATCCAGTACTTTCTCTTTCTCTGGAAAAAGGGTCATCTGTTTCCTGTCCCCGAAAAGATGCCTGTATCTCATGGGATCATCCCTGACTAATTCTAGCATATCTCTCCTGTTCTCATCGCTTTGGCGAGTGGATAAATCAAGGACGCTTTCTTCCCGCTTTACTGCCGAAATACCTGCGCGGCTGTCATCAATCATGTTGCTAGCTGTTTTGTATAGCCAATGGTATCTTCTTGCTAGCCTGGTCTCCTGATTCATGCCCTGTTGGATTATCGCCCATCTAGATTTGTCATCCAGGACGATAAAATGCATGTACAGATCATAGCTGTCCTGAAGGAGCTTCTGATCAACCTTTGCGATAGTTTTTGCCGAGTCTAAAATATTGTAAATTTTCGACTCGTTTATAAAACCTGAGGCTACTGAATTCATTGCCTCTGGACGAACAGATGACATCTTCTCGCCCTTTCCGCCGAGTATCTTGAAGGAGGAATCATTTCGATTGCTGTATTCCTTTAGCGCAGCCATGGTGGCTGTCGTTGTTCCGCTGGAATTCCAGTCAAAGCCGATTGCAAGCGAAAAAGAATGGAACCAGAATGGATCTGAAAGCTTTTCAAGTAATTGATCAGTCCCGAATTTTTCTACAATCAGTGTTGAAAGTATACCTGAAAGCTGGATCATTCTCCTGAAGAGTTTTTCTGGAGGATGACCATAATGAAGCGGGAGAACGGCCGATCCTATTCGCTGCATCAAAAAGGTAATCTGGTGCTGATATTATGCTTTGCTCTTGGGGGTTGGTTTTGGTGATTCACCTGAGTTACTTTTTGTAGGTACCTTCTTGGTTTCAGAATAATGGCACCTGCCGCAGGTATATCGATTGTCATGTTCAGCTAAAAACACACCAGGGCCACATCTTGGACAGAACCTTCTCTTCCTTACAAGTTTATCATTTTCAACGACATATAGCTCTCTTTTCATCATCTACTGTCCCTCTGCCTTCTTTTCCTTGAGGCCATTTCTGAATAATTCATAATCAGGCTCGTAGAGCATTGCACTCTTCTTGTCAGCATATATCTTAGAATATCCAATAACTTCGTGTTTCCCGGTTTCCTGGATATTTCTATCAACAATCACCAATTCTGGATTCGCTGAAAAGTTCTTTGCGATGATCTCCTTTATCTTGATCCTGTTGGGTGTTGTTTCCTTATTAAAAGTTACTCTGTATCTGACTTCTTTCCTCTTCAACAGGGAGTTTTCCTTGACACTTTCGATTTTTAATTCTGGCATTCTATTTCCATCCTCTCAAGCATGTTATTTACAATCAATTTAAGATGACTGTCAACCCTAAGGCATGCCATTCCGACATCTGGTACGCCATAGGCAACCACCGTATTATCATCTGAATAATAAATTATTGGTAATACTGCGAGATCTTCTTCGCCCGTTACTTCAATCCTGGCAGGCTTGTTTTGAGTAAATATGTCCCGTATCAGGAAAAAAAGGTCATGCGAGATCGTTCCTGCTTCATTCTTAATTACAATTGACCCTTCAACGTGACTAAATGCGTTCGATTCAGATCGCTTGGTCTTCAGATCAACAATTTGTAAATAAGGGACTAATCCAGAATCAACTATTCTCTCTGTTGTAACATCTCCAACAGAAACTATCCTGACTCCTGATCCAAGGGTCCTCAGATATTCTGAAGTACATAAAATATGCTTTGTTGCTGAAATCTCAGCATTAATGGATGAGGATACTTTGAACCTACATCCTGACTTTAATAGCATACATGCCAGCCAGTTTAATTCCTGCCTTCTGGGCTATGATAGATTCCGACGGTTCAGATACAAGAACGAATCCAGACCACTCCTCCGTCGTCTTTTCGCTGCCATGGATTGGGCATGTTTTCTCTGTGGTAAGAAGCTTGCACTTCTTGCACGCCCTCAATATCTCTTTCATTTTGCTTTCTCCTTCTTGACCTGGTTGAGCCATTCAACTTTGCCCAATCCGAGTTGTTTCATCGTAAGTCCAATCTTGCTGTCCATTACGGACGATGAGGCAAGGTTAAGAGATACTATCTTTACGCGAAGCTTGTCTCCCACCTTGATTTCACGCTTTGATTCTTTACCAACAATTCTCTGGTTTGTCAGGTCAATATCTATCCTGTCATCCATTATTTGACTCTTGTGTAAAAGACCTTCAAATGGCCCGAATCTAATAAAAGCACCAAATTCCTTGACCGAAGTGACAAAGCCGTCGACAATTTCCTGCATTTCAGGAAGATATCCCAGTGCGTTATATTTTATAGATTGGTAAACACCACCGTCGCCATGAACAATGGTACCTTCACCGACAGGTTCAACGGACAAAACTGATATAATGAAGGCTTTCTGGTTCTGGTAATTCTGCTCTTCAAGATCTATAAGACGACCCTCGATAGATGTTTTTGCAACATCTGAAACCGCTTTAAGATAATCTCCACTGAGCTTTTCAGGCGGTATTCTTGCAACATATTCTTTTTCTATACTAACGTACATTAGAAATCCTCATTCTGGGGCATAGGTGCCTACCCGCCGTAGTAACGACAAGTAAAAGGCACTCCTCCATAATGCTTAATATAATTATTAATTTTGCGTGCAATATTTTTACCTGATTATATAGAATCACGAAGGTGGTTTGTGCTCCTTAAACGCATAGAACTAAAACTCTCAAACAATGCAAACCATCTTACGGCAGAATTTATTATTCGGAAACACCGGACGGATATATTCCCTCCTATATAATCGTTAAGGATCATAAGGCTAATTTAAT
>JBMFWM010000112.1:0-3323 GCA_049965275.1 Thermoplasmata archaeon | reverse complement strand
GGAGATGATCAAGGACTACAGGGAACTGTATCTGGAATAATATTGTCCCAAAGCCTCAAAAATGCAATTCGAGAGTAAAGTTTTAAGTTTTGGTTTATTCTCGCTTTTGTGTGGGTAACTTTGGACCAGAATGTATCTCCCGAATGCCAAACATATGGGTAGGCACTGTAAACAAAGATTGTTAGTACAGGAATTTCATACATTTTATGCAAATCCCCCGTTATCTGGGGCTTTTTCATTGTTATTGCTATGTGAACCCACATGAAAGTCCTATGACGCAGTTTTGAGAAATATATTTATCTTCAAGATATTGTATTTATGGGCCCGACCGGACTTCATTATAGGTGCAATCAAGTCCAATATGTAGTGTGTAAACCTGATTGCATTAGTTACAGCAGAACGCTTTATATATGATTGCTATGTTTTATCTTTAAATTCACGAGACATGTGTGGAAGACGACCATAGATGAAGAATGCCGAAATTATAGTGAATAAAGATAGAATGAACAAAATGATGAAAGATTCCTGTATGGCGGAAGACATAGCTATGGCATTAATTCCATATCTGCCAGAATTCGTAGAAATCGCGCGATTCATCAAATCCAATTCTTTATACCTAACATAAATGAATGCTGTCAAGATAGAGAGGATAATACTTCCGCCAATATTGCCCATAAATTGCACAATAGAACTTGATGCTCCAATATCTCTCGTCTCTGCCGAGTATTGTGCAGAAAGGGTTGTGGCTGCCATTGTAAAGCCTACGCCAAAGCCTATTGGTATCAGCCCCTCCACCAAACCTAAGACAGGAAAATGACCCACAAATATGTAAGGTTGTGTACTCGGTGATATTTTCAGAAGAGGGAGAAAACCAAGTGTCATGCAAATCGTTCCA
The DNA here is from genome assembly GCA_049965275.1 of Thermoplasmata archaeon. Taxonomy (GTDB): domain Archaea; phylum Thermoplasmatota; class Thermoplasmata; order Thermoplasmatales; family Thermoplasmataceae; genus UBA582. Next base: position 2,428 of record JBMFWM010000112.1, on the reverse strand, counting down.
ATAACGCAAAAAAATCTGTAGGATAGCTTTGGCAATAAAACCCCTCCGAGTATTGACCCTATCACCAAAGGAACGACGAAACCATAAAGAACGTTTCTGAGCATATTTACTGTTCCGAAAAGAACCTCCGTTACAAATATGGCAATGAATGTACTGATGGAAAAAAGAACCCCGCCACGGAAGAAACTAAGGATGCTGTCAAAAACTATTGTTTTATGTTTGAACATTCTGAGAGGTATGACCGGCTCTTCCACAACATGCATTTCCACTTGCAAGAAAAAAGCCAATAACACTAAACCAGATACAAAAAAGGCAATAGTTAATGGGTCTTTAAGAGACCATCCAGAATATGCCATTTCTATTAAGGGGAATGTCAGAAGTGAGACCCATGAGGCAAGAAGAATAGAACCTAAATAATCAAACTTTCCACGCAAAATGGGTTTTAATGGACTCAGTAAAAACCATACGAGAACTAAGGAAACTATGCCGAACGGAATATTCACGTAAAATACCCATCTCCAGCTTGTTGTATCAACGATGAATGCTCCAATTTCAGGACCAACCACAATGGCAATCCCAATGAAACTAGTTACTGCGCCAGTCATTTTAGCACGCGCAGCAGGGGGCAGGATTACTGCTATCACAGCAAGCCCCACAGGTAGAAACCCTCCACTTCCGAACCCCTGAACTGCCCTGAATGCAATCAATTCTGGTAAATTCAGACTTAATCCCGCCAAGATTGAACCTATGATGAAGATTGCTAATGTTATCAGAAGGATTATCCTCTTACTGAAGTGATCGGAAAGCTTCCCGAATATAACCATCCCTACCGCGGATGAAGTAATATAAGCACCAATCAGGAGTGCAAGACCGTTAGGCTGGTGTAACGCGCCAACTATGGCTGGCATTGCAGTTGTCACGATAAGGTTGTCAAGAGCGCCCATCAATACACCCGTCACAATTCCGACCATTATTAGATATGGGTGAAATGTGGATTGCATTCTTCTGCTAATTCCACCATCGCATTTCTCTCCAGGGGACACTTATTCACCATCGGTTTTTTCCATATTACTCAGAACTTTTACCATAGTTGATATAATTCTAGAGAATGCATTCATATCTTCATTATTTAGTGACTTCTCAAGTTGCTCTGTCATTGACTGTTGCATTTTCTGAAACGTCAATAACCTCTCTTTCCCCTTCTCTGAGATTGATATTTCAACTCTCCTCCTATCTTCGTTGCTTCTGATTCTATAGATATAATCTAAAGCAGTTAACCCATCCAGTAAATCAGTGATACTTGGAAGAGTCGTTCCTGAATAGGAAGATATTTCCTTAGGGGAAATTCTTTTTTGCATTGATATCACCTGCAATGCCCAGGCCTGCGGTAATGTGAGTTGTGCCCTTTTCGAATTTACTCTTGAAATCTTCATGAATTTTGATATGAGTGTTCCAAAATCCGTCCAGAGTCCCTCAGTATTTTCAACTGCGTGGTTGGATATTTTATCCGGTTCCTTTCTAGACATATTAGGCTTCCTAATAGTTAGGTTACCTAAATATATTTCTATTTATGACAAACCTTACTTCTACTAAAAATTGCAAAAAGGAAACTAAACCCTTTTTTCTCTTTTTCAACAACGACTGGGTATTCAGATACTCATAGTATCAGTCCTGAAGTCCAGTTTCAATCCAATCATTTGAAGTATTTCTACTCCAATTATTGCTGGAAAATCCATATTTTCGAGAATTATGAATTCCGGTTCAGAAACTACAATCCCATTCATTTTTAGATACTCGAATGTCAACGAGCCATGTAAGTGCTTGGACGATGTTCCCGGAATAGAAACTGGAATTTCACCGTAAGACATAAATCCAAGCTGTTCTGGTCTAATTCCACCAGCTAATACAGCGTTTATGTAGTTACCTTCGGCCCCAGAATCTATCAATGCAGAGAATTTGGCACTCTTTTTTGTGCCCTTTACTTCAATCTGTTCGATGATCAATCCCATGGGAAAGAGCGTCCTTATGTTGGGTTCTCTTTGAATGCCTCTACCTTTCTTGTAGAATCATTTATTACCAACGAGGCAATAATTCCTATCTTTTGCTTTTTATCTCCAACTTCTATGTCTCTTGAATAGACTACAGCAACACTCCAATAGCCCTGAAAGAATTTTGCCGATGCAATCCTAACTGGTCCCTCTATACCCAAATCCTTAAGGTGTTTTTCAACAACGAGTCTCACATCCTTAATGTCCATCTGGACTTCTTGATCCATGATATATACATTATTGTGCCCTTAATAAACGTTGTTTTGAATTTTGGTTATTATCATTAGATTTTCACTCAAAAATGCAATTCGAGAACAAAGTTTTAAGTTTTGAGAAATATATTTATCTTCAAGATATTGTATTTATGGGCCCGACCGGAT
>JBMFWM010000111.1:0-3402 GCA_049965275.1 Thermoplasmata archaeon | reverse complement strand
ATTTCTTAAACTTTACCAGATATTACCCTTGAATATAAGTTTTGATTATCTTGGAAATTGTAAATTTTAGTTGATAAAATGCTCATTATAAAGACACGAGAGTCGATATTAATATAAAAAATATTGAAATGCAGGGATTTGCACGTAGTATCGATAGTGTCCCGAATTTTGTGTAAGATTAAGAAAACCTTTCCCTGAACATGTTGTCTGAATCTGATTGAGTCCGGTACATCCACCATGCAATTATGATGTACATTAAAATCCTACTATGTCAAATTCTAACAAGGAAATTCTCCTCATACCGTCAAGGATCAGAATGCACAGGATCGAGAAGGGCGGGATCATTAGTGAGATGCCGTAAAAGTTTAAGGAGCTTATGTATGGTGTGAAAACAAACATTGACATATTACATAAAATAGCCTGAGTTAATGATCAAATATGGGAAAAAAGAAGTTTTAAGGTAATCAAACGGCTATCATCATTCGTGTTAATTAGAATTCTGCAATTTCTTCCTTTTTGAATTGTATGGTACATATTTTTTGTTTGTCTGGAAGGCTGCTCTGAAGAAGTAGATTACCATTGCTGAGATTATAATGAACAGGCCAAGTCCGATATGTTCTGTGCTCTTCTCTATAAAATTACTTATTGGATTATAAACAAGCACTTCACCATATGATAATAATAAAAATATGATTGTTCCTAATATTACTGCCAATGGACTGGGACCAGCCCCTTTATAATATTTTAAAACTGAATTTAAATCTCCATGTCGAGTAAGAACCAGGACGAGAAAATCCAAAATTAAAAATACAACCATGCTTAGAAGAATTAAGGCAAAAATTATCTGTGCCCCAATTTCGTAATTGAAAGAAAATATATTCGGTGAAACAGTATTTGAAACGGTTCCATTTATGTTTACCTTGTAGCTAACTAAAGGAAGCATGGAACCTAAAACAAGAAGTATAATAGATACAACATCAAAAACCAGACCAAGAATGGTGTCATGTTCTCCCTTATGAGCATTGTTCACCTTACGCTTCCCAGAATTTTTGGTCTCCTTTATCTTTGTTTTGTATTTTTGTTGAGTCTTTGGGCTGGGATCTATTTTTAGTGCTTCTTCATATTCAGTTATAGCAGACTGTTGTTGTCCTAGCGAACGATAACAATCTCCAATTATTCCGTGAAGTGCTGCCAGTTCAATTTTTACAGGGTTATCCTTTTGTTCATAAATTTGCAGTGAATCCTTATAGAATTTTAGTGCCTCTTGATATTTCCCCATTCTGAAGAGTTGAAGACCTGCTCTATACTTATACAAATAATTCGTGGGATCGATGGTCGTTAACTTGAGATACTTATCAAACGCATCTTGATAATTACCGGCATCCACATCTCTCTTCGCTAAGGCCTTGAGAGAATCTTCCTCTGAACCTTCCATCTCAATAAAATAGTGAGGAAATATAAGAGTTTTTCCCACCTATGTTAAGAGGGATACCGTTTTATAGGCATCAATTTATCACTAAGAATAAATACATTAGTAGCATACTAATTAAATATGTATGACACTAAGGAGGAATTCAAGCAATGAATAATGACAAGACAAACTTCAGGCTCAAGAGAGATCAGGTCGGTGTTTGGGGCGCTGTTGCCGAAGAGATTTCGGCCATGGCCCCTGCATGTGATACAGTTGCGTTTATGACGTCTGCCGCTGCCTTTGCCTTCTTCCTGACCCCTCTAGCATTTCTCATCGCCACGGTTACGATGTTCCTGGAGGTGAACACTCTCTACCACCTTTCAAAAAGGCATGCAAGCGCAGGTGGTTATTATGGATACATAGGTACAGCATTTGGTCCAACTCCTGCAATAACATCCGGCCTTCTGTATGTGATGTATCAGATTGCAAGCACTGCTGCTATTCCCGTATATGTTGGGGGTGTTGTACTACCCGGAGTTCTTTCCTATTTTCTTCATATATCTCTCCCTGGATGGATATGGATTCCTTTCATTCTGGTTTTCATCCTTGCACCAATCTTTCTTGCAATTTCTGGTATTCGCCCTCAGATGAAATACATTAGAATAGCAGCATTCTTTGAAGTAATATTCCTAGCGGTTATGTCAGCCATAATTATTTTTGAGGCAAAGGACAATACCCTCTCCGTTTTTGATCCGTTCACAGCAAATCCAGTATTTGGTAGCGTAGGTGGCCCATTGAGCGGGCTTGGTCTTGGGATGATATTTGGCCTTACAAGTTTCATAGGTTATGGAGGTTCGGCACCTTTAGGGGAGGAGACATCAAATAGCAGGGCTATCACAAAAAGCCTTGTTTTTGGTCTCGTAATAGTGGGAATGGTATTGACAGAGGTTGCTTATGCACTTACAGTTGGATGGGGAGTCTCGCTTATGAGTGGTTTTGCACAGGCAAACATCCCGGGAATAATTGTTGCAACGATGTATACTGGGATTGCTGGGGGTATAATGCTTTCTCTGGTAGCTTTCAACTCAGCATTTTCGGATTCGGTTGCCATGCAGTCTAATGCTGGAAGAGTATATTTTGCAATGGGAAGGGATGGGGTTTTACCACACTATTTTGCAGAAATTCATGAAAAATATGTGACCCCTCATAAGGCTTTAATATTCATTGGATTAATGGCGTCATTGCTTGCAGTTGGAGGAACAGTATTGATCAATGCGATGCTGGGACAATCTTTCTTGAGAATATTTGATTCAAATACGTCTGATCCCTTGGTTTATTCAACTTTGTCCAGCACCTTCGATTTCCTAACTACTCTTGCTCTGTTTGGGTTAATAATAACACATATACTGCTAAATACCAGTGTTATGACCTTGTTCTTAAGACTCAGGGAAAAGCACCATGGAATTTTCAACTTCATTCATATAACGGAGCATTATGTTCTGCCAATAATTGCAACGGTAATCTTTGTCTGGGTTCTCTTCGAATCATTGTATCCTCCCGTATTTCCAATTTCAGAAGCAGTAATTGCCTCGTTCGGATACCTGATATTTGCAATATTATATGCAGTCAGGACAGTTAAATTAAAGCCAGAAGTGGCAGCTCGGGCAGGAAAATCCGTGAATATAGTGGAGGAGGAAAAAGTTGCAGAACAGTTACATTAGAATGGATCTGGCTATTTACGATGGCATGAGGGGTACCCTCAAATTGACTGAGAAGTCATTGGAATTCATTCCAAGAAAGGGTAAAGGGTTTACAATCCATGTGAGCGACATTAGAAACCATTCATTCATAAAGACTGCTCTTACAACATCCACTCTCTTTGTAAATGAAATTGAGATTACGGTATGCAGAGCACATCTATGGTCGGCAGATATCTCGACACTGTCACATTCCAGTTGATAAATAGTGATGGTGAGAGGCAAACCATCACG
>JBMFWM010000110.1:0-3450 GCA_049965275.1 Thermoplasmata archaeon | reverse complement strand
CCCAGTAATTTTTTGTGGTGAACGTAAGTCAACATCTCTTGATTCCTATGAATTAGAATGCATAAAAAGTGAAACATTATAGCTAGAACCTGCTGTTGCTCATTCACCAGATTATTGCGGATCTGTGCAGTCTTTATATCACTTTTCGATATCGAAATAGAAGAAAGGAAATGGCAACACGTAACGAAGGAATATCAAATGGAGAGAAGGAGGAGTTCGGTCCGGTCTTTGCAAGATTCTATGCCCTTATTGCATCTCTGTCCGGACGGCACAAAAAAGTTTGTTCAAAAGCCCTGCAAGATATTGTTTCGCTGAATCCAACAGCGATTCTTGAAGTAGGTAGCGGACCGGGAATCGCAGCTGTGCTGATAGCGCAGAAATTACCTCAAGCTAAAATCCTGTGCGTGGATCCTTCCAGTACTATGGTGAAGATCGCAAATAAGAGGTTCGAGCGAATGTCTCTTTCACCGAGAGTTAAAAGCGTGGTGGGTAAAAGCAGCCACATTAACACTACAGAAAAATTTGATTTGATATTCTCATCCCTTTCTTATCATCACTGGTCAGACGGGACAAAAGATCTTTCTGATCTCGCAGGAAAATACCTGCCAGCGGGAAACCTTCTGATCTATGAAAATTATATCGCTAATCTGGCGAAGGAAAATAGCGGTATGCACCAGCATGGAATCAGTTTGAAGGATATCGAAGCCATGAATATTCCCGGGTTCATGAAAAGTTATGAAATAACGGGCAAACTGGTGACGGTCAAATTCTGCAACATATGACAGTTATATTATCGGCAGTACTTTCAGCTTGGTGCAAAAACTCTCAATGAGTTGTTGCTGACTGCGAACGTGGAAACCAGGAGTGAGATGGCTGCAGGAATTATTGCCGACGCAAATCCCAATGATGTGGAAATGGAGAAGAACTCATACGAGAACAAAGGTGCCAGAACGACAAATGGCATCTTCAGCAGCTGTGATGATCTTCTTACTATCTGCCGATCCTCCTTGCTGAAAGAAAACTCGACGAACTGCTTCGCCCCCTCCTCAAATATACCAACGGAAGCAAAAACGAGAAGTGCGTAAAGGATGAAGTCGAACGTAGTAGCGAGCGATAGCATGAAGAATGCTATGATAAATGCCACAGGTCTGAAAAAATAGGAAGCGAACCTGAAGCCGTCTGATTTCAACTTCTGTCCTGCAAATCTCATTCCAAGGTAGAAAAGGGAAACTATTGTGAAGGTGACAAGCAGGCTTGAAACCGAATTCAGGAGCTTGTAGGAGTAGTAGGGAAGGTAAATGATTATCGACCAGGCTGAAAAAACAAACAAAGTATCAATAAGCAGCGTGCTCAGGAAGTAACCCTTCTTGTCAATCTTTGAAAGCATCCTCAGGGGTGCAAAAGTCTTGGATACAGTTGCAAACATGTCATCCCTTAAAGGCCTGCCATTCTTGCTGTAGAATCCTATTATCGCAGCGGCAAGGAAAAGGGCACCAAGGACAAGCAATATCAGAACCAGATAAAACATCAACTGGAGATACTGGATACTCGTAAGCGCATCAAATCCCAGAATAAACGGAAACGAGAGTACCCCAAGGAGAAGGGCTACCCATTTCCTGAAACCGATCTTCTGGCTGCTGTAACTTTCCGACAGCTTCGCATTTATCGCTACGATAGCGAAGGACATTGCTGCCCCAAGAGCGAGTCCGGAAAGCAGAAACTGCTCCAGCACCGTTGCGGTATACAGTTCGAATAGAGATGCTGAAAGAAGAAGAAAAGCCGTCGGTGCTGCAAAATTTCTGTATTCAGAAGCAGCCATCAGTCCGCTTGGGACCCTACTGAGCATGAAAAAGAAGAGGAAAACAAAGATTACGATTCCCATTGTGTCGTAGTCAATGCTACTTGCCGCAATTATTCTGAGCGGCAGGAATACATAAGACAACGCCACAACAGTGCCTGAGAGAAAAGACAGCAGGTAGGACTGCATTACCCCGATATCAGCATGACTTTTAAGGCCGGGCAGCTTTTCTTCCATTACATAGTGCATATGCATATCGGCATATATTTTATGATCGGGTGATTCATGTCAAAGAAATTAAATAACGATTTAACATCGGCTCACTTGCAGCGCCGTGGTAGCTCAGTTGGGAGAGCGCCAGACTGAAGATCTGGAGGTCGCTGGTTCGATCCCGGCTCACGGCATACACTCAAAAGTTCAGTGCTATTATGTCTTTTCGCTATGCTTGTCATAGTTAACTTAAGTTCAATATTTTTTGCACATTCCAAAGAACATTTCAAATACTATGGAAGTGCTCTATATACTACTGAGAGATGAGTTATAGAGAAATTAATCAATGATGTCTTACGAATAAAGTCGGCAAAACAATCAAAAGACATCTGCAGATTGAACTTAGGAAATTCTTTCTTTTGCTTTCAGACGAAATTTATGCAAATATACTTATAAGTCATTTACGTATACGAAAATTGAAAAGTGAGAGAGATGGAGAGAAAAGAACTTGGGTGGAATGACCCCAAGTTGAATGACAGTTTCAGGGATTCTATATTACGTTTGTTTGAAAATCTACCTTCACATAATTCTAAAAATCGTGCTCAGAATCGTAGATTGGAACAACTTACGATCCAGTTTGAGGGAGTCATAAGTGAGCGTGGAAAAGAACTTATGGATGCACTCACGGACAGTGTAAAGGATTTTCCAACTGTTCAGGAAATTGAGAGGGCAAATAAATTACTAAGCGAAGTCTTCAATAAAGGTGTAGGCAAAGAACTTATCGAGAGATTGAACGCAGCTATCGCTTCAGTACCTGTGAGTGAAAAAGCTACGGTAATAAAAAGCAGGCTTGACGTTTTGAGATCTAATTGCAACGACCTTTTGGAAAAGATCGTGGAAACTGATTGGGATAGTTCTGGGAACGAACTTTCTGAAGAATTCTATGAAGTTGCTCAAGTTATGTCGCATTCAATAACCCTCATCGACTCTATGAAATATGCCCTAACTATCAATCCTAATACAGATGTTAGCCAGGGTATTTCATCATTACTTTATCTTACTTTGAGAACTCTTGCATTCCTTCTTGGCAAAGTTAATAGAGACTCATTAAGATACACTGTTAGTGCAGTTCAGGTTTATTTGTTTTCTAATGCCCCGTTCTTAATTTCTGCTTGAGGCCCAGTTCTTGACTATTTATTTTCCTGAAACTTCTGCATTAATTGCATTATTTGATGACAATGACACATTCCACAAAAGGATAGTCGATATAATCCGAAACGAGAAAATAAAAGACATATATATAGCGCCATCCGTAATGGTTGAATGGCAGCAGAGAAGTGATAGAGAACATAGAGTTCTTGTTCGCAAACTAGTTACTCATATCGATAGAACAGCGAAATCAAAAGGTTCTAAAGAATATAAAATATCCGCAACTGAAATAA
>JBMFWM010000109.1:0-3534 GCA_049965275.1 Thermoplasmata archaeon | reverse complement strand
GATTTAGGGATATTTGTTAAACAGAGCAGAAAGCTCCGAAAAGATTAAAGAACTCGTAAAGTCGGCAGCATCAGACTGCTATGTTACAAACACGCTTTCCAAGGCATGCGACGTTAGGGGATACCTCATCCTTAACGGAGAACAAAGGGGTCGGATTGATCAACTTTGATGCAATTCAGTTCGGCACTTTGTCGTAAGGGCATATTCAAAACTTTCTTCTGATTTGGCATGATGCATTCCAGTCAACCTTCTAAGCACTTCTGCTGTTTACATTAACCCTATTTCTTTGAGATTGAACTCATACATCCCAAAGATGGAATAGTTTGACCTGTTATCTGCAACAAAAATTGTCTTTCTGATAAGAACAAACGTAATTTGTTAGACCTTTTGAACTATTGGGTTGATAATCTTAAGGCCGGGTATTCTCTCGAAATCCTTCTCGTTTTCCGTGATTATCCTGTTTATGCCATGATCTTTCATGGTTTCGGCTATTAGTGTGTCCAGAAAGGGAGACATGAAGGCGAGTGAACTCTTTAAAGCTGACATGACCGTATGCTCATTATAATTGATTTTCAACCAGTTTTCGGATTCGATGAAAGATTCTACTATAACAATGGCAGAATCTCGGTGAACAGCGAGTTTCCGTGTTAATGCGTTGTACAACTCCACTAGGATCTGATTTGATATAACTCCACTTTTCCTGCCTGAAAACACATCCTCTACTATTTGCTTGCAAAACTTCCTTTTAATTGGTTCGCTGAGATCATAAGCATAGAACAGGATATTTGTATCAAAGAACGGTTCATCTTTCATAAAGATCTTCCCGCTTGAAATTCCATTTCTTCATCTTGATCCCTTTCTCAAGGAGCTTAAGATTTTCATTGATGGCATCCTGACTGTCATCCTTAAGCCAGTTTTCCAGGGCTTGGTTCAATGCCATCGCTAACGATCCCTTTCTGTTTCCGTACTTTAACCTGGCTTTCTCCCTGAACCTCTTTTCAATGGATTCATCGAGATTCACCGTTACGGTCTTTGTCATTAAAAGAATATACATTTACATATTATAAACATTTACGTTAATTATTCTTATATTTATACAAGTGTTATTTTTTCCTCACTGAACTCTAAGCAAACCTGAATGAAAGGGCAAAAAGTTGAAGATAAAGAATGTGGTGCGCATGCATTTAGAGTTAGTAAGATTCATTAAATAGAATAGAAAAGGTATCTCTTGATTCTGTTAAGAAGATGGTTGGTATCTACATATCCATGAAGGGGATCAAAGCTTCTCTGTACTGTTTGTAGGAAAGAGTGCACGGTTTATGATCACCTCAGGGAAATGGTATGGAAGGTCTTGACAGCATTGAATTCATGTCACTCAGAATTGTCCATCTTCTTCACATAGTACATTGAAAGAAGATACTATGCTTCTCAAGAGGCGCTTGACCCGCAATACTCTTTAATCCTTTTGAAATATTTATTGTATGAAGGCAGGTTTAAAATCACTGCATATCTGGCAAAGCCCAGATCCAGAAGGGAATGAATTTTATTAAGATACCGTCAACATGCTCTTCTCCTTCGAAATTATAAGTTATTACCTTTGCTTCTTGTAATCCAAGACCTTTTGCAGCTTCCACAATAGCGGCGGTTTCCCTTGATCTGGTGTTTTTAGAAGATAACTCATATGACACTTGCATGATCTCCTTCTTTTTACCACCAAAAATAAAATCAACTTCCTTACCGGATTTAAGCTTTAGATAATTTATGTTCTGGGTAGGTCCTTTTCTTCTCAACAACTCAAGGAAGACAGCATTTTCCAAGGCTCTTCCCCTGTCTATATCTGCAAATAACCTGGAGATACCAATGTCTACAATGTATGTCTTAGACTTCAAGGACATACTCTTCCTGACACTTTTATCAAATTTCTCAAGCAGGTAAACAAGAAAGACCGATTTCGATTCATCGAGGAAATGCAGCAATGTTACTCTGCTGATCTTCCTGCCCATGCTTCTAAAGTAGTTAAGGGACTTGACTGAACTGAAAAGTGATGCATAGCTGCTTGCAAGGATCTTTAGGAAGATATTTAATTCCCCGACCTCCCTTATACTGTATCTCCTGACTAAATCTCTGAAGAAAATTGCATCGAAGTAAGATGACAGTATTTCAAGCTTTCTCGAAACATTCAATGTCATTGCTATTTCGGGAAATGAGCCATATTCAAGAAAGTCATTCAATGCTTGTAGGATAGTTCCCCTTTCAACGGAGTATTTTTGCATTTTATTTATCTTCATCCCTCTTGCATTCAGGTACTCTTTGAACGAGAAGGGGTAAACAGTATAGGAAAGATTTCGTCCAGCCAGTGAGGTGGCAATTTCGCTGCTCAAGAGCTCCGAAGAAGAACCAGTTAAGATAATATGGTATTTTCCTGTATCGAAGATCTTCCTGACCCATTTGTCCCAGTTCTCAACAACCTGTATTTCATCAAGGAAAACGTAGACATTTCCCGTAGGATTGAAGAGCTCCTTGTGAGCTATGAGCATGTTATCAAGGTCAGAGGCCCTTATTCCAACCATCCTTTCATTCTCGAAATTGACATAGACAATGTTATCCTTTCTGACACCTCTTTTCCGAAGATCAAGCATGCACTGAAACATAACGTATGTCTTGCCGGATCGTCTTGATCCAGCAATGGAGACTATTTTATTGGAATCAAGATCAATTTTGATATCCCGTTGGATCAGATCCGGTATTTCATAATTGTTCCAGAGTGCCAAGACATACTTGAAATCATCAATGTTCACCATTAGTGTATAGTATAATGGACACATATAACAAGTTTATGTTTACTATACTATACAAATAGAATTACAACCTGGAAGAATTATCTTATAATTAGCATGGGCTAAAATTTTTACGTCTCAACATAAAAGTATGATAAGGCAATCTGGCTTGTCCAAAAGTGTATATCGTTGATAATATATAATTTCGGAGGTCGGAAAAGACTTATCCTGGAAATCATAAAAATTCCTAAATTCCCATTACATTAGACACTATGACACCTATCTTCTAGAACAGTTTCTTCTGATCCTTCGTGAGTTCCTGCACCACGATCTCCTAGTCGTAGACCTTGCACTTTATGTTTCTCCGTATTTCCGGTCAATTAAAGGACTGTGGCGATTCCAGTCTTTTTTGCTGCTGTGTTAAGTTCTATATCTGCAGAACAAAACTTGTCGCACTTTGCCTCTTTGCAAGTTTCTAATTGAATGGCGTCGACAATATATATGTGTTGCTCAATAACCGTTCTCGCAGCCTTTCTTATTATCTGGCTGCTGACTGGAAATATTTCAACCGAAGATGATCTCTCAAGCGAGGCAAGTTCGTTAAGCATATTCAGGAACCTGTCACTCGCATTTATCCCAAATTTCCTTGAATATTTGTCAAATACGACGGCGCTTTCACCCAGGTTGATCTCGGAAAAACAAATTACTGCCTCATTGCGTCGAGCGAAATTAAAATAATTGTCTGATATGTTACTAT
>JBMFWM010000108.1:2052-3547 GCA_049965275.1 Thermoplasmata archaeon | reverse complement strand
TCTGCAACTCAGGTCTTACTTTCTTTGTTGTATAAAGATGTGATTTTTCAATTCACCTCGTTACTTGGAGCATTTATCACACTTTAGGTTCTAGCTATCAGAAAAGATATCTTGTGATGATAATCAGGTAAGGTAGAAATTGAATTCATTGAATGAATAAAGCTATCCGGAGATTATCTGTCAACTACAGAGAATGCTTCTCTTGAGACTTTCTAGGATTTAACCCAAAGAAAGTATTCCAGAACCTTCTGTGATTCATGATAGCCGGAGGAAAAAAACTCCTTTTATCGCCGGTCTTTAGCAAACCTTATCATATCTATATTTGATTCAGAGTCTATCCAATGACAACACAGGAGAAATATAATGCAATGTCCTATGAGGAATTAGCCGACTATGTCTTGATGGAAGGCACTAATGCACCTTTTGAAGGCATAAAGGAACTGGTAAATAGGGGACCTTCCCAGGCTGATTACCTTGTTAAATATATTCAGGATGATTCATATTGGTTTTCGGATTCATTCGAGGATGAGATAGTACCTGTCATTGCTATTGGTATCCTTGCATGTCTGAAGAGAAGAGACCTGTTTGAAGAGATTCTACCATGCATGTCGGAATCTTATGATTACTTGATAGACGTTTTTGACCAGTTTGCTGTCTCTATTCTATCGGATTTATTGCCCGAGGATATTTCAAAGGTCAAAACGCACCTTGTGAGTGAAAAGCTTGATGAATTCCTGCTTTTAGACATAATTGAAGCATATGGATTGATGACTGACCGAGGTATAGTATCGAAACAGGCTCTGGTGGAATTCTTGAAGGAGGGAATACAGAATCGCTATAACACCCAGCTTACAACAATGTGCATATGGGTCTCACTGGATGTGGGCGCTAATGATCTGAAACCGTACATCGATAATGCATTCAGGGAAAATCGCGTTGATCTCAAGGTAATCACGCAAAATGACATAGTCTTTCACTCGGATGATTCTAATGTGCATTCATATCTTGATCCATTACTATTCTTTGAGCCATCTAATTTTGGTAGAATCAAGGAATCCATAGATTTGGAAGAGGAAGCAGCCGACATGATCTATGATATCTATAATGATGCCGGGGCTAATGATCCATGCCCTTGCAACAGCGGCAAGAAATTCAAGAAATGCTGCAGGCCATTTCTTATCGAAAGGGAGAAGTACGCTGATCTTGAGAGGAGAGTATGGAAGCACCTGGATGAGTGCAAGTATTCTGGTGCTTATAAGACATATATAGGGGAAGCATATAGTGTCTTTAGAGACAGGGTATCCACTGAGATACCCAACACTAACGACATGTTTCTTGTTTGGGCGATACATGATTTTGTCGTTCCACAGAAAAACAGGTCCATACTATCCATCTATATGGAAGAGCATTCATCCTCAATCAATGAAGACGAAAGAGAGGTGCTTAATGATCTCCTGCATTCCAACTTTGTGGTTGTTGATGTGGAGAAAGTTGT
>JBMFWM010000108.1:0-1952 GCA_049965275.1 Thermoplasmata archaeon | reverse complement strand
AATTCACTGTCCTTGATGGCTGCGATGTATGAGAGATCCCAGAGACAGTTATTCCCTCCGATAGTGAGTCCAGAAGGAGATCCAGTGATCTTTCATTCTTCAACGTACAGAGTGGATGACATGTCATATGTTATGAAAAAGCTAAGCCAGGATAGCAGGTTTGACTATGATCCTGAATCTGGAAACGCATTCATATGGAAAGGTCCGCTTGATGATGGAAAGACGGATCCCGTAAAGACAGATCTTGGAAACCGGGTTTTTGGGACAGTTCTCCTCATGGATAATTCGATCACTGTTGAATGCTTCACTCAAAACAGGTGGAGGCTATGCGTTAACTTGCTGAAGGCAATTCTTGGAGACAAAATGGGTCCCGAAATAATGAAGAGTGAAACTGGAATTGCGGATGCGATCAAGGATAGACCTCATACCAGCGACAAACAAGAGCAGAAAAAGTCCCCTGAAATCATGAAAATTGAACAGGATCTGATCAACGCATATTACATGAAATGGATGGATGAGAAGATACCGGCACTTGGCGGAAAAACACCCAGAGAGGCAGCCAGGGATCCAGATTTAAAGCAGGAGTTGATTTCACTGCTGAATGATATAGAGAGAACACCAGGTCCTCTTGCAAAAGTGCCAAGGCCGCCTATAGATCTAATGAAGAAGGAACTAGGATTATGAGTTACAGGAAGCGAAATACTTACTCGGGTTCTCATTGATATGGAAGATCCGGATTTTCAAGCTCACATCAGAAAATAAAATAGTATTACATGCGATCCTGCAGGAATGAATGACGTCTTTCTGGTTACCGGAGGAGAAGGATTTATTGGGCGTAATATTATTGCTAAACTGAGGGATCTGGGAGGAGAAGCCTATTCTCTCGACATAGCAGGGAAACCTGATTTCAAGGTCTCAATAACAAACAGGAAAAAACTGGAAAGCATAAGCAAGAAATTCGACGGTATCTTTCATCTTGCCGCAGTTACGTCCCCGCCGCAATTTGAGGTGGAGCCCAATATTGGTCTTGAGGTTAATGTAAATGGGACCTTCAACGTTTTAGATTTTGCCAGAAATCATGGAGTGAATAAAGTTGTTCTTGCATCTTCTTCCGCTATCTACGGCGACAGCAAAGAAGTCGCTGTTGAGACAAAGTATCCAGACAGGTACCTAAACCTGTATCCCGTAACAAAGATCGTAGACGAGTTGTTTTCCCGCCACTATTCACTTAGGGAGGATATCAGCAGCGTTTCATTGCGGTATTTTAACACATACGGACCTGGCGAAAATACCAAGGGACCGTATTCAAGCCCAATCTCAAAATTCCTTTCAGCAGCGTTGGAGGGCAAAGATATTGAAGTTTTTGGGGACGGTACGCAGAGCAGGGATTTCATTTATGTCAAAGATGCTGCCGCAGCATCTATCGCTGCTTACGAAAAGGGTAAAGCCGGTGAAAGCTACAATGTTGGAACTGGTATAACGACGTCATTCAATGAAATTGCAGATATGGTGAAGAGCATCTGCAAAAGTGATTCCAGAATTGTTCATGTTAAGAATCCATTCAAAAACTATCAGATGTTCACGCAGGCTGATATGTCAAGGACGTTTAGAGAACTTCAGTTCACGCCTTCTTATGATTTGGAGAGTGCGATAAAAGATATCGCCAATATTGAAGAAAGTTAATCTGATTGTAACAGGCGCCTCCCATAAATAGTAAAGGCTATAAATCTTTTAACACTGATTTCGTGAGATGCAAAGATTCAGAATCGTTTTATTGGCCATATTTATTATTGCCTTTGTTGTGGCAGCTTCGTTCTCTGCTCTTCTATACCACACTAATAACTCATACGCGACCAACGTTAATATAAAAAGCTCATCTATTCAAATTTCCGACGGCTTAAATGGAACGTTGGGTAATTATTTCCTAGATAATTTTACCAAAGATAGTACGC
>JBMFWM010000107.1:0-3581 GCA_049965275.1 Thermoplasmata archaeon | reverse complement strand
TTTTAATGTCCAGAGAATGATTGCCCCCAAACATGCGCTATTTCGAATCGCTGGTTTTATTTTGTCTTCCCATAAATTAAGACCGGGAGTTAGATTGTGTTCTGCCAAAAACGCCTCAAATCCAACTTTGTTGATATACTTTGAAAGAGCTTCTGCCAGAGGAGTGTTCTCCGGAATTTTATGACTTATGAAGAAATATTTATCCGTTTTCCTAGTTGGATATATCACGGGATATTCCATTAGTGACTGGCATTGTGATTCACACTTCACAGAAGTTTTATTACCCGACACTTTGTAAGTTGTCCAGATAGTGTAGACATTTGTCCCTTCAAGCATTGACAGATCCGCAATGAATGATAAGCTTACTAGTTCCCTCTGTTCACGTTTTAACAAAAACATACTTTTAGCCTTAACAGTGTACTGAGGGAAATCCCCTTCAGTCTGAAATCTAACCTCTACCTCTTCAACTGAAATGTCTTTCTTACCTGAATTTTTTATTTCAATCTGCAAAATTGCCTCTTCTAGAAAACGAGTATAGGGGCCATTTGGAAGGTGGCAGGACTCGACCGTTAATTCAAAAGTCTTCCTCTTTCTTGATCTATCATCAGATGTCATACTATTCTCCTGAGGTCTCCAACTCCTCTTCTCTTTTGGCAAATACAGTCATCCTTCTGTTCAGGAGTATCACTAACCAGTATCGCTTCCATTAATTCAATCTGAAGTCTGGAATCATTTGGTCCTTTAAGACCCCCTATTAGGTTCAGAAATTTCATGACACCTAGGCTTGCAGCAACAGTGTTTACTGGCACTATACTTGGCTGTTTACCTACCCCCTTGTAGTATCCTTCACTCTCAAGTTTCTTCCGATAATCCTCTGGAATAGATTCTTGCATTATAGATACTCCATCAAGGGTTCCTGAACACCACAGACAAGCATTCTCTGGAGTAACGACCTGAACTTTTATGAGAATGTTATCAACATCCTTTTTTTCGTTCAAGTGAATTCTGCTGCCAACATCCACCAAGGGGATCAAGTACTGAAGCGAGATGTCATTCAGTATTGCCCTGCTAGTAAGGTTGTCTGTGCAACCAAATAGAATATCAGACTCTATAACCGAAGGGATTACCTTATCCCTAGTAATATCAGCCTTTACCGCGGTCACATTGCTTTCGGATATCTTCTTTAGGTGTCTGCGTATAACGTCCACCTTTGCCTTTCCAACATCCTTTTTTGTTGCTCCCTGAAGCTTTGGAAGATTGGATTCTTCCACTAAATCAAAATCTATGAGCGTCAAATTACCAACTCCCATCATGGCAAGTTGAACTGCGACAGACGAACCGGTTCCTCCTAATCCCACTATCGCGATCCTGAGATTTTGAAGCTTGGTCTGAATATCTCCTAAGACTTTTCTTTGGCGGTCGTATCTGGAATCACTTCCACTTCGTGGACCATTTCCTGCCAATTTTTCAGATTTCACTGGAAATTCTTTCAGATTTTCTCCCAAGATAAGCAAACGGTCTATGTCTCTGTTCGCACCATTGTCGAACAATATGCCGCTCGCGCTAGATGGAGTGAATACCATGCTACCGTGAACCCTGTTGGGTAAAATTTCTGAAATATTTCTCAATAGTCTGCGATTAGTCTGCTTATCTATGTAGCTGAAGGTAGGAGGATGGAGGGATCCCGGATGTGTGTGAACAAATATTAGGCCTTGGTCCCTGGTATCTGCACGCATTATCGCTTCATTTATGTAGGAGGAGGAAGGATTTATAGAGCTGTCTTCGCATACATTCCACGAAGTAAATGAGGGCTCAACAATTTCGTTGACTATGGCAATCATGGCATTTTTGGATTTATGGTGGCTTACCAGCAGAAAACACCCGTTCTCACGAGACATATCAGAAAAAAGATCATTATACAGGTTTGAGAATAACTTAGATGGAAATTTAACAGTAATCATTTAATCCGCCTTATTTAACCGCTGCTCAATGTAGCTAATGTATGAGCATATGCTGTCAGAGCCAGGATTCCAAGGTTTTGAGTTAAACGGATGTATACTGTATCTTCGCCACCTCCTGCCTAAGTGGAGTTCGAACTGGTTACCGTTCTTTGGCTCTTGGCCATTAGCTAGTTTTAGAGAATCGTCTACCCAGAACATATCGAACCCTGCATTTGGATAATACTGAGTGGTGAAAACTAAAACATCTGTTCTGTTCGAGTTGTATTTCCCGTCAGGAAGGGGGAAATCTCTAATCCATATATAGACGCGGGGACCCTCTTCCTTTATTTCAAAATTGAAGTCTCGATCCTTAAGACATGACAGGTCTTTTATCAATTCGTCAGGTATCATTTACAAGAACCGTAAGGAGCGCTTTTTAAAATAGCATTAAAATGAAGACCATTTTCTATCTTAACTTCTTGATTTTGTTGTATAGGCTCGCTCTTTTGTCCTTGCACACGGTACAAGTCGTACTCTGCTGGATTTAGACCTGCAATTTCCAGAATCTGTTTGCCGGAAAGGGTATTCTCTGAAACTAATAGGCGCTTCTTATTTACGAAGATCTCATATTCCTTGTGCTGTAGATTTTTTTCATCCATTGATATCACTCTTACCCTATATTGCTGACAGATAGTTAAAATCTTTTACAAGAATAAGCTTAATAACATTAACAACATTAACTCTAATAGATGTTAAATAACCTCAGAGTTCATATATCTCCCGTAGGCTTCCAATCTTTGAGAATCACGGAACCTCTCATAAAGATGCAAGCGGACAAAGTCTATCTTGTGACCTACAGAGACCATGATGATGCGAACTTCTATTTTGAAAAAGTGAAGAGTGAATTGAAAAATAAATACAAACACATAGGACTCGAGATCATATATTTGGACCTATGGGACCTCAACACCTGTATAGAAGCGTTCCGTGAAATATTTGTCAAAGAGAAGGGAAATCACGTTTATTTCAATGTATCTACTGGGACAAAAATCACTGCAATTGCCGGAACAATTTCATGTATGCTTTGGGGAGGGATTCCTTACTATGTACCAATATCGTACAAGGATATGGCTATGCGCAATCAAGACGCGACAGAAATCACGGAAGAACCACAAATCCTTCCTGTTCAAGAAATCAGAAAGCCAAGAGGTCTGTTCCTAAAGGTCTTAGAAATACTTGAATCGGCAGGTGGGATTATGAAAAAGAAACAGTTAATCAAAAAACTTGAAGAACTTGATGTAATAAAGCCGAGAGATGAGAATAGGAAAGGACTTACTCCTTCTGCAGAACACAGTCAGCTTAAGGCAATCTTAGATCCCATGGAAAAGGACTGGCACTATGTGAAAGTTGATTCTCGAGGACGAAGAAGTGAAGTTATGATATTGGAACAGGGTAAGTCTGCTTTGAAGATTTTTGGCCCTAGTGAATTATATACTAGCTGAGTTACCTCGTCGAAGAATACTTAACATGTCCACTAAGATAGGTGAAAATGATTTGCTACCCTTAAATTCGTGACACTTTTGGTCACTTTTCATTTACTTTCATCTCTAGTTTTCTGGTATAAGCTTCCCTGAACGATTG
>JBMFWM010000106.1:0-3698 GCA_049965275.1 Thermoplasmata archaeon | reverse complement strand
GTTTTTCTTCAACTCGTGGTAGAAAGTTATGAATAAATATATCTGATTTCTTAACCAAGGAGTAAAGCTTCTCTCTTCCCTCTTTCTCAGCAAGATTTAGGAATACAGCTTCTTTGTTTCTATTGACTGAGAGAAAGTAGGAACTCTCGTTTCCTGTCATTGGCTGATACTTTCTTGTCTCATCACCTCTTAGGGGGTCCTCTACCTTGATCACTTTAGCCCCCAAGTCTGAAAGAAGCATTGTACAAAAAGGACCTGCAAGTACGCGTGACGCGTCCAGGATTTTTATTCCTTCGAGCGGTAATCTGCTCATTTCGCATTACCTTCTATTTTGCACAGCGAAATATTTGATATCCAAACCAGATCCTCGTTTACCTCTTGCTTCTCTTTAATAGATTCAGGTCTCACAGCTATAGGACGAAAATTAAAAAAAACAGTGTTAAAGCTATGATTTCCATTAATTTCTGCAAAATAGTTTATAGTTGCGAACATTCTATTCATAAAGCAATGTCTTAATTGGATTTATTTCTTTAGAATGCATTCTTATGATTAAATCAACACATATAGCCCAAAATTATCGATAAATTTACTTGCAGGACTATATAATCTCTACTAACTTATCCAAAAACGAGGCGAGTAAGATTTCGACATTTCATTGTTTCCTAAATTCTTATGAAAGGAGACAAAATTTTCTTAAGTGAATCTTGAATCGAATGAAATTTTCTTATTCTGATTAATATGAGAAAATAATTATATTCTTTGAGGGCTATTTACCTATGGACGAGTTTGATAAAAGAATTCTTAAATTGTTGAGAGTCGATGCTACAATGTCTCTAAAAGAAATAGGGAGAAAAGTAGGACTCTATTCTCCCTCCGCAATAAGTAAGAGGATTGATGGGTTGAAAAGAGAGGGGTACATCAAAAAAATAACAGCGACTATTGAATACTCGAAGTTGGGTTTTAACTTTATAACTATCACATTTGTGAGAGGGAAATATGGCGCAGGTTACAAGGACATGATTGCAGAGAAGCTCAAGGATATGCCTGGAGTAGTCTCTGTTTATTTCCTCTTGGGAGATATTGATTTTCTGATATATACGATCTCAAAGAGCAAAGAAGACTATTCTAAACTGCTCGACAAAATCTCCTCTATCCCTCAGATCGAAAGGTCTGACACAAGGACAGTCCTTCAGACCTTCAGGGAATCAGACTTCTCATCAGTGGACTTCTGACAGGCTATCTATGGTCTGTCGCCATATATTTGATAATACCAGCTCTTCCTTACCTGCCCGGTCAAATCCACATAGACATGCTTCAGAGTCGTAAACTCTTCAAGGGAATATCTCGATGTGGATGCTCCGTATCCAGATTTTTTCATTGGTGACCAGGGCATTTCTGACGGTATTGGGGCATGATCATTAACCCATACCGTACCAAATCTCAGGTCCCTAGCTGCCATCATCGCCTTTCTCACATCTTTTGTCCATACGGATGATGCTAGGCCGTATGCAACGTCATTTGCCTTTTCAATGACCTCTTGATATGACTTGAACTTTATCAGTACTGGGACAGGTCCGAAAATCTCTTCCTGTACAATTCTGGCTTTGTTGTCTTCTGTTGATATAAGAGTAGGTTTCAAAAAGAAACCTGAACTGAATCCCTTAGAACCTCCTTCGTAAAGTATGTCACCCTCATTCCTTCCAATTTCTATGTATTCTTTTACTTTTGTCTGTTGTTCCTTCGATATCAGTGGACCAAGATCGGTCTTAGGGTTAGTTGGGTCACCTACCCTTATTTTGCTCACTTTCTCTATCAGTAGTTTCTTGAATTTTTCGAATATACCGTCTTGAATGTAGATTCTTGTAGCTGCTCCACAATCCTGACCGTTATTTATCAGCCCTCCTATGATTGCTCCCTCGGTCGCTGCATCTATGTCTGCGTCATCAAAGACTATGAACGGAGCTTTCCCTCCAAGTTCCAATGAGAGCCTCTTGATTGAATCAGAAGAAATTTTTGATATTTTCTTACCCACCTCATTTGATCCCGTGAATGCAATCATATCTACCTTATCGCTTCTTGCGAGTTCTTCACCCACGACTGATCCAGAACCTGTCACAACATTGAACACTCCTTTTGGAAATCCGATCTTTTTGACCGCTTCAGCAAGCTCCAGCGTTGTCAGTGGTGTATAAGATGCTGGCTTGACCACTATTGTATTACCTGCCGCTAAAGCAGGGATTGCTCTCCACCCGACCATCATAAGTGGATAGTTCCAAGGAGTAATTGCTGCAACAACACCAACTGGTTCCCTTCTAAGCATGCTGGTCCCGTCAGGAACGTATTCCTGTGCGGCAACTCCGTCCATTACTCTAGAAGCGCTCGCAAAGAACTTGAAATTATCAAGTGTGTAAGCTATATCATAATCTATGACCTGCTTAACAGGTTTCCCAGTATTTTGTAACTCAATCTCTCCATACTTAATCATATTCTCCTCAAATATTCTAGCAAGCTTGAAGATGTATTCAGCTCTAGAGGCAGGTGGCAACTTTGGCCACTCACCAGAATCGAATGCGGTTCTTGCGGCATCTATAGCTGATCGCGCGTCTTCTCTGCTTCCACTTTGAATTGTAGCAATAGTTTCCTCAGTCGCAGGGTTTATAACGTTCCGTTCTTCTTCCTTGTCTGATTTTGTCCATTCATTGTTTATAAACAGTTTATAATTCTTCATATGAATCAAAATTCTGACTGATTCGGAGAATAAAAAACCTTCACTAATTCTTAGATATGCATTTCGGGGAAAAAAAATTCTACAATAACGAACCGATCGAAGAATAATTTTCCTTAGTCTTTAAGAAGCGCATACATAAATAAAAAGAAATTTTTTTAGTGCATTGAGGAAATGGGAATAGAATGGAAAGTAAATGAAAATTCATTAAACAATATTTCACTCCTGATAGGGAGGACGCCACTAGTTAAATTAAATTAGGTCACGAGCGACTCAGGCATATCAGCTAGCGTTTGTGATAAGTGTGATTCCCCAAATTCGTCAGGGCGATCAAAAGCTCGCGGTTATTTCAGGATATTTACCGTGGCCATCAATATATTGCCCCTAAAGCAAGGGATTGAAATCACAGAGGTCTGTACGGGGAAAGCTGGAATTGCGTGCACACGGATAGGGGCTATGCTAGGTTTCACCGCTACTATTATCATGCTGAGAGAGTATGAACCACGAAAGGAAGGAAATCATAAGCCAATTAGGTGGAAACGAGATAGAAACTTCCGGTGCCCAAAGTGATGTCGACCTTTCACATGAAAAGGTAAAAATGATGGTGAATGAAAATCCCCTAAAATATTGGTTTCCGGACCAGTACACTAATCTTGATGCGATAGCTGCCCACTATGAAACAACTAGTCCGGATATATGAATGTAGACAGGAGGAATGGTGGACGCATTCGTGGTTACATAGGGAACGGGAGTAACAATAACGGGAGAGAAAATATACCCAAAGGAAAGAAAGATGGATGTGAAATTTTTCGCCCCAGAACAATCAATGATATGAAGGATAGGTCCTCATGAAAAGATCAGAGAATCAGAGCTATACTCAAACCTATTGCAGTAACTATAATACCGATTACCTCGCTGGCGGTATAACGTTCGTGCAGTACAGCAATTACAAGCAGTACAGACACGGGAACTG
>JBMFWM010000105.1:0-3701 GCA_049965275.1 Thermoplasmata archaeon | reverse complement strand
AGCGGGTTTAAATACATATGCCTTCATAATTTCAGTCACGGATAGAAACAGTGTTAAATCGAAGTTTAAAATCAATTATAGGTTCAACGAGAAGGGGATTTTGTTTCAGAATGAATCAAGGTATATCAATTACGTCATCGAGATGATCTTAAAGGAGTTATATGGTACCAGTTCACAGGTTTGAATCTACACTATGGCACAATGAAAATAATAAAAAGGGAACTTGTGGAAATAGTGAGGAAGAACATAACAATTGACTGGACGGAGAGGGAAAGTTTCCAGGTCAAACTCCATTTAATACTGAGAAAATACGGTTATCCTCCGGAAAAGCAGGAAAAAGCAACATTGACAGTGCTGGAACAGGCTAAACTCTTGGGGTATGAATGGGTGACATAGAGAATTTAATTATTTATTTTCTCAATCAAATGTTCAAGTTCTTTAATGTTCAGTTTTAAATCGATATTCCATTGATTCTCAGGGTAAATTTCCTTTCCATTCCAGTATTCAGATTTAACACTTGTTGCAATTCCCACTTTAACCTTGTCACCAAGTCGATCACATAATTCCTTTTCATTGAACAAGTATATTTTGTCTATTCGTAATGGCCTTATTTTTCCCTTCGAGGATGATGGGGGCTCCGGAGGCCCCTGTGCTATCCAGATTACACCACAAGCCCAGCATTCAGACGTCAGCTACTCCTCGCTAAAGCTTCGGAGCTTGTTGCTGGTCTCCCCTCCACCCGTGAGTGGAGTTTCATTGAACCGCAACGATTGGCTGGCTGACATCAGCCTGAAGTACTCAGATTTACCGAGCACTTCGATGTTCCTTGAGGCATTCAGGTCTGCATTCAGCTCAAATCCACAGTTCTTGCATTTGAACACAGAACCATGCCTGTTATTTTTATCTATGTGCCCGCATCTTGAACATTTCTGTGATGTATGTTTTGGATTTACATATACTACCATCTTACCAGCATCCTCTGCCTTGTATTCTATGAGCTTTTGCAGCTCTGCTGGAGACCATGAGCCAAGCATTTCCCTGAATTTCTTGCCCTGACCATTCTGTTTCATTGGTGCAGGGTCCAATGCCTCAAGTGCAAATACATCGTAGGGTTGTGAAACGATTCTCTTTGAGATCATATGGTTCACATCACGCACGAACCGTCTCTCTCTTCCGCTCAGTTTCTTCAATTTTCTATGGGCGGAGCGAGTGCCTAAGTGCTGTAGTTTCCTCTTCAAGAACTGATATCTCCCTTTCACTCCCCTCAGATGTTTGCTGTTTAAAAACTCACTGTTGGACAGAACAGCTATGTTCTTTATACCTCTATCTATTCCCAATACTTTTACATCCTCTTTTTTCATCACCCCTCTATCTGGAATCTCCACCTGAACCATCACGAATATCCTCTTTGACCTCTCATCTACAATGAGTTGGGCATTTGTGTATTCTCCCCCGTATTTATCAATCAAAGGTGAATGTGCTACAGGATACACCAAACTGCCCTGTACTGTGGTAAGGGATATCGTATGTGAGTCAGGATAGAATTTGAATGTCCTCAAAAACGTTTCGACTGCTATTTTTTGCACTTCAAAGTGTCATCTGGCATATCTCTTCTACCGCAAACAATTTGTAGCTTGTGGAATCTCTAAAGCGATCATTGGCACGTCCACGATTATTTTTTAGGTATCTGCCATACTTGTCTCTACCTCGGCTGACCGTACAATGGGGGCATGCCTTCGGGAGTACGAGATTTACTTTTAGTGTACGAAGAGTTTCTTACGCCTAATTCCTGAAACTCTTTTATACGAAAATAAAGATTATAATAAACGGGCTCATAATTCTCCAGAATCAGATTTATCCGTAATCAAAAAGACAGGTTATAGATCTTTTGCTTGATAAAACATGGGTTATCTAAAATCAGATAAAGTAAAAAAATTGAAAAAAGAAAATTCATCACGGATATGACAGGGTTACGCTCCCTAATACTGGAGTCTCTGTACCTTCGATGTTGGGCTGTGATATCCCCACAACATAGAACGTCTGCCCCCCAGACCAAGCATCTTTAGCCAACCAGTAGTATGATGATGGGAATGGATTTGTCCCTGGAGGCGTCAGATCAGCATAGCTAGATACCTGCAGGTTGAGTATTCCCATCGCTGGATTGTCCACACCGGTCACTCCCACCACCAGTATGTTGTTTCCGTATTGAGTTGCACCAGCTGTCCAAAAGACATTAGCAGGGAGCAAATATGACAGGTTTGTGAAAGAGTTGGAAAAGGGAGAATATAGGAACAGTTGCCCATCAGATTGTGTTTCAGAATATTCAGCGTTCCACCCAGTGATCAGATATTGGTTACCGATGGTTGTTATATCTTGAAAAGCCCCTGTACTGTATTGTGAGGGGATATTGATATTAGTGAAAGTTCCACTGTTCGGCCCCGGATCTGGGCCCCCTGGAAGAGTAAAGCTTGCCATCACAGACTCAACCCCGGTCAAAGATGACGTAGATTCATATCCTACTATCATAAACACGCCTCTGCTGTATGTTACTCCAGAGAGCCACCAGTTACTGTCTGCAGGCGGGATGTATGAACTCAGGTCGACGAACGTACCGCTGTTCTGTACGGGTCCCGGTTGAGGGGTGAAGAGTGCCATAGCAGGACCTACACCAGATACGGTATACTGAGTTCCGACGATGAGTAATGAATGACCGTCCCACGCAACTGCAGAAGGAAACCACATGGAAGCCGATAGCTCTGTTGTAAATTCGCTAGTAAGGTCCGTAAAAACCTTCGTCTGGGTGTTGTATATCCCCACGAATGGACCCCAGACGTTTCCATAGTTAGTGTAACCGCCTGTAACAAAAAGTTGATCTCCGGCTAGCGCAACACCTGTTAGAGACCCGCTATACCCTGTTTCAGTAGAATAGGAAGAAGGTAGAACGCTCGTCAGGTCATTTACATTCAATCCATAAGGAATTACGCTGCCGAAAACAGCAGAACTCCCATCATTGTTATTGAACTGCTGCGACTGGCCCACAACATAGAACGTATTGCCCATTCCCGCGGTAACCGAGTTGAGGAGGTAGTAAGTTGATGGGAATGGATTGGTGCTGGGGGGAGTGAAGTCCGTATATGTCTGTGCATTAAGGTTCAATAAACCCACCGCTGGGGTATCTGGATACGTGACACCAACAACAATAAATTCGTTGCCGGGCAAAGGAGTTGCTCCGCCGAGCCAGAACACGTTTGAAGGTATCAGAGCAGAGAGGTCAGTGAATGCACCAGAATGGGGAGAATACAAAAGAAGGAGTCCTGCAGATTCAGGATAAAGGTTCGACCCTTCCCAGCCAGTTATCAGGTACTGGCCCGGCGCTGCGTTGCTTATTCCTAAGAAATAATCCGAACTGTACTGTTCGGGAATGCTTGCGGACAAGTCCGTAAAGGCGGCACTTTTTGGCCCTGGTCCTCCTTGAAGAGCTAAGCTTGCCATAACCGGCTCAGCACCGGTGGAAGATGATGATGGTGCATACCCCACAATCATAAATGTTCCGTGGCTCCATACAACGCCAGAGAGGAGCCAGGTGCTGTCCGAAGGTGGGATGTATGAACTCAGGTCCACGAAGGTACCGCTACTCTGTCCAGGTCCCGGTCCCGGCCCTGGTCCCGGTTGAGGGGTGTAAAGTGCGATTGCGGGACTTA
>JBMFWM010000104.1:0-3803 GCA_049965275.1 Thermoplasmata archaeon | reverse complement strand
GGGTCAAGAATAAGGGAAGTCATGGGAAATGGTGAGATTTGTTCAACACAGCAAAGCCCTGAGAGAACTATATATATCTGTGTTATATACAATAGAACATGGATAATAAATTAACTTTTCAATCAGAAAGCGAACAGGCAAAATCTGCTAAAGGAAATGAGGATGTGAAGGTGATCTCGAATTGACAATGTACCATTTAAAATGCCCTAATTGCCAGCATGAGTTTGATTTTGACTATAACCAGCTCATAAGCATATCAAAACTTGGCATAGTTTTTCGGTACAGCTCCCACGACTTCTCAGTGAAGTGCCCAAACTGCAGAAAGCGACAGAGATTTCACGTTGAGGATTCTGACAGGTTAGATTAGTGGCTTCACCCCTCAAAAACCATTCCTCGGGATATATATGAAAATAGAAGTAATTGATTTTTCAACCGGTTACGGTCATGCGGAGGTTTTACATCATTTGACCTTCTCTATAAATAAGCCCGGAATCTATGTTGTGCTCGGTAAAAATGGAGCAGGCAAGACAACACTGTTCAGGGCAATGACTGGAATGCTCAGGACCTTCTCCGGTGCTATCAAATTCGATGGATATTCCAGATCCGAAACAAAAGTCGAAATTGCATACCTTAGTCACAGGAATTCTATCCCTGCCGGCTTGACCGTTAGAGCTACAATGAATTTCTTTGGCAGGATTGAAGGAGTTTCGACCGAAGAGATTAACAATATCATAAGCAGGTTCGACTTAACAGAACTGCTCGACAAAAATGTTCAGAACCTCAGTCAGGGACAGAGAAAACGTGTATCACTTGCAAAATCGCTGATAGGCAATAAGTCTCTGATGATCCTTGACGAGCCCACAGCAAATCTAGATCCAAAGGTCTCCGCAGAAATAAGAGACCTGATACGAGTGCAATCAAAGGATAAGATTGTATTATACTCCTCACACAACCTCTACGAAGCGATGGAACTTGGAATGGAAGTCATTGCCTTGAATAACGGGGATTTAGTATATAGTGGCGAAATTGAGGGCCTAAAGACAGATAGCTACACTATTGGCATAAGAGGAAAAGGGATTGAAAATGAGGCTACAAACTATACTATCAATGGAAAATATTTTGTTTTCAAGCTCGGTTCAGCAAATGAAGCTGCGGAGCTGATAAGCAAATTAACTTCTGCTGGTGCGATGATTTATGAAGTAAAGGAAATGAGCAATCCTCTGGAGAAGTTCTTCAATGAAGCTTCTTGATTATGCTGCTAAAATAGGGAGGTATGCAAAAGTATGACTGGAGATAGCTTAAACGGGATGAAGATACTCGCAAGCTTCAACACATCGAGGGCATTCAAAACTGTTTATGGGCTTCTTTACCTTTTAATCGGTATCATATTTCCCATCATTGTATCTGGGATTTTATTATTCTCTTTAAAATCTATAGTTAATTCTGCCGCTGGTTCTTCTGTGGTTCTTGAGATGATTCCATCATTCGTGCCGATTGCCGCGACCATAGGTTGTATAGGGGTGGCTTACCTTTTCTCTACCGACAGATCAAATGGGGTATACGAATACCTCATAGCAACTGGACAAATAAAAATCAGCGATATATTCCTCTCATTCTCTCTGGTGACTGTTGCCGTCGTATCCTTGTTACTTGCGATAGATATTTCCGGCATCTTTGTCATGGCATATTTCACCGCCCCGTCTTTATTGATAAAGATGTTCGAGTTTTTTGCAGTTTTCTCGATCCCGGTTGCGTATATATCTGCTCTGCTTTCGATACTCGCTATGCTTTCATGGACAGCAATGTCAAAGGTTTACCCGGGTGTAAATGCACCCGGTGGAATAGGTTCAATCATTGGAATAATGCCAGCTGTTGTTTTTCTCATTGTAATTATCAGGATAATCAAGCCATCAGACATCATTCTTATAGCAGGATTGTTTTCACTGGCTCTGCTTGTTATCCTGATTTTGCTTCTTATGGTTGTGATCAAGAGAATGTCAAACGAGACGATGCTTGCATGACTTTTACTGTTCAAGACTTTAAGACTGGAGGTATTAGATAGCGTTGGATAATGCAAACAGTAATTCGAATAAAAGAAGTGTAAAAGGAAAGGAAGGTGAGATATTGGCCAACTTGGATGGTAAACCTGGTGCTCTGATAACGGTTGATTTTTCTATAGAAAAACCGATATACCTTCAGGTCGTGGAAAACATCATCAGCCTGATAGCTGCAGGTGACCTCAGGACCGGTGCCAGACTTCCCTCATCTAGAAGGCTGTCCGCCCTACTTGGAGTAAATTATCATACAATAAATAAGGCATACGAGATACTAATCAGGCAGGGGATACTTGCCATGGATAGAAGGAAGAAGGTGGAGGTGCGAAAGATCTCTCAAGCAACTCTTGAAAAGCCAGATGCAGCATGGATTAACAGGCAGAAGGCGCTGATTGAGGAAGCAATTTCAAAGGGAATACTCAAAGACACTCTTCTCTCAACAATCACAGACATAATGGAAAGCATACCGGGGAGGGATGAAGACAGATGATTCCGGCATTTTCAGCTGAAATTACTGTACCCATACTCTTTCTGATTGGAATATCATATGCAGTCATACCATACCTCACTCCTCCATACATACAGTTCGGTGTAAGGATTTACAATGAACCAGGCAGCCTTCCGCTCCGAAAGTACAGAATGGGATTTGCTGTGGTTTCAATATTGTTGTCAGCTGCGCTGATTCTAGCAATATTGATCGAAAGCAGTTTGTCAGAACCTATATCTATTTCCCTCGCTCCACTCATTCAGCTGGCAGGGTTGTTTATTGTTTATTTGGCTTTCCATTATCATGTACTTGCAATACGGGGAGAACCTTCAATAACAGGCACCCGTGAGATCGCGTCAGCCTTCATTCAAACCGGAGAAGGATCATTCAGGTACCTTTTCCTGCTTGTTCCATGGATTTTCATGTTCCTTTACATTTTGGCAGGAATCCTCTACTACAACAATATACCGGAAACCTTCCCGACACACTTTGGCCTCAATGGCGTTCCTAATGAATACGCTACCAAGTCACTGTTATCAGTTTTTTCGGTTCTCCTTTTTGTCGGAATACCGATTACAGCTCTTATGGAGATAATGGCGATTGCAATTCTTCATTCCAGGCCATTCCAGAACCCATCAAGTCCGGTAAAGACGGCAATTCAAAACTCAGCGTTCAACAGGATCAATTCGAGCCTGATCCTGTCAATTTCACTTCCGATTCAACTGACACTATTTCTTGCCTCAGCTACCACATGGGGTCTTATACCGCAAGGGGACGTTTCACTTGCTGTCTTACCGACTCTGATTATAATTCCACTAGTGCTTATTGTTGCCCTGAGAACGGGACAGACAGGGTGGAAGCTTTATCCCGGCGCGACGGAAAAAAAGGAACTTGCAACTGCAAGAAATGATGACACCAAGTGGAAAACTGGTGTGTTCTATATGAACAAAGATGACAAGTCTTTACTTGTTCCCAAAAGATTCGGTTATGGTTATACGATGAACTTCGGACATTTAGTCACATGGTTGGTTCTTGTACTCCCAATCATCGTACTCTTGATCGTGATCCTTTTCACACTTCACGATATCTGAATTTTGGATCTATGAGCTGCCATTGATACCTTCATTTTAGATCCACACCTATATGCTTCTATTAAGGGTGCAATTTCTAAAATACTGGTAAAAGACGGTAACTGAAGAAATATATGTTTTACTACAATTCTTTAAAATGGAAAAGAAGGTGCACATTGTAAAGGTAAAATG
>JBMFWM010000103.1:0-3841 GCA_049965275.1 Thermoplasmata archaeon | reverse complement strand
CAGATCGGACTTTGGTATGCTTACAAGCCTTGACTGTTTTGCTGTGGTCATAATACAACTCTATATTCTTTCAGATTTTAATACCTTTTGGTATGCTTCGCAAGACTTCCGGCTCGCTTCGGGCACATTATTCTCTCCTGCGGAGTGCAATTTCAGGGGAGGGGCTTAAGGGGATGCTTGACCGCACAATGCAGCTACGCTTAGTGTGGAATTACGAGAATAAGAAGGGTTCGCGTGCCGTGTTGATCCTCAAGTATTCAAAGGGACAATAATGCACGGCACTCTGACCATACCTTCTGAAAAAAAGTAGGCGAAAACAAAAAGCACCCTAAAATAGAACAACAACTACGTGGCGAGGTTTGATGAATGAACCTAACAACAAGGTTATATACACGAAACCGATTAAGTGGTAGGTAAAATATATGAGACTTAGGGCACTTGAAATTAGGCAAAAGGACACAAACTTTTACCTCTGCTCTTTTAGGGCAAAGGACATCGTTGGTATATATAGGGTAGATACATGGAGAACCGACAACAGGAATGGCTACCAGAGAGATGTTGTAATCAGTAGGGCAAGAGGGTTCGGAAGATTCATTAGAGATGGTGGCGTCTCGCCTTCTTCCATACTACTAAATGTCAGAGAAAATGGAGTTATATCATACAAAGATGGCTATTTACAGATCCCTGACGAGACACCTTTGTGGATTGTAGATGGCCAGCATCGTGTCAAAGGGCTTAAAGAAATGATCGAAAATGACGGGCACATTGATCTGGGGGAATTCGAATTTCCAGCACTAATAATGAATTATCACAACCCTTACGAGGAGGCAAAGCAATTTGTCATAATCAACAGAACCGCAAAAGGGGTAAGATCTGATTTAGGCG
This sequence comes from Thermoplasmata archaeon, assembly GCA_049965275.1. Taxonomy (GTDB): domain Archaea; phylum Thermoplasmatota; class Thermoplasmata; order Thermoplasmatales; family Thermoplasmataceae; genus UBA582. Next base: position 2,956 of record JBMFWM010000103.1, on the reverse strand, counting down.
AAAGATTCCTTCAAAGAGCCATTGAAGAACAGGGCAAAATGAGTGTTATGGCTAGAGAAGGTCTCCCCTCGTCAATCCTAACCGGAGTAGAATGGAAAACGAGGGCAGTCAATATAGCTGACAAGCTTAGCACCTTGGATACTTCTATATGGAAAGATCTGATCATATTTCCAAATGAGCCAAAAGGAGATAAACTGGTTAGCCAAAAAGCAATTTCAGACTCACTGAGGCCCATTCTTAATGATAGACTGTTTGAGAGACGTACGGACGATGAAATTACCCAAATTCTCATCAACTATTGGAGTGCAGTCAAGGAAATTTGGCCGAGATGCTTCAGCGATCCAAGTTCATACGTTCTTCAGAAATATGCAGGAGTTTTTGCCCTTCATAAGTTGCTTCCAAAGGTAGCTCAGTTCGCTCCTATGAAGGGGGATAAAATTGTTCTCACTAGAGATTCTTTCTTGGAAATTCTTAGAAAACTTTCTCAGAAAGACTTAGGGGATGGCAAGAAATTTGACGAGGAAATTTGGGCAAATAGGGGCAGATACGGAATGCTTGGTACAACAATGAAGTCCGTTTCTTTAATTACAGACGACCTGTCGGATGCGCTTGAAAATTCTTTAGGATCGGGGCAGGATATAGAACTGTAATTGCCCCTATTTCTTTTTGGTGGAATGTATGATCTGTGATTTTATTTCCGAATTTCAAGTAACGGACGACAAAATAGTAAATCAGGAAGAGGGAATAACATATGAGTTCAAGGAGAATTTCAATTGGGGAAGCAGGGAGAGGTATGCTAAAATTATTAGTTCATTCGCCAATGCCTCGGGAGGATATCTTCTATTTGGCATAAAAGATGACGGACACGTTGTAGGCCTCTCTAACAACAGCTTTGAGACCCGTGACCCTGCCGACGTCACTTCATTCTTGAATTCTCTGTTCACTCCCGCAATATTGTGGAGCAAGTTCGTATGCAATCTTGGAGGATACAAGATTGGAGTTATAAAAGTGGAAGAAGCATCAGAGAAACCAATTATGTCTTATAGGAACGGCCAAGAGGTGAAGGAGGGAGATATCTTCTTTAGATATGCAGGTAAGAGTGAGAAAATTAAGATTTCTGAGTTGAAGGCGATCATCGAAACTGGAAAAAGAATGTACGGAGAGAAACTCCTTAAGAGTCTAAGGATGATTGTTGAGAAAGGTCCTGAATCTGTAAAGCTACTTGACCTGGGTAAATTGAAAGAAGCAAAGGAAGGTGAGATTTATATACTAGATGATGACTTGTCTAACTGGGAACTGAAGGTTCACAGAGCTACGGAAGACGAGGAAGCAAAAGGAATTGGTATAAAAATAGTCAATGTCGAAGGTAAGGCGGTGCCAATTACGGTTAAGGAATTTGCAAACATAAGTTCAGAACTCATCGTCCACGCTTTTCTTGATCAAGATCTACCTGCAAATTTTGATCCGATGGGCTTTGTGGAACGTCTCGCTTTCGAAACAAGTGGACTAGTGCCACTGTATTTTTATATAAGAAAGGCTAACTTAACAAGAGCTGAAGCAGTCGAGATTATTAAGAAGACAAAGTCTACCACTCGAGGGAGATATACCATCCTAAAACGCTTGAGTGGTAAGGAGTACGATTTCAACTCTTTGGCACACGGCAAAACACTTGATAACTTGATTGATGGTAGCCTAAAGTTGAGTGAACTACAAACCTCAAACGTTAAGGCTGTCCTGCAATCTATCAGGTCTTGTTCAAAGAGCTTCTTAGAGCAGAACTGGAATAGGCTAAAGGACATAATAGGTTACTTATATGACGAGTACTACATGAACCCGAAATTTAGGTCTGAGGTTAGATGGACAATATGTTTCATTGATGTAACCCTGTTTTCTTAGTCAATCAAAGTATTCGCTTAAAACATTAATCAAATCCCGACCGGTCCATTCTGAATTTTGTTGAACATTAAAACTTCACAGCCTTAAGGATGGGTTTACCTTGTCCAAACTTATTTATGGATCTAATCAACATCTAATACTGATGAGGGCCATATTTATTAATATTATTAGAACCATCAGTTTATCTCACAAATTTCAAGTTTCACTTGTGTAAATGTATTGTTTCCTTCATTTTATGTAATGTTTGTGACGGTATAACTAGATAATAATATATTGTGAATATGTATATGTTTTTATGTTGTAAAATTTTAAATATCACATTGTTATTATGAAGATATGAATGAAAGAATTATATTCAAGCAAAATGGCATAGAAACGACTGAGATTGTCAATACCCCCTTGACCAAGCCTGAAAAAAGACAGACAACCATACCATACAGTAAGATTAGTGAGTTCAACCCACTTGACCTTCACGTTGTTAGTATAAACCCTATAATCAAAGATGGCGTGCTAACTGCGTTAGAACTAGAACTTGGTGTTGAGGATTCTAGGTATCACTCTATTGATTGGTTTAAGGATAAAATCAAGCAAATCTTATCTGATGGCACTGCTTTAAAAAAAGATGAGATATTTAAGAGAGTATCAACTGAGTTTAATTCCTCTGATTTTAAAAAATTGAAAAGCGGTGGAACTAGAGGTTATTCAAATCTTACCACCTCACTGAATTTATTAAAAAATGAGGGGAGAATTGAAAATCCACGAAAGGGTTATTGGAAGTTGAGCCCGAGTATCCTTTCTAATCACAGAGGAGACAAGAGTTGACGTTAACGAAGTATACAGTTGAAACCACGGAAACTTTCGAAAAGGAGTTCTACAAGAATCACAGGGATAAGAAGAAGTGGTTAGAGAGTATGACCAAGAAACTTGAACAGAAGCCCCAATCTGGGAAGCCATTGAGAGGCAAACTTCACGGATTATGGCAGCTTAGAATCGACTCGTTCAGGATCTGGTATGAGATAAACGAAGAGCAAAAGAAAGTGACGCTCAGAGCAATCCTTCA
>JBMFWM010000102.1:0-3927 GCA_049965275.1 Thermoplasmata archaeon | reverse complement strand
CGGCCGGGGCGTCACAATATTTCTATTGCTTTTTGTTGACTGTAGCCTACCACTCCAGCTAGGCAGTGAAACAAAGTGAAAGGTTAATTAGTCAGTAAAAATTCTATTTTGAGTGCGTATATGACTATACCAGATTTGTCATTTTTTACTGTGAGGAAAATCAGGAAGATGCTGAAGGATGGAGTCGAAGTACCACAAGTGTGCAAGGAATTCAATATTGATCCTGCTGACTGGAGAGAAGTTTCGATGAAGTATTCGTTCTTCAAGTGAGGATGATTTTGTTAACTTGAAACTGAATTATGTTTGCGGAGTGCACATAAACTTTTACTGCGGCACCCTCACACTAACAGTGAAATTCTTATCTTCTTCCTGCCCTGTGTCGAGCCACACTATCCTGAAGGAGAAAGAACTGTCTTTGTAGGGTAAAGGATCGAAGTCCAAGTAATGAAGGCCTACGTTCGTATTTATGCTCTCCGGTGTTTGGCTGGCTGTTTCGTCATTATGTATAACCAAGCGGAAAGGCCTATCAAAGATAAATCGAATCGGGATAAAAGGTGAAACTTCCCTAAGCTGCCTGTTTTTTTTCCATATCTCATAGTTTAGCAAGGTTGAACGGTCAGCAATGTAGCGTCGTTTAACATCATCAACCTGATCAAATGGCCTGCATTCCTTTATAGACCGGAGGAGCTTGATATATTCAGCATGCGCCCAGACTAGGGGTGTAGCAGAACCTGTTTTCTTTCCTAAGTGAAGATGCTTGTCAGGAATATCTGCCGCATCCCATACCTGTTCAGGTATCATGTGAGTTTCAGAGGCAAAGTGTTCAAGTGCGCTGACGTAGGGATTAGGATCATGAGCAGCAGCAAGCTCGTAATGTCCTCTCTCGCCGGAAAGCAGGGGCCATCCTCTACCGACGCCAGTCCCGGCATAGCTGGAACCATCATCTGCTTGTCCATAGCCATCATGGTTATACCTGTGCCAAACGGGTCCGAATGGGGTATCCGTCTTCAGTATTCTGTCAATGACTTTTATCGAGTTCAGAATAATTGGATCATCAGGACGTCTGATTCCATATCTGACGAGGAGGAGAAAGCCGGTGCTCACGATGGTATTGGCAGGAAAAGTACTCTGAGTTCCTGGAGGAAAATTCTTCAAAGCAACAACCTTTCCTTCGAGACCCTCATCCGGGCACTCGGAATTAAAGTCTGCGGGATTGATCCTCACGTAATGCGTCTGCACGTCGTTTAGGAGTGTACCGGAATGTGTCACTGTCCACTTCTCCAGATTGCGTTCAAGGAAATCCGCAAAAGAGGCAAAAAAGTCAGCAAGGTTTGGCTTACACTCCCGTCTGGCAAAATAAGCCGCGCATACCAGGCCGGCAATGTTGGCAGCAATTGTTGAGGTTGAGAAACCAGAGTTCTCCTCCCATCTCTCCTGCTGAGTAACAGGACCACTTGCTATCAGGAATGCCGCCGCCTTGTATACCATCGGCGTTGGGTCAAACTGCTTCAGCGCATTCATCTGTGCAAGGCGGTATGCAAGCATTATCGGGTATGCTGTCTGGTCGAGTTGAACACCAAGCCAGTAAGGTTCCCCGTTGATCCAGAAATTCTGCTGAAAACTTCCATTTTCTAGCTGGTTTGCATCCAGGTAAATCAGGGACTTGAGAGGAGTTTCCACATCCCCCGCAGCCAGAAGCCCGGTTGCCGCATTAAAAAGATCCCTGCTCCAGACTATATGATAACCCCCCCTGTTGCTGTCATCTGACACTTCTCCCCAGGGCACAGAAAGGGATGCCGTAATTGCACCATAGTTTGTCTTGTCCTCATGTGACATGATAATTCCATATGAAGACCGGTACAGAAGACCGTTATCCTTTGAATATGGAGAAAGATTGAGAAGTTTACCTATTTTCTTTTCCCATGCAGCTATAAACTTTTCCTGCTGTTTCTCAAATGGTACAGAAAGAGCTTGATTCAAGCTGGAAAGAGCGCTGACTTCACTGTTTCCAAACGACAATGCAACTATGAATTCCATCTGGTTATCATAGTTCAGCTTAGCCGTCAGGGATACGTTTCCGCTCGATGCATTATCATATTCCTTGGAAAGATGCATATTTGAAAGGAGGTCACTGTGCCCATCGCTGTCTCCGACGAAACCAGCTGTTGCCTCCGAGAAACCCTTACTGCTTCGCATTGCGAGGTAAGTTGTGTTCTTTTCAGCTAGAAGTACCGTGTATCCATTACGCCTCTGAATATATGCATGGTTACCGCTGCCCCCTCCATCGATATGCGGGTATAGTGTAAGGTAAAACGCAATTTTATCATCCCAGTTCTTTCCCTTTAAGATCCTGAATCTTATAAGCAAAGTCGGTGAATAATGATCAGTAATGATCTCCTTTACCAGCGTGAACCTTTCACTATTCTCGTTGCAAGTCACCCTGTATCCCATGCTCATATTGCCGAGGGTTTCTATTCTTGGCTGCATACCATGAATCTCGTCATGGCAGAACGAGGTCCCATCTGTGTAAGTGAGCAACAGCTGTCTTATCTGCGGTTTGTCCACGTAGGGGTAATAAACTTCTGTAATAATCCCGTTCCAAAGTGTGAACCAGATCTTTGATGCTGGTGTGTAGGCTGTGCCCACACCATCTTTGTCTCCCCTTGCCCACCTAGGTTCAATACCTGGTGACCCCGGTGCTTCAGTTCGTAACTTTAGCACGATATCGGCATATGATACGACTACTTAACACGATCTTACCCTTTTAAAAGGCGGGTTGAGGCATTCCCGTAATACTATATATTACAAAATGATATGACCTATATGACTGATGAGAAGCCAACTCTAGCAAGCAGAATTCTGCATCTTCCGATACTGATACTCTTAGGGCTGGTAATTTTCGTAATATTCCTGATTGTCGCTGTCGCGGCGGGTATTGTAGCCGCAGCCTACGAGTTCGGCAACGCATTCCGTGCATTCTTTGGTCATTATTTTGAGATCCCAGTTATTGCGGTGATATTGATAATACTAGGAATAGTGCTGCATTTCAGAAAAGGGAAGAGTAGTTCGAATAAAAACGCAGGATCTGAAGAACCCTCTGTATCAGAAAAACCGTCTGAGGCACCAGCTGCTCCTGTCCAGGAAGAGACAAGCAATGAGGAAGCAAAGGAAGCAGCCAACTCTGACGAATCAAAAAAAGAATAGGTTATTTTACGGGCTCACCGCAGTTAGGACAGAATTTCATGCCCGGTTTCAGTGGCTCTCCACAGTTCGGGCAAGTCTTTGTCGGCACGGTGGATGGAGGAGCGGAACGTTGTACCTGTATCGAAGTTGAAGAGGAATCTCCCTCGATTATATCATCCTGTTTCTGGTTTGAGGGCGGCTTTGAAGTATTTTTTGGATTTCCATAATATGCCACACCAACATTAGTCGTACCGGCTTTGGCCCTTGCCATTTCCACATTTTTACGGTATAGTTCTTCCTGTTCCCTGTGCTGCCGCTCTTCCTCCTGCTTCTTGGCATCCGAAATCCATTTCCTGATCTCGTTCTCCCATTTTGTAGGATCAGTCAACCTGAATCTGGCTTTTCCAGTCTCATCCTCATGCTTGTATTCTACAGTCAATACTTTTTTCGTAAAAACCTTAATTTTAGGTACTGCGCTGGAAACATTGGTTATCTCGTAAAGGTAAATGTCAAGTAAGGCCTGAGGCGGGGTAGCACGTATTAGACCTCTCCTTCCCTTCTTTTCGAATATTAATCGCTTATCTGAAAGGTATAATCGCCCATCGTATGTTTCTGATTCTGCGTGCTCCAGAGCGGCTTCTTCTTGTAAAATCTCATGTTCATTGACTTGATAGACTGGCATCGGATAGAAAATTTAGCGGGTATCATAAACCTTTTCATTTAGAAAATTCAATTTTACCGGTA
>JBMFWM010000101.1:0-4120 GCA_049965275.1 Thermoplasmata archaeon | reverse complement strand
CATGGAGAAGAACAGTTCTCCGTCTTCACTCACGGCAGAAACGATTGATATCTTCTCCCTGAATTCCTCGAATCCCTCTGGATTCATTGCAAAGGTGAACTGCTCAATGATGTCTATCCCTACAGCATATTCGTTCATGTTTTCCATATCCATTTTCCTTCTCTTCATTCTTTTCCACCTCCATAGCGACGCTAAGCATTGACTAGTGTCGCTTGAAGGAAAAGCAGGCGGTCAGGGATCAGGGATACTTACTACTCAATCACAGCAATTTCGCCGAAAAATGTTAAGTATTAAGGCAAAATCATAAGCATGTGGTAGTTTTATGGCAGCAGATTCAGACCTACTCAAAGACACACTGGTAATTGCGAATCCAGGCACGGGGAAGACAACATCACTGGCAAAAAAGGCCGCGGATATTCTATCGAACGGTGGCAAGGAGTCGGACATACTCTGCATAACTTTCACACAGAAGGCAGCTGCCGAAATGAGGAAACGTATAAACGATGAAATATCCGGGAAGGGTCTGAACGTAAATCCAGATCTGATAGAAGTTCATACATTTCACAGCTACGCTTTCAATTATCTGAATGGAATGGGCCTAGAATTCGAAATAGCCAGTAACAATCTCCTCCGTTATTCCATATTAACGAGTTTCCTTGAAGATGAGGCATTCAATTACCAACGCGACTACTTAACGGACGAATTCGTTCCAAAATGTGAGAATGCTATAAGGTACCTGAAGAGTTACGGAATACTCCCTGACGATATAGACACAGAAAAGGTTGGAATTGAGATAGAAAGGGAGTATGACAGAAATCCACCGGAAAGATTTTCAATTGAAGAGGAAAGGAAGTTTCTTGATTACTTTATCAGAGCATACAGGAGATATGAGGAGGAGAAGAACAGCGCCGTAAATCTAATCGATTATAATGATATGCTGATAAAGTTTGTAAAAAGTCACAACGGAAGGAAACGTTACAGGTATGTGCTGGTGGACGAACTTCAGGATGTCAATGAATTAGAGGCCGAGATTGCGAAATTATCGGGTGAAAAGCTCTTCTTAGTCGGAGACAAAAAGCAGGCAATATTCGGGTTCCAGGGGGGAAGCCTGAACACCTTCAAGAATTTCCAAGACGACACGAAATATGAAAAGGTGATCCTGGGTGAGAATTACAGAAGCCTTCAACCGATATTGGATTATGCGAAATGGCATTTTTATAAGAATTTCAATGACGAGAGTTACAAGGAAGAACTTGAAAACCTTAAGTCAGTAAGAAAAGAGGGGAGCGCTGTTGTTAAGGTCATAGGGGTGACATCACAGAGACCTTCTTCGAAAACAAAAAAGCTAGACCTAGTGAGTGCTGCGGTGGAGACATATTTCAATGTAAAGAGGGGGGACGGAGAAAAAATAGCCATAATCGCCAGGACAAATAACCAGCTCAGCAGCATATCGAAACTTCTTGACAGCAAGAATGTGAAATATTCTACAACATCTGACTCATACGCAAGCAAAGAGGCAAGGAAGGAGATAATAGCTTACCTGAGAGGTCTTCTGAACGATAATCGGGACTCAATAGTAAATGCCTTATTTACGCCATTTTCTGGCGTAACGCTGAAGGAGGCATTTGAAATTTCAAAACAGTGGGATATTAAGAATGAGAAAGACGGCGGAGCACCGGTACCAGATTCCGTTGAAAATTTAGCTAAATCTTTCTTCAGCAGAAAAAGAGCTATGACTATGGAGGGGTTGAGAGATGTTTTCCGGGATATTGTAATACCAATCTCATTCCAGATAGGAAAGGACTATTACATCACTGCACAGACACTGAATGAAGGTATGGTTGAATTCTTTGATACCGTAAAGAAGAAGACAAAGGAATCATTCCTTGACTACCTTTCAGTCCTCGATCAGGAATATGAGTCTCCTGAAGAAGACGGGGGACTGATACTGACGACAGTGCATAAGGCCAAGGGAAGGGAATTTGATACAGTCATTTATGTTCCATCTGAATCCAGAGCAAATTTGAGTTATCTGGATATCGCGGTGAAGTCAATAATCAAGACAGCAAAGGGAATTGACGTGGACGAGGAACTGAAGAGAGAGAATGTCAGGGTTGATTTTGTGGCGTTTACCAGGGCAAAGGACAGATTGTTCATAATAACCAACAATCTGGGTTATAAAAATGAAAATGTCGAATTCGAGGAGGTAAGTTCATATGGAGAGATGGAACCCCAAACTACAAGCTATGACGAGGCATATCAGCTATTTGTCAACGGAAGATATGAGGACGCAAAGAAATTTTTACACAGAAAAGAAAAATGGCTTATTCCTAGAATAAGGGAGCATTTTTCCGGGCTACTTGAAATTTCTTATACCGGTGTGGAAATTGCATCACGAGACGTCTATGAGTATCTTAAGGAGAAAATACTGAAGGTCTCAGAGCCACGTCGTGAAGCCCTTCTGACCGGCCTGAATGCACATAGAATAGCAGAGTCACTCTTTAAGGGAACGCTGAATGAGGAGTCACTATCTGAGAGGGAAAGGGATTATTTAGAAAACATAAGGAGGGTGAACGAAGAACTGATAAGCGCAACAAATTCCAGGCAGGTGGGCGCAGAAGTAAAGCTAGAGGCTAAACTTAATGAATTGTTTAACGACCTCAAAGAGAACTTGATTTTCAAGGGCGTAATTGATGCACTCTTCGAATCAAATGAAAATGGTTTAAAAAAATACGTAATACTTGACTATAAGACGGACAAAACTGAAGAATATTCATCTGAGCACCGGAGACAGCTTGCAGTGTACAAGAAACTTCTGGCTTCAAAGAGTGGAACAGACGAAAGAAATATTTCAATAGCAATTGGATACATAGGTCTGAGAGGCAAGGTCAATACCGGCAAAAATGATTATAAACTGGACTTGGCACAGGAAAAAAAAGGCCAGGTGGAGACATTCGCGAAGCACCTTAATACTTTCCTGGACTACAGAAGAGATACCATGAATTTTGTAAATGAGTTAATGTCAAAAGAAGTCAATGAACCTCTATACGGGAATATAGTTGACCAATTGAAACTGGAGCTTCAGGAGGAATAGACCTCACCTATTTTATTCGATTAATTCCCCTATGCTTCTCATAACTTTTAAGCGAATATGTGGTATCAATTGTGTTTTATGCAGGACCTTTCATTCCTTGTCCTTTTATTTTTCACGTCACATCCGTCCAATAGCGGCTTCTCATGGCTGCTGATTTCATATTGACGCAATCGGTTGCACTCTTCTTCCCTATATTCGTGCTCCCTATCCGTTTCCTTCTCTGGAGGCCGGTCGTGCCAGAGAGTGTTACACCCAACGCAACAATCAAGGCGGATTTCAGTCAAATAAGGTATTTCAGGTCAAGCAATACTTCCAAGGCAATGATAATAACCGCAACCGTTATCAGCAGTTCAACGGAGTACGGGAGATCAATCGTAACTGCAGAGACAGCAAGAAGGAGGGTCAAGTCTAGTACAATCTCTATGAATATTACAATGACAATCAAAGGCGCCTTGTTCAGGTCCATCCTTCCACAAATTCCTTCATTTCTAATTTGTCCCTTTCATCTAACCCGTTCTTTGCATAGTGATTCAATTCCGTCAGCTCGTCATGCCCCTGGGATAGTGCGATGTCCATCAATCTTTCTGGATGCAAGGAAAGGAGCCATGACCCGTAAGTCTTCCTGAAAGATTTTGCGGATAATCCTTTTATCAACCTGAAGTTGTAGGAGAGCCACTTGTCGAAAGCAGACCTGGAGGGTACCTTTATGTTGAACAGCTGAGGGAGGATGGCTCTTCCCATTATGCTGAGGTTGATAGTCCTGTCCCTCTGCCTCTTCTTTGCCTTCTTCTCTGCCCATTCAGGGAGATAGATGAACTTCCCTGATAACCAGTCCTCATTCTTCCTCAGTCTCACCAGTTCCTCGTACCTCATTCCTGTCAGTAGAACGCAATCCAGGAGTATCTGCTTTTCCCTCTTCACGGATTCCCTTATCATCTTGTATTCGGATGGCCTTAGTATTCCCACTCCTCCTTTCTTTATTGTGTGTTCCTTTAGCACTAGCTGTTCTCTCACGTTTTGAATATA
>JBMFWM010000100.1:0-4226 GCA_049965275.1 Thermoplasmata archaeon | reverse complement strand
TAACTGGCTCCATTAGAATTCGCACCTCCTTCTCATCTTTCTCTTGTAGCTCTGTTGTTTTAGGTTTCAGGGATATCATCAAAGTAGGAATTCTATTGTAGCTATTAAATATAATTATTTATATTGAAAAAGATAGATATAATTCTATAATTATAAGGCGATAAAAGTCATAATCGATACTAAATAAAAACGTCTCTGGGAGGTTTCGATAAAATATTGTGCCACCATTAAATAACAATATTAGGATTGTCCATTATTAACTTTTGCTCTGTTCGTAACAGCATCCGAAAATAAGTTTCCTTAAGTGTGGGTCAAAAAAATGAAACGCCAAAAGCGTAATAATCGAGTTAAATTATGAAAAATAGGATAAATGAACGATGAAGCATGAGGAAAGTAAAACTTGTTTTCTTACATTGTAATAGTCTCTATCTCTCAAGAATACATACCAAGAAAATAAGCAAAAACAGTAAATATACTCATCCCTATACAATCGAATGGATGGCAAGAATAAAATCGGGTTGACACTTGATCGGCTGTTTTACCAGACACTTATCAGATCAAGGGAGAAAAGAGTGATCTACAAGAACGAGAGCAAAACTTACGGACAACTCTATGAGGATGTTTTGCAGCTGTCACATGGGCTTTCTGAAAAGTATCACTCCGGGACAAGGATGGCAGTTCTTGACTGGAACACGATTCCATATATGCAGTTGCTCTTTGCAATTCCGTGTTCTGGCAACGTAATCCATCCGGTGAACATGAGACTTCCTCTGGAGGAACTGATCAAGACGGTGCAAGCAGCAGACGACAGGGTACTGTTTTTTTCAAAGGAATTTCTACCGATTGCAAAAAAAATACAGGCAATAGGGCTGATCAGCAGCAAAGACATGTACCTGATCGATGGGTCGGATACCTACAGTTCGTATTCGGATCTCTTCAAATCCGGGGCAGAGAGATCGTTTGACATAGATGAAAACACCACTGCATCGGTTCTCTTCACTTCCGGAACAACGGGAACTCCAAAGGAAATAATATATTCGCACAGGAAAATCACCATGGCCATATGGAGCATCCTGACACTGCTTTCCGCATATCCTGGAAATTCACGAATGAATTCAAACGACGTGATATTTTCACTGATTCCAAACTACCATCTATGGTCATGGGGAACCCCGTATGTTGCCACAATGATCGGTGCAGATTATGTGATGGACGGGAAATTTGATCTGGCAGGGACCATTGAGGCGATAAGCAGGAACAAGGTTACGTGGATGAGCATGGTGCCGACTATGCTGTACGGACTGCTTTCACACACATCCTCGGCCTTTAAGGGGCTGAAGGTTCTGGTCGGCGGTTCGCCGATACCGTCAGGGCTTATCAACGCAGCATCGGCCAAGGGGGTGGAGCTCACATCCATCTACGGTTTCTCAGACGGGTTGATCGCGGGAATAGGCTCTATTATGGAAGATGAGCAGGAACTGGGAAAGAGGAATGTTCTTTCCACGGGAGCCATGATACCTGCGCCGTTTTCTGAATATCAGGTCAAGAAAACTTCCGAAGGTGAATTCGGCGAAATTCACTTCAGGTCTCCGTGGCTTCCTGAGAGATACGAGAATGATAAGGAAAAGTCAGCAGAGTCATTCACAGCTGACGGATGGTTCAGAACAGGAGATGCCGGTGCACTGAACAACGGAAGAGTTCAGGTTAGCGACAGGATCAAGGATCTCATAAAGAGCGGAGCTGAATTTATTCCTTCCGCTATTCTTGAAAGTACAATTTCCGACATTCCTGAGGTAGAGTCTGTGGCAGTTATTGGGATTCCAGACAGCAGGTGGGGAGAACGTCCTCTCGCTTATATCAAAACAAGAAGCAACCAGAGGTTTGACGAGAGCAGCGCGAGGAACTATCTCATGAGTATGGTAGATGCCGGGAAAATGCAGAAATGGTGGATACCTGACAGATTTGTCACAATCGAAGCAATGCCGATGACCGGCACAGGAAAGATAGACAAGAAAGCCCTTCGTCAGATTTCAGGGAGGAATTGATATGGAAGACTTCCTGCTCAACGAGAGTGAAAGGGAAATAAAGTACCTTGCAAGGAAAACGGTCAAATCCATCCCATCGGATCTCATCAGATCGATCGAATCGGAAAGCGAAAGATTTCCAAGGGAATTCATAGATATAAATGCAGGGGCAAATATTCTAGGGCTAAGATATCTAAGGATTTATGGTGGAAGGGAATCATCCTGGGTTGGAGACATGTCCGCTGTTGAGGAGATGGGCTATCTGGGATTCACCCTGAGCTGCATGTACTCGCTCGGAACAATAGTCGGAGAGCCCATTAACAAATTCGGCACGAAGGAACAGAAAGAGAAATATCTCAGGGGCATCACTTCCGGGAAACTCTATGGTGCGGAGGCCATAACTGAGCCTTCCGGCGGATCAGATCTCTTCGGGATGATGAAGACCACCGCGACCAAGAAGGGGAGATCATTTGTTCTGAATGGCCAGAAGAGATTTATTGTTGGAGGCCAGGGCGCAGACTTCTTTGTCACATACGCAATAAGCGACCCTTCCGCATTAAACAGGACAAGGGGCGTCAGCGCGTTCATTGTCGACAGAGATACCCCGGGACTGAAGGTCGAGACCATGTACGGCCTCATGGGCAACAAGGGCGGGGGAACGGCAAGAATAGTTTTCAAGGATGCCGAAATTCCTGAAGAAAATCTTATAGGGGATCTTAACGGCGGTTACGATGTCTTCAACATAATGATGGTGCCGGAAAGACTCACAACTGCTGCAGGCTCAGTTGGTGTGGGAATGGCCGCAATAGAGATCGCTACCGGCTATGCGCTCAGGAGAAAAGCCTTCGGAAGTAAAATCATAGAACATGAGGGGGTCAGTTTCAGGCTGGCTGAAAGCCTGACTGCTCTATCAGGTGCGGCTGCACTCGTTTATGAAGCTTCGAGAGTTGCAGATGAGCTCGAGAAGAAGAAAGTTCCGCTGGCATATGCAAGGAAGATAATATCCATGGCCAAGCTCACATCCAGTGAAACCATGTGGAGTGCCGTCAATAATGCCATGCAGGTTATGGGAGGAATCGGTTACACAACAGTGTATCCTATAGAAAGGCTCTTGAGAGACGCCAGGCTTGGACTGATCTGGACCGGTAGTAGTGAGGTCATGAAAATGATCATACAGCATGAATTCGTGAAGGAAATCTCCAAAGCCGAATACTGGAATAACAAGAGGAACGTGGAACAGGACGCTCTGGACTTTAAGCTTGTGGAAGAAAAAGTGTATGATTGAACATCGTATAACCTACCCGAATATACCAACTAGGAAAGATATCTCCACTGGGCTTCATTATCCACTATTTATATACCGCCCTGAGCCTTGAAATTAGAATCCCAAAAAAATATTTTTGACATGCCTGCAGTGGTGAGTATTCCAGAAAAAGCATCGGACATTATTGCACCCCCATTGTAAATATTGGAACAGAGAAGGCCAGCACGGTGATCCTGTTAATTTAAATTCAGGGAAGAAACTATAATGCTGATTCATTGCCCTATTTGTTATAATTTAGACTAAGTGTTGAATATCTAAATCGCGAACTTATACAAATAAGCCCTTATTTGCGGACGAAACATTATGACAGACTTGTTCTGACCCATATAAAAGTCCGATGACCTTTTTTCCTTTAATCACATGGTACTGACAATCTTCTTCAGGAATCGGAAATAACAGAATATTTCAGGAGGAGTGACACGATCGCACTCATACTAAATTGCCGATACTCAGAAAATAAGGAAGATGCGAGGGATGGGATTTGAACCCACGAACCCCTGCGGGACAGGATCTTAAGTCCTGCACATTTAACCTGGCTTTGTTACCCTCGCAGTGAGTCCGTTTATGCTCCGGCAATATATTAAAAATACTAGGATTCAGCTTTCGACTTTTAACCTCTTATTAAGAGAACTAACAGTACATTATTTGTTGGTTCTTTATATTTTTAGATATTTGTCGAAATGCGCAGCAGTCTAAATAATATGCACTATTAGAACCACTTTTGAAACTTTTTATTAATCTTTAGCTTTCATTTTCAGGTCGATTTAATACCTTTCCAATTTAAGATAAGCTAAGATGGCATGATCTTATTGTACAATTAAAGTGCATACAGAATAGGATAATTCTATAATGCAAATAGGCATAGAGGTACCATGGCA
>JBMFWM010000099.1:0-4227 GCA_049965275.1 Thermoplasmata archaeon | reverse complement strand
TGATAACGAAGGTTTCGAGCGAGAGGGCTGATGAGCTGATGGAGGAGCTGGAGCTTATTTAGTACCGCGTTCAAACAATGAATAAAATTCTTTTTTGAAATTTAGATACTCTTTTCTTCTTTGTGACCGGGGAACAATCCATCGCCTTATTGCAAATTCAGAGATATCGTCCACGGTAAGACCGTAGTACCCGATTTGCCTTGATTCACCCTTCAGGTATTCTAGACTCTTTCTACCGAGGGGTACCAAAAATAGTTCCCTTTTGATATTGTGGTACAGGAGCTGAGGCGGAAGATCCAGCAATTTAAGCGCAGATTTTATCACTGCTCTCCGGTTCCTCACCCCTGTCCCCCACTTAGGGTTCTTGGACTTCTGAGCCAGATTGGATGCCATCATGAACAAATCATCGTAGATTCCGTTATAGAACTGAAACTCTCCGGATCCCTTAGACCACCCTATGTGAAGGAATTCTGCTCCTCCATTTATTTTTATCCTATCATAGACAGAGCTTTTTCCAAGAGCAGAAGCAGTGGTTATTGCCGCAAGTTTGCCATCGAAAACTTCGCCAGAGATCAAAGCTCTTGTCCCCTTGTATCTTTTCCTGAAGTCTCTAACGATCCTGTCAGAAGTTAAAAGCGATGCTACCAGCTTTCCGCCTAACACATAGGAATAAGGGGGGACCGCCCCTAAGACAAACGCATCCATCACATGCTTCAAATTTCGCCTTCGCATCTCCGAGGACCAGCCTACGAACCTGTCTCTGTCACCGAGTCCATAGACTGGATCTGCAAGACCTATGATTCCAATTATGGCAGAGTTTCCCCTATCATAAACTATGTATCTTAATCTTCTGCCGTAGCCAGATGAAATGGGAATGGACCAGTGCAATTTTATCCAATTAAATATATCCGCCTTTTTACCATCCTCCACTCGTACTAGATAAGGCTCAATATTACCTACGTCCAGGTCTTTTCCGTCCAGTATGAATTTATAAATGACATAACTGTCCATTTTTTCAATAATATGCTGCTTAACCTTTCGTAGATGCAGAACCGAGTTCCAGTGGACCTTTCGGATGAAGTCCTTGTCATGTGGCACGAGAAGCTCTTTACCATTCATTATAGAAAAACCATTTCCCGCGAGGGTTGTAAAGATTCTTTCCCTCAGCTCATGGAGGGAGGATTGACATTTTAGAGATTCTGGACTTAATTGGGTGTCCATAGCACTAAAGGATTTCAGAGGCCTAAAGCTTTAGGTAATTCAAAATAACTTACTTCCTGAGCGAATTATACCATCTAGTCTTAACAGCAAACGGCTTCCCATCCGACCTATTTTTTTCAATTAAACTTTTTTCTTCCAGGTATGCTTTCTCTTTATCATCCAAGCTTTTATAGAGCGCAACGGTTCTATCACCTATTTCCTGGCCTGCGAGATCGTGCTCGACGCCATTGAACTTTTCCATAATCGAGCGCATAATAGGGTCCTGTGAGATTACTGATTCCTTGATGTTTTCTAGTAATTTGGAATCATTTTGCGTCTCGATGCTCTTTCTCGCAATTTCTTTCTTTCCAAACTCCTTTATAATTAGCGGTAGAACAAAGGGTTGCTTCGAAGTCCACATATAGCACTTACCTACGATTGGTTCGCTCAGTATTTGAGTTAGTATATCCTCTGAATAGTGGGCATTAGCGTCTCTCAGGCTCTCGAGGTCTGATCTACTTAGCAGGTGGAATGCAAAAAAATTATCAGCTTGACTTAATATTTCGAAAGGAATGCTCCCAGGCTGTTGAGTAATGAATACCCCGCCTAAGTTGTATTTCCGGCCTTCCTTTGCCAGCTCGACGAATGATGCATAATTAGTGTTTTTCCCGATCACCGATTGAGCTTCTTCTACGACGAAAGTAGTTTTTATCAAATCTGTGGAAGAATCCGTGAAATGGCGCTGATTGTGGTTGAAAATATACCTGACTATGAGTGAGCTCAGCTGAAGGGCTGTATCACTGTCCAGCAAGGAGATATCGACGATCACCACCGCTTCCTTTTTTAAAGCCTCCATTATTATCGTCATAAGATGTGAGTCTGGATCATGAAGGTTCAAAATAGGTCTGACCAGATTGTTCAAAACAGGCTGATAGTTGGTTTTGTCTTCATCTTTACCTGTTATTATCTTAACAACCTCTTCCAGCGGAGCTCCCCATTTTTCCTTATATAGAAGGTCAACGAGTTTCCCCCACGATTCATTATCCATGCTCATCAGCTTGGCAAAAAATATGTTATCATGCTTTGCCGGAGAAACAATGACTGGCATGATAAATTTAGGGTCCAGTTCCTTCAGATTCAATTTCATGTAATTGTAAACATTTCTTAGTTTTCTGAATTGGTCATCGTTCCTGTTAGTTATGAGTATGGCTTCTCTTTTATCCATAATTCCCGGGTTTCCGTTTTTATCCGTTATCGCATACTCACCTTCAGGGTCAAATATTACAAGGCCACCTACTCCCTTCGGCCATTCGCCTGCCATAAGTTTCATTAGGTAGCTTTTACCATATCCCGCTCGTGCGAAAATAAACGTTCTCTTGGAGTTTAGTTCGGCGATATTGAACTTTACCTTTATGGATTGGTCAGAATAATAGGAACCTATCTCTATTCCGTTCTCCTGGCTCTTGTTGACCGCGGTGATTATTTCACTGAGTTGTTCGCGATTTGGTTTGTAGACTTTGCTGGTGATGTGAGGAATAGTCTGTACTCCAGGAATAAATGTGTTTTCATTAAGGGTTCCAAGAATTTTTATTGTCACGGTATACCTGATCTTTCTCTGCTTTATGTCTAGACCTATGGCATCCAGGTTTTCAGCAACATCACCCAGCCATTTCAAGCCCATAAATGCAGTCAGCTCGCCTGTTGGCCTGTATTCAGTAACCCTTGCCACTATGTACTTTCCGATATTTTCTATCAGTAGAAAATCGCCTATTTGAAGAGTGAAACTCGACTGGTATGGTGCAATTATATTGGCGATGTACTCGTATCTCGCACTTTCAAGCCCAATAAACACACCCATCACAGAGTTGTTACTCATCAATTCTCCCACCTCCAAGCACTCCCTTGTTTACGAATTCGGTTAACATTACCGAATCTCTCGTGAAGTCCCTTGCCTCCGGGTCCATCAAATCCCTTAATTTGTCCAGTATTTTATCCCTTAAAACAGAAGCTGGGAAACCTACCCTGACGGCAGCCTCATGGGCCTTCATTATGGTCTGAGGATACCCCAGGATTGGATACGAATAGCTAGAATCCTTTGCCAGGTGTGCCATTATCTGAGCTATCTCCTTCTCAGAATAAATACCTTCATTGTTAGCAATATCCCTGGGTATCTCGACAGTCACGAGAAGGTTGCTGTTCCGTGACAATTTTGCCACGTAAATGTCCCCGAATGCATAGTAAAGCCTGCTGCTCCTATCCGTTATTCTTCCGCTTCCGGTCCAGTTATATGCCTTCATTTCCAGCGTTTGAGGGACCTTGACATACCCTATGCCGTTGGGAGGAAATTTCCTTTCTATCCAGATCGCTGTGGAAAGCAGGCTTAGCACCTTTGATGTCTTGGAGACCCCGACAAGCTTCACAACATGTTTCCTCTGCTTGAGAACTTCAAGAAGAACAGGAATAAGCTCCGCCTTGATTTTCTTGGTCCTAAGAAGACCGTCACGCATCAACAGCACGGGATCCTCACTGTTTCCAATGATTCTCTCGAAGATGCAGGCCCATTCCGACAGCTCCATGTATGTTTCAGATTGATTCAATATTTCGGAAATTTCTCTGACGCTGCCCTTACTGAACAGGTTAAGGAATTTCTTCATAATAGGGTCCTCATCAAGAAAGAAACTCTCTGCTTCGCCTGGCTGGTCCCGGCTCTCATCACTGCCGAGGGGAATTACAAATCGCATCTTTAAATTGCCAAAGGAGTCGGCAACCTCTATCAAGTCCATTTCAAGGGGCTCAAACGAAATGCTCATTTTCCCCCCATCTATCGCTTTATAGGTAACTGAAGTGTAATACCCCATCGGTTCAATTGGAACAAACTGCAGTTCTCTGACTTCCCCTCTTAATCTGTCCAATTTCTCTATTTGAGCTTTGAGGACTTTCTCCAGGTTGGAAACATTACTTATATCAGTATCGTTCGGGTCTAGCATAGTCTATATCCCACCTCGAGTAGTTTCGTTCATCTCCCCA
>JBMFWM010000098.1:0-4295 GCA_049965275.1 Thermoplasmata archaeon | reverse complement strand
TGCATATCTGTATACCGTTTCGGGATCCTTTGTAACTTACCAGATATCTTACAATTCAACAGAAACTTTCAACTATGCGGTTACCAATGGTACTTATTATTATGAACTCGGTTTTGACGGAAGTTATTTTACTCTTTCACCGGGGTCTGGTTACTTCCAGGTGAGCGGAAAGAACGTAACAATTTCGCTTCATTATTCAACGCCCCAGAAAACGGCATATTATAATGCTACCATAAGTGAAACAGGACTTCCAACAAGCGTCGTGTTTACCGCAGCAATATATCAGTATGCATATTATAATGAAATAGCAACGAACTCCACTCTTGTATCAAGCGGAACATCTGTTTCCTTCAGCTTGCCAAATGGGACGTATTACTACCAGGGTAGATACAGCGAACTTTCCGGTAACAGTTATTACAGCTCATCAAACATTGAGGGATCATTATTGATAAATGGTTCTGAAGCAAGCATTAGTATTACATTTAGGCAGGATCAGTTCCTGATATTTGAGATAAATCCATCGAATATCAGCACAGCAAACCTTTATTACAGCATTGAGGTGGTGAATATTAACACTGGTTCAACAAATAACTTCTATTCGAGTTCACTATCATACAACTTCCTGATTGCACCAGGCACATATTATTACTACGTGACAGCAGAAGGTGGAAGTTACAGTCTATCACCCACATTTGGAGAAGTAAGTATTTCGAATTCCAATGTTACTGTTCACCTCACAGCAACATTTGAAGAGCAATATACGGTGACTATAATAGAGCACGGCCTACCTTTGTCTTCCGGGAACTACTACTGGAATGCCGAAGTCAGCGGTAAAGGATTTGATTATTCCTTCATATCGAGCAGTTCCAATGTGTTCTCGTTCAGTGTTCCCAATGGCACCTATGCAATCAACTATTACTATTATTTTGAGATACCGTTGACGCCCGGAAATGCATATCACGCCCAGTCCAGTGATGTTACCATATCAGGTCATAATATCACGGTTAACGCAACCTATACACCCGGATCTGCTTCCGGAACAGGTGTTTCGTTCACGACTGTTGGCATACCGGTCATTGCAGGGATAGTAGGTGTGGCAGCTGGAGCTGGAATTGCTGCCCTTGCCTTCCGCAGAAGACCTAAATTGCCATGAACATAGCTTTACGCTCCTCGAGCATGGAGCTTGGAAGGATACATAAAAGAATGAAACGAACCATGGCAAATGGTGCCCAATGGAAGAGCCAGGAAAGAAAGTATTACGCCTCATTGTTACTTGATGCGATAAAACAATTCAGGATATTCCGATATTTGCATGCCTGAATGAATATCTTAAATAGTCTTGAAAAATATCCGGGAGGTACTTAACGTTTCAGGATTTAACAGGTGAATATATTGGCAAATGGAGAAAATGCAGGGGACAAACTCTCTAAGGCGAGAGGAAGGTTCAGATGGTCCGATAGGGACTACAAGCGAAGAGTCTTACAGCTCAAAAAGAAGAGTGACCCGCTCGAGGGCGCACCACAGGCAAAGGGCATCGTGATCGAGAAAGTCGGAATTGAAGCAAAGCAGCCTAATTCGGCGATCAGGAAATGCGTCAAACTTCAGCTGATCAAGAACGGCAGACAGATAACTGCATTTGCACCCGGCGATGGTGCAATAAACTATATTGATGAACATGACGAAGTAGTGGTTGAGGGCATCGGCGGAAGGATGGGCCGAAGCAAGGGCGACATCCCAGGCGTCAGGTTCAAAGTTGTAAAGGTAAACGGAATTTCTCTTCACGAACTCGTGAAGGGAAGAAAGGAGAAAACGGTGAGATAATGGATCAGAAAGTCTTTGGATTATACGCAGTAAATGAGGTCGCGGTACATGACCAGAGTTTGCAAAAGTACATCAACCTGACTTCTGGCCTGAATCTCCACGGCGGTGGGAAATACAGCAAGTCGCCCACCGGAAAGAATATCAGCACTATTGAGCGTCTTCTCAATAATCTTATGAGAAGCGAGAAGTGGACGGGAAAGAAATACAGCGCCTACCGTGTGCTTCGGGAAGCTTTTGAGATCATTGCTGCAAAGACAAAGGAGAACCCGATTCAGATACTCATTAATGCCATAGAGAACGCTGCACCCAGGGAAGAGGTTACAAGACTGAAATACGGCGGAGTCGCAGTACCAAAAGCTGTTGATGTATCGCCATCAAGGCGCGTGAGTGTCGCTCTCAGGAACATAGCGATAGGTGCCACAAATGCATCCTTCAAGAGCAAGAAGCCAATAGCGAACTGCCTGGCCGATGAGCTTATGCTTGCATCCAGGAATGAGGGCGGCTCTTTTGCTGTGAACAAGAAGGATGAAGTGGAAAGAATTTCGGCATCGGCCCGTTAAGCTTTCCTTTTTTTTATCCACTTTTTTCTAATTATTATTTATACATCTGGAAGCTGTTTTTCCTGCAAGCCTTATTGATCGTGATCCTTGCGTATTAGTAGATATACCATGATCATAAGGATCGAAACGATAGGAACTATGAACAGGAACGTCAACCTCCACCCTATCTCGCTTGTGGAGTAGCCTCCGAGGATTGGACCTGCAACCATTATTATTGTCATAAGTGAGAAGAAATAACTGTTTGCGGCACTGCGCTCATTTGACTCATAGGATCTTGAAAGATATATCAGCGAAAGCGGATAGCTGAGGCCATGCGGTATCCCAAGCACTGCCATCGAGATTACGAATATTTCCGCTGTCGAGGATAGAAACATGAGTAGCATACCAAGCACTGTCAGGGCCATTGTCAACATGACCGGGCGGATCAGCCTCCTCCTGGCAGAAAATGATAGAAGTATCCTGGATACGAAAGACGTCGAGAAGAATACCGTGTAATAAAGTGTTACATCAGCAAGCGGCGCGCCGAGTTCAGAGTGCACATAGATTCCGGCAAACACTGTTATCAGGATGAAAGGTATGTTGTATGATAAATTCAAGTATGTAGCTACCTTGAATCCATGCCTGATTTCAAATTTGGCCTTGTTTTGAGGCTTCTCGTCTTCGGGGAATCTTATAAAAAATGAGAAAAGTGCAGCGGCAATACCGAAAGGCAGGAAAAATAGAAAGGTATCTCTTAGCGTGAAGTGCAAAAGGACATAATACTCGAATAGGGGCGCTATTATCAGGCTCAGGCTTAATGAAGAAGCGTACAGTGATAGAGATCGTTCCCTCATCTTTCTGTCTGGAAATAAGCCGGCAGCAGTAATCAGGTTTGGCATTATTATGCCAAGAATAGCCCCTGAAGCGGCTGTTATTATCCACAGAAAGAGAAAGCTTGAGTGGAAGTAGAATATGAAAATTGATGCGTAAAGCATGCTCGCCCCAATGAATACATATCTTCTGACCCTTGATTCAAGACGGGAGTTTACTAGACCTGTCGTGATAAATGTAGCAAGACCGAAGATGGCGGAAAGAATACCTATATCAACCTTTGAAAGGGAGAAATTATATGCTGCGTACAGAGGAATTGTGGTTTGTAGCATGTTGTTGCTGCCTCGTACCAGCACAGTTACCGTCAGGAGAACGAAAAGGACAAGTAGTGCGGATCGAATATTATTCGTGCTTTCATTCATACGAGATCGATTCTCCCTGCATAGCTGCGGGGTCCATTATACGAAGCGGAATTCATAGATCTTATCCGTAAATCTCAAGCGCAACTGCGAGCACCACTATCACCGCCATAAGACCAAGGCTGATAAAACTAAGAATATGGGACATTCTCCTGAGCTTCTGAAGCTCTTCTTTTTTCCCTTCCCTGCTGAGCCTCATGATCCGCTTCCCGTGATACATGTTATTTCCGTAAACAATTGCTATCATTGCTGCAACGACAATAATCTTTGAGAGCAGGATCTTCCCTGGAAACGTAGTTGTAAGGTCTGAAGGCTGTGGCAGGTACCAGCCGAATGCGAGGATAAGACCCGTTACAATGAGGATAAGAAGCGATGCATGGGAGAAATAGGCGAATCTCTTGGCAACAACACCCACAAACCTGGTACGCTGTTTCTCGTCATCTGAAACCTTGAAGGAGGCAGGCCAGAGTACTAGCCACATGAAATAAGAGCCGCCGATAAATATAATCGCGAAGAAAATGTGTATCCAAAGGAGTGCCAGTATAAGCGAATTCTCCATTTTCCAGAATGCCATGCAGCGATTTAAATCTCCTTATAAATGGTAATTGTTCAGTCTGATGTGCCACACTTTTATGTGGATGCAGTATTATGGACCGAAAGATCCACATATAATGAATGCATTATA
>JBMFWM010000097.1:0-4351 GCA_049965275.1 Thermoplasmata archaeon | reverse complement strand
CCTAATGAGACTATTAGGAAGCTATGCGCAGTTAATTAATGCGTTACGTATAAATTGGTAAATTCCTGGCAACAGATGCCATTCCAAATACTTCTTCTTTATCTATTCTAATAGGGTTGGGATACTCCTCGAATGAAACCCATGCGACATAGCCGTGAGGGAAGCAGGTGATGAAGGTGAAGCCTGTTCAAAATCGAGGATGTTTTCTGTATCAAGTAAGATGGAACTAAATTATTTGTGAAGTCTTTGAAAATTCTCTATGTCTATCGAAACTATGAGTATGCCTGCAGTCACAAGAAGTAGCCCTAGAGTATACTGTACTCGAAGTGATGGATATAAAACGAATGAGAAGACTATGACTGGCAATAGTTCCAGATTGGAGAGTACATTCCCTATAGTTATCTGACGGAAACCAATTGCGCTCAGACTGCGGTAGCCACTAATCTCTAGACCTAGGGCTACGACAAGTGAAGCCGAGATGATAAGTGAGATTGCTATAGAAGTCACATTTAGTGCTGGTTCTATTTTAAATTTCAGTGAGGACCAAAATATGAAAAGTACCACCGATTCGGCAAGAAAAACATAAAAAATCCTTGAGTTAGAGGGACCGCTATTCTTCGTGCTTAGATAAAGAACATATGTAGCAGCTGCGTACAGGAAACCCATTAAAACTCCCAATAGGACATTCAGAGGAGTCAGAGCATAGGAACCGCTGGAGACCACGTTTTCAACGATAAGTCCAAAGGTAACAAGAAATAAACCAACAAGGTATTTGGAAAATTTTGTACCTTTCTTATTAAATATAAACAGGAGAACTGGAAAAAACAGGACATTAAACTCTGCGAAAGAGCTTGCTACAGTTATGTCATTGGATTTTATGAGAAAGTACATAGAAAAGTTTGCAAGAGCAAATAGAATGCCTGATAGGATCGGAATGAGGGTGTACCTGTCAATGGATTTAGGAAAGCCATAGATCAGCGAAAATAGCATCCCAGCGCACATAATAACTAGTAGGTAGAAGATGGGAAAGCTTCCAAGAGACATCAGAATTATAAAGCCAGAACCAACCAACCATACAGAATATGTCAGAGAAGACGCAAGCGAGAGTAAATACCCTCTCGTGCTCTTATTTTCTACCAGTTTTACCACCTGTGCTGGTCCTAATGGGTATGAGATATAAAACTAGCAGCACTAAGGCAGAGACAGTTGAAATGATCTCGATATAAATTGACATATAGGGGTGCTGCAGGGAGTCCGCAAGGGCAACCAAGGAACTGCTTATGATAAGAATGGCTACTAGAAAGTTCAGGATATTTGATTTCCGCGCTTGAGACAGGTCGAAGAAGGAGCTCGTTTCCCTGTAAAGCGTGTTCCTTAACTGGGTTGCTCTCTCCTTTAGTTCAAGGATCCCCATCTGACGCTGGGCATTCTGAAGGGCACTTTTTAACGAGGTAAAATGTTCCACATCTATAAGATTGATCTCTATCATTCTCCTTTCGATCTTCTCTTCGTCCGCTATTAGCGTCCTCTGCTCCTGGAGTAGTCTGTATGAAATCGCCTTGTCTGTGTACTTATCTACGATTCCCAATAGGATCGAAAACTGGTTTCTTAGCAGCTCTATTTCTGTTACGTACTCTGCTTCTGCGCTGTGCAGCACTATTTTGTTTGCATCGTAGCTGGTCTTAGCATCCCTCCATCTCAAGATTAACTCAGGAACCGTATACCCCGTGATCTCTTCAATATTGTTGAAGATCGATTCTTCAGTCTTTGAAGCCACGAACGCCGAGTTAAATTGGTAATAGACCGATATTGAATCAACTATGCTCAAGTCTTCCCTTTCCAGGTTGGAGCCAACGGCTTTTTCAACTTCCTGTCTCGATACAAAGTCGTAACTCGTATCCCCGTTCAAAATTCCGTAGAGCGTTCGCGTATCCAGATTGCCTTTGTAAGAAGTAGCAATTACCAGAGGGTAAATCTGCCGTGAGACATCGTAATCCCTTATTTCAGTTCCTTCCTTACCCAATAATTCGAGTATCCCCTCTAGCTTTCCTTTTGCTATGGATTCAACAGAATGTTCATTGATCCTCAAATTGATTCTCTCGACCATTTCCATCATAAGTTCCGGAAATATTAAGCCTTGAAATCTTAGAATTATTTCAATGCCTAAGACTCCCATTGAGTTGTAGGAACAAGAAATAGACATTGAAGCACAATATTTCCTACCTGGGACGGCCTCAAAGCCGACTGTGACGTCCTCCTGTTCCCAAGAGTGGAAAGTAAATCTAACTACAAATCTTCTACTTGAGTAAGAACTTGAAAAATTTATGTTGTTTTGAAGGTATCTAGCTAATATAAATGGTGCGATCTCACCATCTGTTATTCGCCCTGACTTAATTGAGAAGCCGTATTCCGCAACGCTCAACTCTTGTTTTCTCGAATACAGAGCGCTAACGAGTTCATCTTGAAATCTATGGAGATCTGCGACCAGCGTACCCACATCTACCGTTAAAAAATAGTGAACCGCCACTCCACCAAATAATGCAGGTCCCACTTTTCTTAAATTCACATACGATAACAAGGATATCTCATTCTTAATTCTGATGAATTCATCGATTTCTTCTGGATGTTCTTTGCCCATTGCATATCTGAAATAGTCCGACAATAGAGATAGAAAAATCCCGGCTTTGATGTAAGAGTTTCCACTCAGATCCTTGACCAGTAACAATAAATTTTGTGCAGGAAGCTTTCCTTCGGAAAGTGGGGGTTGAATATAATCAACACATACCAGCCTATAGCCATTATGATCCCAAAATGGCAGTGAATTGTCGTTGTCACCAGTCCTCTGAGGATCCTCAACCTCTATCATGAAACCATTCAATTTGTTGCCTGAGTTTTTCGCGTCCTCTTCTACTGAAATCTCAAACGCTCTGAGTAGGAGTTTTGAAAGTCCCCTTCCTCTAAACTCCTTATCAACTCCTATGAACTCGATAATTCCGAATGATGAGTTCTCATAATAATCTCCAATGAGAAAACCAACTATCTTTGATTCCCTTGCAATTATCACGTGATAGTTATTCTTGCCGTAAAAGTTAGTAGTCTTGTAGAACAAATATTTCCTTATGTTCTCGAGCGTTTCGCTCTCCTCTGGAATGTTGAAGATGCTACTATAAAGCTCGTAGAACGAGCCAAGATCGGATGAGTCATAAGTCAGCTCGCTAACTTGAATTTTAGCCATTTCAGAGTCTAACAACGATTTTAATATCGACTACGAACTTATAATTCTTTCTGCAAATAGAAATCTGGAACTTTTAATTGATTTTTTCATATCAACGCAATGCAACTGAAGACATGGAATATCTCTTTTTCGTTCCATCCCATGCAACTGATGAGATATCCTTATACTAAGTTTGAGCGAGCTTTTTATTGCCCTCAGCATCTTCATCGTCGCAGAGTCTTCTCATCTCCTTATGATAAATAATATTCCAATGATGGGTATCGAGCGGAAGGAAAATGGCCTCGTAATGCTTATAAGTACAATCTGTCCTGGATGCTCCTGAAGAAATGTATCAAGAAATATAACATATCTAAGGAAGATGTCAGCAGAACATTGCTGAAAGTGGCATTCGGTTCGGGCCCACTTATGTCAAGATTCGATACATGTGATAAACAATAGAAAACGCAAATGACATCGCCTATCGCGTTAGATCGTTCGTAAGGGCTGGGGATGTGAGGAAAGCAATGATTGAGGCAAGGGGCACCAGATTCCAGCAGCCTTAATCAAAGAGCACCTATCAATCCGATCAGAAATGACTTGGTAGTCATTGAAAAATTCAGAATTCGACACTTCCACTTCTATGTATTGTCTCAAAGATCTCAATATGCTGAAACGCATTTACGTTGACCTTTCCGGTAAATCAGGAAAGAGCTGGCGTCATCAGGATTACAGAAATGGAGAGAAATTCGCTAAATCTCAACAGTTCCAAAATCCATCTCCTTGTAAGTTTGGAGAATAGTCCTGGTATCAGACCTCTCGATCTCTGCAATGGATGAAATTCTATCAAGTATTTTCGAATATTCGTCCTTGTTCCTTGAAATCGTATGGATAACGAAATCGATATCGCCCAGTAGAAAATAAACGGAGACTATCCCAGGGATTTTTCTTAATTTTTCGGCTATTGTGTCTTTGTAATTACCTCCATACTTTCCTCTGATGAGTGTTAAAGTGACAAAAGAGAGACCCATCTTCGAATAATCAAGTGTAGCCGTGATCTTCTTGATATACCCATTCATTTTGAGTACTTCTATCCTCTTGCTTATGGCAGATGGAGAGTAAAGTCCGACCCTTTTTCCA
>JBMFWM010000096.1:0-4359 GCA_049965275.1 Thermoplasmata archaeon | reverse complement strand
TGACGCCCCGGCCGGGATTTGGACCCGAGTCACGGGCTCGACAGGCCCGTATGATAGGCCACTACACTACCGGGGCACGGCAAGGGTAATCAACCGGCGTTATTTAAACCTCAACTTTCTGTGCCGGATTAAGATTAAATCTTGTGTATCCACCCAGAAAAATATCAATGATGGTTTGTGTCTAAGAAGAGATACTCTCAAAGTTGCAGCTTACTTCCTGTCAGCAATGGGTACATATTTCAGAGGACCAACTTCTCCCTTGTACATAGACCTCGGACGGAACAGCCTGTTATCATGAAGGTATTCAAAAGATCTGGCAAACCATCCCGATATTCTGGAAAGCGCAAAGATCGGTGTAAATAGTGTTGGATCAAATCCAAGAGACTTATAAACAATGCCTGAATAGAAATCAACATTCGGGAATATTCCCTTTGTGCCCAGCTTGTTGATCATTACTTTCTCAACCTCTTCCGCTGTTTCAAAGAGCTCGGTGTGGCCTTTATCTTCCGCGAGTTTTTTAGCGTATCCTTTGAGTATCTTTGCCCGGGGATCATATACTTTGTAGACTCTGTGCCCAAATCCCATTATTTTTTCCTTTTTCTCCAGCATTTCTGCAATAACCTTATCAGCATTCTTTGGGGATCCGATTCTCTCAAGCATATCTAGTGCCTGTTCATTAGCCCCACCATGCAATGGACCTTTTAGTGATGCTATAGCCGAAGTAACAGCAGAATACATATCTGAAAGTGTGGAGATCGTAACCATAGATGCAAATGTAGAGGCATTCATACCATGATCGGCATGAAGGATCAATGCAGTCCTGAACACCTTAGTCTCGAATTCCGTGGGTTTTTTACCAAAGCTTTCTTCCAGGAACCTTGCCGTGTAGTTGGGTTCGTTTGATCTGATTATCGGTTTTCCTTGCTGGGCCCTGTGTATTGCCGCAACAATAGACGGGAATTTTCCCATAAGCTTGAGTCCCATTGCTTCCTGTGAAGGAAGATCAAATTTATTGCTAGTCTTATCCATAGCTCCAAGGTACGAAACCGCTGTCCTTAGTGCAGACATAGGATGGGATGATTTTGTGCATTCCTGTAATATTTTAAAAAGCTGATCACCTATCTGATTATCTGCATTAAGTTTCGATGTGAAATTTGCAAATTCAGATTTAGTTGGAAGCTTCCCATAAAGAAGAAGATAAGAGACTTCCTCAAAGGTTGAGGATTCGGCAAGTTCTTCAATATTGTAACCTCTGTAGACAAGTCTGCCATTAATACCATCTACAAAGCCTATCCTTGTTTCAGCAGCAACGACACCCTCAAGACCACGGGCATAATCAGTATTTTGACTACCTGTTATCATTACAATCCGTCTGGAATGTCAACTTTTCTATTATACCTTCTTACCTTTAATATTAGGTCTTTTTTTCTATTTATAACGCTATCTAATCGAGCTATATAACAGGCAATTGAGAAGAAACTTAAGCAAATGCGCTATGCATTAAAATTTTCATAATATGTCATTCGAAAGAAAACGCTCAAAAGTGGCAAAATTATATTATTAACGGGAATATATCTTTCGAAATTTTCATGATTAGATTTGGGATAGCCGGGATACCTCTGACAAGTAAGGGCAGGACGTTTGTGGAGTCCGTTGAGGAGGTACACAACCTGGGACTAAATTCACTAGAGGTCCAACTTTT
Organism: Thermoplasmata archaeon; assembly: GCA_049965275.1. Classification (GTDB taxonomy): domain Archaea; phylum Thermoplasmatota; class Thermoplasmata; order Thermoplasmatales; family Thermoplasmataceae; genus UBA582. The sequence goes on along the minus strand of JBMFWM010000096.1, from coordinate 2,657 downwards.
GCGGGTAAACGTGCAGGAACGTCCCGCGCTTGACTATGCAGGACTGCGACCAAAAGACGTCCAGGACTCAATAATTGTCAATATATTGAGGCAGGATGAAGAAGGCAACTACAAATCCGTTGGTGTCGATACATCGATAGACGAGAATGACATAGTTCAGGAACTCTTCTGGAACATGGCCAGGAATTACAGCGAAATCAAGGAAGGAGGCGATCTTGCTAAGGAACTCGATGTTACATTATCCCTGCATGCGCCGTATTATATGGATCTGCTAAATGGAAGCGACATGGCCGAGCGCTCAGCAAATCATCTGAGATGGTCTTTGATAATCGCAAGGGGAATGGAAGCAAGAAGAGTCATCACACATACCGGTTTTTACTCCCAGTCCAAGAAGGAAAGTTTTGATAATGCTGTTAAGTTTTATTCCCAGTTTTCCAAGGAATTTTCCCCGGATAAAGGATTCCCATTCATAGGTGTTGAGTCTTCCGGGAAGGAAGAGATATTTGGATCTGTTTCGGATTTGACCAGCCTAGCTAAGAAAGTGCCGGGAATAGAGCCTATTCTCAACTTTGCACATGTTCACTCTCTGCAGGGAGGTTCGCTTATAGAGGTCAGGGACTTTGAGTCTATCATAGAGACTTTTTCAAAATACAAGAAAGACGATCTCTACACCGAATTTTCCGGCGTAGAGTACGAAGGCCACAACGAGGTGAAACTCACTGCAATTAAGCATGGTGACCTGAAATTTGAAACACTGAGTGAAGTTCTTGCAGATATGACTGATGACGTTACAATTATTTCAAGTTCGCCGCTTTTGGAACATGATTCCCAATACATGAATATTATTCTGCTTAGAACTGTAGCCAAGAAACTCCAGAAGAAGGAGTCTAAAAAGAACGATGTAGAGGTGGAAAGAGTGACAAGATCATATCCGGTAAAGAAGGGCGTAAAAATTGACGTGGAAAGCATTCTGGCGACAACGAGAAAAGTAACCCGATCTGGGACAGTCTCCAAGGATCATGTTATTGCCAAGATACCTGGGCTGGAAAGGGTTGAGCTATGGGGCGAGAGCAAGATGCTCATGTGCGAAACCACAACAGAGAAAAATTCTGAGAACTATGAGAACGCTGTCAAGAAATTTAATGAACTTATTGAGGCTCTTACCGGCTATAATGCAAAAGAACGGAAGAAGATGGCGAGCAAGGTTCCTAAAGAAAAATAACCAGAGGAAAGGAACGGATTGCAGGGAACTCAAGAACGCCAGATAAACGGTTGCGAAACGCTGGCTTTCCCGACTATAGGTATAGTCCTGCTGGGAGGGGTATCGGATTCTTCGAAGAGGTATCCGCTTCATAATTCAGCCGGTATTGCTTATACTTCAGAAGAGCATGATATCTATACAAGAACTCGGCTCTTCTACGCAAAGGAACCTTCTGTAACGGTTAATGGTAATCGGGTGGATCCCGATGATCCGCGCACCCCGTTCCATATACTTTCCCGGTACAACGGTGATGCTGCACAATCAAAGGGAAATCTTTCCGTCTGCTCCCAAAACAAGGGAATAATAAGTGGAAGCTCAGACGCCGGGGCTGCGGCACTGGCAAAGGCCACTCAAGAGATGTTTTGCATCTCAGATATAAGATCGCTTGAAAATGATTTTCGTTCGATTTCTGAAAGCGTGGGAAGAAGCCTTCACGGAGGTCTTACAGTAACTGAAATTGTTGATGGCGTCCCTGTAACGACGAGATTACTTGGACCTGAAGATTTCAGTAATTTTGTCATCGTAGCATTTATGTTCAGTACATCGCGTAATCCCTCCGATACTATTCATAATAACATTGTAAAGAGTCCTGATTACGGTAAAAGGATCAATTCAACAGCAAAAAAGTGCATGAGCCTGAAGGAACTTGCAGCCAAAAAAGACATTAAGGGCATTTTCGAACTTGCAATGAACGATACCGATGAATATCATTCATTACTTGAATCGGTTGGCGTTAGTGTAATAAACAGTGAAATGCGCACTCTTATTGAAAGACTCAAGCATCAGAGAGGAGATTTTTGGAGAGCATATATAGTGACCGGAGGGACAAACGTATTCGTTGCAACTGAAAGGAAGAATGCATCAAAATTACAGGAGATGGCACATTCTCTTAATATTCCTTCAAGAAAGCTGGTTGTGGCAGGTGCCGCAAGAGTTTATATTGACTTTTAATTGGCTTGAGATTTTATTACTTCTGGTTTCAACAATTTATAAGAAAGACTTAAATTAACGATTTCAATTACTTTTTAGAATGGCGGACAAGAAGGATACAGGATTCCAGTCTGGAGCTGGCCTTATAAGGTACTTTGACGAGGAAGAAATAAATGGCCCTTCAATTCATCCAATTGTCGTCATAGCGATTGCTGTTATACTGGCGGTAGTGGTGGAGCTTTTCAAGGTTTTTTGGCCGATCCACGCGTGAGAATCGCGGTTTCTAAATACATTGTGTTTTGTGGTATCTATACGCTGGCAATATTTTGCAGTGTTCAGGAGATAAACTGATGCAAAACAATAAATGATTATCTTTAATCACGATTGAAAGCTCCGGTGGTGTAGCACGGTCAAGCATTAGGGACTCTCAATCCCTCGACTCGGGTCCAAATCCCGACCGGAGCAT
>JBMFWM010000095.1:0-4420 GCA_049965275.1 Thermoplasmata archaeon | reverse complement strand
TTGAACATCTTTCCATGGTTTCTATACCTTAAATGCAACAGCTCATGAATTATTGCTTCCCTTCGAAAATTCTCCTCAAGGTTCAGAATAGAAATGTCAAATGTGATAATTTTCGAGGGAGAACAGCTTCCAACCTTTGAGGTCATACTGCGCAGGCGTATTTGTTTAGGTTTGGCATGAATCTCATCTGCGATTCTCCATACCTCTTTTTTGAATTCTTCCTTACTCACCATTTCCATTCGCCTTAAGTCTGTCGATTATCTCCTTCGCGATTTCAGTATTCTTCTGGATCTGAGAAATATCCTTACTATTTCCATGAGAAGCAAGTGCCCTGTTCAGTTCGAGCCTGATATCTCTCTCCTGCCTCGAATTAGTTCGCCATTTCGAATATTTTGTGAACACAGAGGACATTTCAGTTGCAATCTTCTCTGATTCTTTTATGTCCTTGTTTTTCAGGAACCAGTACAGTGAGAAAATATCAGGTGACATCCTCAACGAGTTTTGCTCTTTGCTCGCTTCATTCATCTTACAGATGAGTGATTCAAGTTCCTTTGCTGTATTTTCTGATGATTCCTGCCCCTGACCATACATCTGCGCTATCAGTTCCGCCTTTTCACCGATGGATATGAGATATGGCTGTTTCAGCAGGTTATGAGCTACTTCGTTAAGGATGCTGTTAATCATACTAAGGATTCTTTCCCTGTCCGTCTTGTGATCTGCTTTTATTCTGCTCAGGGTCTCGTCACTGATGCTGTATGTGCTTCTGGGTGGCTTAAATTCACCTATGGATGTGTTCTTTCTCACAAGCTGGGCTGTCTTCTCTGAAAGATCCAGATCGGGTCTCTGTCTGTTGTCGTAATACATTCTCAGGATGTTGAATATTCTGGCAAACTTCTCGAAATCATTCAGATGAGGCCTAAGAAATTCATCCGGAGAAATGATGTTATACTTGTCTTCCAGGTCTCTCCATCTGGCATAGAATTTCTGTCTTATGTTTTCGTCGCCGAACATTTCCACGATCTCACTCACAACTTTGTCTGGTTTGTTCTCACCTAGTCTGTCAAGATACTCAGCTTTCATTGCAGCTATCTCTTCGGAGAAACTCTTTTTCAGCACCTCTATGTCCTGGACAACATCCTCTATATCAGCCAGATCCTTTGAATCAAATTCAAGTGCATCCTTCAGTCTTCTGAAAACACCGACGAAATCAATTATGAGGCCGGCAGGTTTGATCTTTCCATTTGGTGACTCATACGGCCTGTTTATCCTTGCGATCGCCTGCAACAGTACATGATCGCGCATCGGTTTGTCCAGATACATGCAGTATAGAATCGGAGCGTCGAATCCCGTGAGAAGCTTTTCAGTCACAATGAGTATCTTTGGATCTTTCTCGGGATCCCTGAAGGCCTTCCTTATCTCCCTCTCCTGTTCCTCCGTCGTATGATATTTCCTCAGTTTCTCAATGTCGTTATGGCCTGAACTGATTATCACTCTGGAATATGATGGAGGGAGATACTTATCAAGCTGTTCCTTGTACATCACGCAGGACTCCCTGTCCACAGCGACAAGAAACGCCTTGTAGCCCAGAGGCTCGACATTGCTTCTGAAATGTTCCGACAGGTACTTTGCTATGCTTTCCATTCTGTCAGCGTTCTTCATCATGTTGCGGAGAGTTACCTGCTTCTCCATGATCATATTGAGGGTTTCTATGTCAGATACCCCAGCCAGTTCAGCGTTCTTCAAGAAACTCTTTTCGAGGGTATCACGATCCACAAGCATCCTGTTTGGTGCAAGGGAATAGTTCAGGGGGAGGGTTGTACCATCTCTAATGGATTGCTTGATTCCGTACTTGTCAAGATATCCGTCGGGATCATCCCTTCCAAACATGAGGAATGTGTCATTCCTGCCTGATGATCTCGATATCGGAGTTCCTGTGAAACCGATGAATGTTGCATTTGGAACTGCGCCCATCAGGTAGTTCCCCAGCTTCCCGCCTGTGCTTCTATGCGCTTCATCCGCAAAAACATATATTTCCTTACTCAGATTGATCTTTTCAGGCATGCCCTCGAATTTCTGTATTGTCGAGACTATTATAGTTGAAGTTTCCGATTTCAGGAGTCCCTGGAGTTCTTTCTTATTGTCGGTGACATGAACATTCTCAAATCCAAGGGCAGAAAGATTGCTGAAAAGCTGGCTCTCGAGCTCGTTTCTGTCCACCAGCATCAATATTATTGGTCTCTTTATGAGGCGATGCTCCATTATCTTCTTCGCTGCCACTATCATGGTGTAGGTCTTCCCAGATCCCTGAGTGTGCCATATAAGTCCCCTGCTCTTTGGTGAGATACTGCGATCCAGCACCTTCTCCGTAGCGCTTGCTTGGTGTGGTCTCAGAACAGCCTTCTTAAGTTCATCGTCCTGCCTTGCAAACAGTATGTAATCCCGGATGAAATTAAGAACGGTTTCACGTCTGAAGAATGACTTGACCTGATCCTCAAGGTTATCGTTATTCTCAAGTCTCCATGCGAATAAGCTCTTGCTGGAGAAATTCCATGTTGGACCGTAGTAGAAATCTATTATGTTAGTAACCTGGTATGCTTGGGGTATGACCATCATCTCTGGCGTCTCCTCATGGTATCTTCGTATCTGGTTCAGACCGTCGGTGATGCCATCTATTCTGTGGGGAGCCTTCGCTTCCAGTACAAACACAGGAATTCCATTGATAAAGAATACGATATCAGGCCTGTTTGTCTTGACACCGTTGGTGAAGGTCATCTCATCCGTCACATGATACTCATTCCGTTCAGGGTTTTCAAAGTCAATGAGTTTAACATTTCTGTCTCTTCTCTCCTCGGAGATGAATACCGTTCCTTTGCCAGTGAGATGCTGCCATGCCTTCTCGTTTCCCTCAATGGTTGCTGTGATGCTGTTCTCCAGTCTTTTTATAATAATATTGGCAGTTTCGAGATTAGCGAAATCAGAATTGAGTCTTATTACTTGAGATGAAAATATATCCCTCAATATAAGACCGGTCTCGCCACCTCTCATTCTCAAAGCGTCATCTGGGCTAAGGTAACTCCATCCTATCTGAGTGGCATACTCAATTATTGGATTCTGGACACTTGATTTTTCTGTGGCAAATGAAGGCATCAGTTCACACTTCCTGAAGAATCCATTTTCACTCTTACCTTTCCAGTGAGAAGGTCATTCATCAACCCCTTTTTCAAAATCTCCAAATGCTCCTTTTTCTTTCTGAGAAGTTCGAGTTTGCTATCGGCAGTGGAGAGTATTTCTGCGATCTTTTGCTGCTCAGGAAGAGGAGGTATTACAACTCTCTCAGAAAGTACCTGGCTATCAGAAACAGCTGGATAAGCAGAACCGGTTTGTGAGCTGGAAACATTGCTCACAAATTTATCAAGAGTGATAGAATAAAAAAGGAACTTTGGCAGAACCTTGCTTCCGTTAGCTCTAATTACACAGAACGCTGTTGAACAAACGTTTCCATCCAGATACTTAGGGACCATCGCTATGCGCTTTAGATAAGGTCTGATAGTAGCAAATATTATGTCATCTCCCTTTACTCCTTTACGAGCTCTACTCGGGGCTTTGACTCCTTGAATTTCCTTTGTTCCTTTAATTGCTAGTTCTTGAGAAGAAATTTCAGAAACATCTATATATTTAAAATATGACTCACCGAATACTACAAGTGGATCTATACTATTTGTAGGAAGGCTACAATTCTTAATGGAATCCAGTGACCATTCCTCCGGCATCTCCCCCAACTCTGTCATCTTAAACTTTGTGTGCCCAATGCCTCTTGTGAGAAGAGTCTGCATAAGTCCTTTCTTTAGGAGTTCAGTGAGTGTTATTTGTTCATTCACCTTCTGAATTGCCTCATCAGCAGTGGAAAGTATTTCCGCGATCTTTTGCTGCTCTGAAAGAGGGGGAAAAGACATAATAAAACGGCTCATTTGTTTCCAGTTAGTCCTTGGATGATTTGTCCCTGATATTGTTGTTTTAACAAACTGCAGGAAAAAGCTTGAATGGAGCATGTAAGCTAAGTAACGATTATCTGAATTCTTGCTAACAATTGGAATTATATCTGTTGAGCATATTCCATCTGTTTCTGCTAAAGCAATCTTGTCAAGATATGGACGAAGTTTTCCATATAATATATCGCCTTTTTGGAACCTAAATTTGGAACTTTTCAAATCAGAAGTCTCTCCATAAGAAGAAATCTTAAGTTGCCCTGAAGTTATATTTTCCAAACCTACATAAAGCTCTAACATATATTTGGCGGGCTCAATTAGGTCTTTTCTTTGTTCTGATACTTGGTGCAATTCTTTTATATCCCACTCCTCCGGTATTTCCCCAATCTCTGTCATCTTGTATCCGGGCCTAGTCAATATAACCAAGCTCCTTC
>JBMFWM010000094.1:0-4468 GCA_049965275.1 Thermoplasmata archaeon | reverse complement strand
AGGTGAACAGTGCATATACGTCCAGGGACATAAAGGACGGCAAGAAGGTTGTTGTCCCAAGGTACGGAGACGTCTTGGGCTTCATAAGGTTCCCGATTGAAATTGTCCAGGGAACAAGGGAAGGGAAGCTCACTCCGTACAACTATTCCTCCTTATACAGCCAACTTGTCCGTGAGATACTGAATAATCCGGAGAGGTGGATAACCCTAATATAACACCCTTCCCCCCTTTTTTGTGCTTAAGGACTAATTATTTTGCTCTTTAACATATCAGACATAGCCTATTGCTGTACATTCTTGAAGCACGGCAAAGTTTATTCGACGTGACTCTGGTGGTTCGCTATCACGGGGATGTAAACATTACAAATCATGTTGCTACAATTAACAGATTTTTGCAGAACAGAAATATAGATTAGGTGAACAACATTGTAAGGTTATGGACATAATGGTTCTTGAAGGTGACGGTATCGGGCCTGAAATTGTGTCAAGTGTGATTGAAATAATTTCAGCCTTGAAGGACAACTACGGATTAAAGATTGATCTGCAGACATACGATGTCGGAGCAGTAACAACCGAAGAAGGTAAATGGACATTAGAAAAGGTGGTGGATGAAGCTAGGAGATTTCGTGCAATTCTCAAAGCCCCAATGGGGGATCCCTCTATCAGAAACAAGGGCGGCACGGAAGCTGCACTGGACATAATCTTGGGACTGAGATTTCAGCTCGATCTTTTCGCGAACGTTAGACCGGTCAAGCTTTTTCCAGGGGTTAAATCAGTTCTGAGAGGGTACGATGGAGAAGGTTCAATAGATTACACAATCATAAGGGAGAATAGTGAAGGTCTTTATGCCAGTCATTTTGGAGGGTTAGTACTCCGTGATGAAATAGCAATAGATGACCAGATAATTACGAGGAAGGGTTCGGAAAGGATATTCAGATATGCATTTGAGCTTGCAAAGAAGAGCAGCGGAAACCCAAGTCATGGCAAGAAGATAGTCACATGTGTTGACAAAAGTAATGTGTTAAAGTCCTTCGCCTTCTTCAGAAAGATATTTGTTGAAGTTTCTAAAGGCTATAAAGATATTGAAACGAGATTAATGTATGGAGACGCGATGGCCCAGTACATGCTTTTACACCCTGATGAGCTAAATGTAATCGTCACTGAGAACATGTTCGGAGACTTACTCTCAGACCTTGGGGCAGCAACTGTTGGAGGTCTTGGATTCGCATACAGTGCAAATGTGTCGGAAGAGAGAGGCATGTTTGAACCGGTGCACGGAAGTGCAGTTGACATAGCAGGAAAGGGGATAGCCAATCCTACCGCTATGATAATGTCTCTTTCATCTATGTTAGAATGGCTGAATTTCGATAAAGAAGCGAGGATAGTGGAGAATTCTCTTCTTGATACGCTTAAGGCAGGAATAAGGACGCCAGACATGGGAGGGAACTATAAGACTTCTCAATTTACAAATAAGATTATCGACAACCTCTTGAAAGACTAGTGCGTGCCAAGTTCCGTAAATAATGTTAATAATATCAAACTCAAATGATAAATATCAAGCTTGGATAAAGAAGCATGAGGGAAATAGAAGAATTTGCAAAGTTTGCCACAGGTGGTAACTTTGACAGTATACCTCATAATGTAAAAGAAAAGACAAAACTGGCATTATTGAATACGCTTGCTGTCACCACGGGCTCAAACAACGACCCAGAATCGAAACCCATTGTTTCTACTTCCAGAAGAATCCAAAGTGGGGATTTACCTATTTTAGGATCAGGCCTTACTTCCGGTATATTCGGTGCCGTTTTAGCGAACTCAGCCCTCTCTCATATATTTGATTTTGACGACACCCACCTTAAAGCGTTCGTTCATCCAAGTGCACCGGTGGTACCAACAGCGCTTATGATGGGCATTGAGAATCATAGAAGTGGAGAGGATCTGATTTACGCGGCTACAATAGGTATGGAGTTTGAAATTAGGTTAGGACTAGCTTTAGGATTAGACGAAACATATTCTCAGTGGCATAACACCGCCTTGTGTGGCACTGCGGCATCTGCCCTAACTGCATCCCTACTGAGAGGGAGAGACGCAAACAAAGTGGCCTCAGCTATTCTGCACGGCTTAACTTCCGCAATAGGATCAACATCCAATTTTGGCACTAGTCGAAGTCGTTTCAGGTGGGAAGGTCCGCAGCTGAAGGTGTAGTTTCAGCCATAGCCGCTGACGAGAATATAACTGTCTCCCCTAATATGTTGGAGACATTTGCCAAACTGGCTACGAAGGGATATAAAGAACATTACAGCGTAAATGAGATCACTGACAATCTGGGCAAGGTATGGAATGTAATGGATAACTCTCTGAAACCTTATCCATCCTGCGTTGGCAGTCACCCGGGTATAGATGCAGTTCTGGCGCTAAACAAGAATAGTATAAAATTATCAGAGGTGAGTGCAGTAGATATTTTCGTTAATCCTGTTGTATTAGCGTTAGCCGGAAACACAGAGCCAAAGACTGGTTTAGAAGCAAAATTCGGTATCGCACAAATAATAGCCTTGGCGCTAACATATGGAAAGCTTTACCCCGAACATTTCGTAGACAAAGAGGTAAATAATCCATCTATCGTTGCTGTCAGAAGGAAAATAAGGTTACACGGCGCGGAAACAATTGGGAGAGGTCAGACAAGAATTGAACTCACGACAAATAATGACCAAAAGTTTATAGAAGAGATAAATAGGGGGAATAGACCTTCTGCAGAGTTAACAATCAATGATGTCCACGATAAATTCAATCACTTGGTGGATCCAGTAATGGAAAATTCAAATGAAATTTGGGGCTTCTTTGAAAAAGTTGAAGCAGTACACGATATGTCGGAATGTAAAAGATTATTTTCGTAACACTATTATCACAGAATTAAGGACTATAGGTGCTGAGTTGTGGATCTAACAAGAAATGGACTAATGTTGCAGAAAAATATAACTTGATTAGAGGGGTACCCAATAATGGTAATTGATATCCATAATCACATATTCATCCAAGAGGCATTCAACTCGATCGAGAATACTTATAAAGATGATATACCCGTCCTCAAAACGGATTCAGATAACAAAACATACATAAAAATAGGAAAGGATATAAGAGGTCCAATGGCAAAGGCTTTCTTTTCGGTGAGTGACAGGTTAATTGAAATGAAGGAGGAGGGAGTGGACAAGGAAACCCTTTCCGTTTTCCCCTATACGTTCTTCTACGATCTGGATGTCGAGGAGGCTTTAGCTCTCTCTAAGTGTCAAAATGATGCCATATATCAAATCACGCGTGATTATCCTGAACATTTTCTAGGATTGGCAACGGTTCCGCTTCAAGATCCTCAAGAAGCTATAGAGGAAATGGAACGCGCGATATTAAAGCTGAAAATGGTCGGTGTGTCAATCGGTTCCAATGTGAATGGAAAAAATCTTGATGATCTGTCTCTAAGACCATTTTTCAAAAGAGCTCAGGAACCTGGCGCCTTCATTTTTGTATATTATATAAACGTAGTTGGCCATGAAAGGCTTCAGGATTATTACATGCAGGTCATAGGTGGGAATCCGAGTGAAACCTCAGTAACGATTGCCTCTATGATATATGGAGGAGTTTTTGCCGAACTGCCAAATCTTAAAGTATGCTTTGCACTTGGTGGTGGCTTCTTACCCTATCAGATTGGTAGACTAGAGAAGGGTTTCTTGGTGAGACCGGAAACACGCAAGTTTATAAAAAATCCTCCCTCTTCTTATTTGAAGAATATATACTTTGACACAGTGCTTTATGAAACTGACTCAATTGAATTCATGGTAAAGAGAATTGGAGCGAAAAACATTCTGTTTGGGACAGATTCGCCCGTAGACATGCACGACCACGATGGGGTGAGCAGGATAAAGAAAATGAGAATAACCCTTAATGAAAAGAAACTAATACTGGAAGATAACGCCTCCCGACTGCTTGGGATTAATTACGTGAAATGATATCCTATATTCCACTGGGCTTCATTCTATGATTTATGTGAATCAAATGAGAAATTAAAAAAATACAACTCACGAGGAGAGGTGGGAGGCAATGACAGAACTCATAACGGATGGGTTATTCAAGTCATGAGGGAATGGTTTGGAATATTTCATTCCGAAGCTTCTCAGCATCTCCCTTATGTGCTTCATTGAGTATTCAACACCATACTTCTCCTTTATGAGAAGGAACACTTCCTTCGTTGACCAGTCATCCCTCCTCTCAAGCTTGAATAGCGCAAATTTTTATCACCTACATATTTAGATTTCTGAGGGAGCCTTATTCTGCGTGTTTATCTGTAGGTAATTATTTAAATCTGTAGGTGTTATATTCCCTACATGGCAATAAAGAGGCACAGGAGAGGAAACAGGGTCTATCTTGCGGAATACAAAAGCATAAGGGAGGGAAAGAAGGTCAGGAGCAAGTTCATAAGG
>JBMFWM010000093.1:0-4503 GCA_049965275.1 Thermoplasmata archaeon | reverse complement strand
GAACTTGGGAAGACCAGCATAAAGGAACCCTTCCGAACTTCTAAGTTTTTCAATCGCTTCCGCAATTTCATTTTCAGCCATCATTAAGTCTGTTGTTATTCCGGAAGATGATAAAAACTTTACATAAACCTGCCTGGAAATGTTACTGAGGCTGTTTCTACCAGTCCTTCTTCATTTCGGGTATTGAATATAACCACTGTGTGTCTCTGGATTATATGATGCTCCAATAAATTAAGCAGATACTTCAAATTCCTTGAACTTTGAAATGGAAAACTTTATCTGTTCGCCATTTTCATATCTCCTGTCTGCCTTGAGAATCAGACTTTCCCCGTCATCGGTTTTGCCATGGACAAAATAAATTCCTCCAACATTCTCTGAGGAATCTATTTCGAGTTTGTACTCTCCCTGCCCTAACTCCACCCACTCCGGCCTGAATCCTTTTGATCCGACAAAATTCATGGGATAATCGCCGACAAAATCTCCGATCCACGGGGTTTTGGGGTCGTTATACAAATCGTTGTATGAGGATATCTGTTCAAATGTCCCCTGGTGGAGAACTCCTACCCTGTCGCCCAATGCTTCAGCCTCTTTCTGATCGTGTGTAACAAAAACAAAGGTCTGGTGGAGATCCTGCTGGAGTTTCTTTAGTTCTCCCCGGGCTGAGTACCTGACCCTTGCATCCAGATTGCTCAGCGGTTCGTCAAGCAAAAATAATGTTGGATTCCTTACTATGGCACGGGCAAGAGCAACTCTCTGTTGCTGTCCTCCGCTGATCTGCGTAACCTTCTTACTCAGAATATCCCCTATGTTAAGCTTGCCAGCAATGTTTCTGACCTTATCCGGTATGTTTCTTATTCTATGCATCTTCAGAGGAAAAGCAATGTTCTGATAAACGGTCATGTTGGGATACAATGCATAATTCTGGAATACCATTGCGAGATTCCTCTTATTTGGAGGAAGCCGTGTGACATCCTTTCCATCGATAAGTATTTTCCCGGAATCAGGCTGTTCAATTCCCACTATCAGTTTGAGAAGCGTGGATTTGCCAGTCCCTGAAGGGCCGAGAACAACAAAGAATTCACCGGCTTCGACTGAAATAGACAGATCATTTATCACTTTTGTCTTTCCGTAACTTTTTGTAACATTTCTGAGTTCCAGTTTGACTACCATTTTTTCACCTGATTATGTTCCTTAATTCCTTTTGTAATGCTGCATCGGCATCATTCTTCCTGTCCTTGAACATGGTCATTCGCCTGAAGACATTTAAACCTGTATTATCATCCGGTTATCCCCGCAGTCAGATAATTTCCCTTAATAAACTTGGATAGAATTATAGTAAGCACAATAACTGGTATGGTCACCAGAAGTGAAAATGAGGCTGCCGTGAGAATATTTCCCCTGGCAGTGCTGTCAAGGTATATCAGTACAGGTAATGTGGGATGAACCGGAGAGAGTATTACTGCAAATGTAAACTCATCCCACGACATGAGCCATGATAAGAGAAATGCGGATATCACCCCAGGAACTGCAAGTGGAAAAATCACTGTATAAAGGGCTTGCATGAAGGAGGCACCGTCTACCCTTGCTTGGTTTTCCAGCTGTTTCGGTATTGATTCCAGAGATCCCATTATAAGAAAAACAGTCAGCGGGAGAACAATTAACTCCTGGGCAAATGCAAGGCCAAGGGAAGAATCATATAGTCCCAGTTTAAGGAATGTGGCGCTAATGGGTATTGCGATTGTAATTGAGGGGATCATCGTGGAGAAAAAAAGGAGAGCTATTATAAGACTTCCAAGTTTGAAGGAAAGTTTGCTAAGGCCGAAGGCTGCATGAAAGCCAAGTAGGATTGCAATGGTCGCCACTATGAAGGCTGTCTCTAAGCTTTTAAAGAAAGCAGCCTCCAGTATCTTTCCATATCCCGCAAATGCGTTATAGAAATTGGCGAGCGTAAATTTTGTTGGGAAAAGGGCAGGATAATATGCTGCAACTGTCTGACTTGGGCTTCCAAAGGCGATTATGAATAAAACATAAAGAGGCAAAAGAACCAGGAACGTGAAAAAAACAACGCCAACATAGATCGCAACCTTTGCCCTTGGATTCTTGTACTCACTTACCATTTGACTGCCCCACTCCGTATCTTGTCCTGTAGAACATAATCAGGGTTGCAAAGATCAGAACGAATCCAAGAAGTATTGTGGCGCCGGCATAGGCAGGATGTGCATTCACTGTATCATAAAGCGAATAAGTCATCGTGGTCAGGAGCTGGTATGGGAAAAGAAGAAGCGCCATTGCGAAAATATTGAACTCGCTGATTCCCCTTATCATCAGGGCAATTGCTATAAAACCAGCCATATTAGGCAATGTTATTCTAAAAAACCTCTGTATTACATTTGCTCCATCAACCATGGCCTGACTGTAAAGATCCGGAGAAATTGTCGTCATTCCTGCCAGGAGTATGAGCGTCACTATTGGGGTGTTCTTCCATGAATCCGCGAGTATAAGAGCAAACAGGGACGTATCAAAACTTCCTGTCCAGTCTAACGGCTTCACGCCGAAAATATTCAAAAATGAGTTTGCATAACCTCCGTACGTGGAGAATATATTGTGAAAAATAACAGCTGTCACTATGGTGGCGACGCCGAAAGGTATCAGTATAATGGCAGAGAAGGCCCCTCTGCCCTTGAATGGCTTGGCCAGAAGGCTTGCCAGTGCAAACGCAAAAATGAACTGAAGAATAAGTGCCGTAACAGTTACAATGAACGTATTTACTATTGGCCGAGTTCCAAAAACGGAGAGCACAAAACTGTAGTTGAAAAGAGTATAGCCTCCTTTGATATTTGTAAAGCTGTAATAGACGGCTTCTATTGCCGGAATGAATGCTAATATCAAGACGTAAAGTGCTGCAGGTAATATAAGAATGTATGCTGTCCAGCTATCTCTCCATTTAGTCAAGTAATATCACCAAAAAAAAGAAAAAAATGGTTAGACCGATATCGGTCCGTAGCTGTTGGGATTCTGGTACAGGGTAGCATTAGCAGATCCGTAGTTGGCCAGGATATAGTTGTACATATCGTTATGGGCGGTGGAAAGCAGTGAAGCTATGCTTGAATACCCTGCGGAATGTGTAACCATAAGTGGATTAAACACATCATTACACAGTATGACCTGCCACTCTGTTATCCAGGGAGTTGGGTTTCTCAGGAACACTCCAGTGGATATTGCCTGACCAAGTGCCTGATCTATAACAGTGTACCTGCTTGGAAGATTCTGGTAGGCAGCACTGTTAATGGCAACCCAAGAAAGGTTCAGTAGGGTCTCCTTCTGCGCCTGAGCTCCAAGCAGGAACTCTACAAAAGCTTCAAGACTTGGAACATTGGTGGCGCCCTTGGGTATGAATAGTACGTCCCCTCCAAGAAGGTGGTTCCCATTTACAGGTCCCGCCGGTCCGGGATAGACACCCAGAGTCGAATTTGTCATGGAGTATGGCGGGGTTGTCAGAGTGTTGTATATGTAAGGCCACTGGTAGTCAAGTATTGAATAGTTGCCTACTGCAAGGCCATGATATGATCCCCAGTACCCTGTTGTAAAAGCAGGCGCCAGATATGAACTCATATTATACAGGTTCTGGAATGCATGAAGATCACCAGAATCGTTCAGATACAGTGGGTTTCCTCCAAACTGAACCATCATCTGGTACATTTCAGTTGCTGTGCTGGACCCTGTGTGTCCACCGGCCGTTGAAGCACCCTGTATCATTATGGGGTTCTTGCCTGTCTTCTCCTTGATCAGTGCTGCATCCTGTATCATGGCAGTGTAGTTAGCAGGAGGAGTCGTTATTCCAGCGCTTGTAAATATGGTCTTATTATAGAATACAAGCGGAACATTTCCCCGGAATGGGAAAAAGTATATGCCGCCAAATACGTTCTTTTCGTAATTTACGAGGCTCGATGCAGCAGGTATTAACCCGGATGGCATTAACGCAGGAGCCATGTTTGAAAGATTCATCAGTACATTTCCCGATGAACTGTATATAAGCTGCCCGATTTCAAGATTGTCCTGACCGGCGACGATATTCCCAACTTTACCAGATTTTTCAAGTGCAAGAATATCTGTGGACACCTGTCCGCTCCCTACGTTAACGAGACTTACGTGAATACCTGGATATTCAGTTTCAAATTGCGGTATCAGGGTGTTATTCATATACGAGGCTTCAGAACTGGCCAGACTTTCATAAAATTGTACATTCACCGTGCTGGAGGTTGGCTGAGATGAATGAAAAGGGAAATAACCAGCCGAAAAAGCGACTATTGCAACTATTATCACCGCTGCAACCCATCCCCACGGGCGCTTTGGCTCAACTTCGCTCGATCCTTGTGTTGATTCTGTCATTGGTGAAAATAACGAAGCATTTTATTTAAATGTTTATGTGCGTCTAAAAAAAATTTTTTCTGCATTCACAAATTAAAAGGAATTTCATTGATTCTGCGGATGAAGATAATATAA
>JBMFWM010000092.1:0-4619 GCA_049965275.1 Thermoplasmata archaeon | reverse complement strand
ATCGTGAAAAATATAAATAGCGACTTGACCTTACCGAATGCCTTAATGAAGGAGGATTAATCATGGATAAAAATACGTATGTAAAATTCGAGACTCCCGATGGTTTACAGAAATCTCTTCTGGATCTTGTTGAAAACTCTTACAGGAACGGGAAGATAAAGAAAGGAACCAACGAAGTGATAAAGTCTATTGAGAGAGGGGAAAGCAAGATCGTTGTGATATCGGAGGATGTCAATCCGCCCGAGGTCGTTTACTATCTGCCAATGCTCTGCGATGAGCGTAAGGTACCATTTGCCTACGTCAAGAATAGAGCTGAGCTGGGCAAGCGTGTTGGAATCGCTTCTGCAGCATCCATCTCCATAACAGACTTCGGAAAGAGCGAAGATCTTTACAAGAAGATCACAGACGAAATCGCAACTATCAAGAAGTGAGTTCAATGGCAGACGATGCAACTCCCGCAGAAGTTCTTGAACTGATGGGCCGGACAGGCATGGCTGGAGAGGCAACAACTGTCAAGGTTCGTGTTCTTTCAGGACGGGACCAGGGCAGGATCATAGCAAGAAACGTTCTTGGGCCGGTAAGGATCGGGGATGTGGTAATGCTGAGGGAAACTGCAAGAGAAGCAAAGAAACTATCAATCAGGTGATTTTATGCAACTAAGAAACTGTACATTCTGCGGGACACAGATAGAACCGGGCACCGGCGTCATGTATATCAGGAGAGACGGTGCGTACCTCTTTTTCTGCAGCCGAAAATGCAGGGTCAATATGCTGCATCTTCACAGGATACCAAGGAAGATCCGGTGGACCAACGACTTCAGAAACATCAAGAACATGAAGCACAAGACCGCCAAGAACCCGTGATTTTATGGAACGAACTCTTGTATTGATTAAGCCGGATGGCATAAAGAGAAGGCTTTCCGGTGAAATTATTTCCAGATTTGAGCGCAAGGGTCTCAGGATTCTGGGAATTAAGATGCTTAAACTCGACCGAAAGAAGGCAGAGGCTCATTATGCAGTCCATAAGGACAAGCCTTTCTTCAAGGAGCTCGTTTCATACATTACATCTGATCCAATCATAGCAATTGTCCTCGAGGGCAGGTCTGTGATTTCAGTGGTACGAGGACTTGCTGGATCAACAGATGGATCAAAGGCAAATCCTGGAACCATAAGGGGTGACTATGCAAACAGCATACAGATGAATATTGTTCATGCCTCTGATTCTCAGGAATCATACGAGAAGGAAGTAGCTATATTTTTCAACCCGAAAGAAATACATTCCTTTGAATACGGAGATGAAGGCCTAATTTGACGGCATTAAGATGGAAATCAGACCTCTCAGGCAGCCAATCATCTGCGTTCTTGGTCATGTGGACCATGGAAAAACATCTTTTTTAGACGCAGTCAGGGGAACAACTGTAGCGGCTTCCGAGGCAGGAGGCATTACACAGCGCATCGGTGCAACGGACATCCCGATGTCAAGGCTGGAGAGAACAGCAAAGGTCTTTCCTGCTATGAGCAAGCTCAGGGTTCCGGGTCTACTTTTTGTAGATACACCGGGACACGTAGCATTCGCAAACATGAGGGCAAGAGGCGGCGCGCTTGCTGACATAGCGATTCTGGTAATAGACTTAAACGAGGGCATTATGCCTCAGACCGTTGAGTCCATAAATACGCTGAAGAAGTTCAAGACCCCCTTTATCATTGTGGCAAACAAGATAGATCTTGTTCCTTATACAATCGAGGTAAAGAATACAACATTCAGCGAGTTCATAAAGGCACAGAGGCAGGAATACATTGATGAATTTGACAAGCGCTTCTACAAGCTTGTAGGTCAGCTTTACAATGCAGGCTTCAATGCAGACAGGTATGATCGCATCTCTGATTTTTCGAAGACGGTAGCAATTGTTCCGGTCAGCGCAAAGAGCCGGGTGGGCATACTCGATGCAACCTTCGTAATCACGGGTCTTGCACAGAGGTTTCTTGAAAGCGAGATAACGCTGAAGGAGGATGCGCAGGCCAGGGGAACTATAATAGAAGTGAAGAAGGAAGAGTCGATCGGCACCATGCTGGATCTCATTCTATACCAGGGGAAGCTCAAGCGGACAGGCCGGATTGCTCTTAATACAAAAACAGGACCCGCTGTTACAAGAATAAAGGCAATCTTTGTGAACAGGAGCAGCAGGGGCAAGGATTTGGAGGAAAGAGACAGGATATCAGCTGCAGCTGCCATCAGGCTTCTAATAACGGATAAGCTTGACGCAATCCCAGGATCGCCTGTCATCGGCATTCAGAGCGAGGACGAAATAGAAAAGGCTTTCCAGGACATACTAGCTGAATCGCAGCCTCATATCGAGACTACCGCAGAAGGTATAACAATCAAGGCCGATGCACTTGGATCCCTTGAAGCATTCGCCTACGAGGTACAGGAGAAAGGGGTAAAGATAAGATCTGCAAGCATTGGCGACATATCGAAAAAGGATCTTATTACCGTGTCGACAATCAACAACCCTATGGATCGGATCATTGCAGGATTCAACGTCTCAATAATGCCGGATGCTCGTGATGATATGATGAGCTATGATGCAAGCGTCCTGACGGGAAACATAATCTATTCTATAGTCCAGGATCTGGAGGCCGCTATCGACGGAAGGAAAAGGGCTATGGATGAGTCCACAATGAAAAGCATGCCCATACCTTCGAAGATATCAATTATGCCGGAATATATCTTCAGGGCCACAAAACCAGTTATTGTCGGTGTCAAGGTTTTCACGGGCAGGATAAAAGTTGGGGATACGCTCATCAAGGAAGACGGGAAATTCGGCGGAACAATCAAGAGCATACGGGAAGGCGAAATAAGCAAGCAGGCGGCGAACGCTCCCGTTGAAGTAGCAGTGGCAATAGACGGTGTTACGCTGAACAGGCAGATTCATCCGGGAGAGACACTCTTTGTTGACATTCCCGAAGGTGTTGTCAGGGAGCTCAGGAAGAACAATCTTGACACTTCTATCATGGAAACACTTGATGAGATCATAAGAATCAAGAGGAAGGAGAATATTTTCTGGGGAACCAGGGCCTAGGCATATACGTACAGGATGGCAGAAGCAGCGATTATGACAGCAGCCATGATGATTCCATGGTATCTTTTTAACGCCTTATAAGAGAGAAGCAGAAGCATGCATGTCATTATGATCAGAAGATAAGTGCTCCATTTTGAATAATCGAATGTAAGATTACCGAAAAGGGTAATGACGCCAAGGACAAGTGTCAGCTTGTATATTGTGCTGCCTATCAGCACTGCCATGGAGAGTACTATCTTTGATTTTCGGGCGGTTATGAATATTATCATTATCTCCGGTATGGACCCTGTGATGCCTGTGAGCAGGAACCCTCCCAGAAAACCGGATATATTGAAAAAGCCGGAAATATAGTCAGCATAAACAACAAGTGAAAATGAGCTTATAAAAAGAAGCAGGAAGGATATTATGAGAGATGCAAGCGAGAACTTTCCCTTATCCATAGACTCAGATACAGGCGATTCCGAAGATGCTGCAAACGCCAAATAAACAAGGAATACGGCAATGAAGATTGGCGCTATATAGATCGGAATGTATCCATACATGTATGACAGAATAAGCACTATGAAACTAGAAAGAAAGAGGAAACCAATATCCTTCCTGAAAGAATCAAGCTTTGTCGTGATTGCCAGGAGCGGAATGATTATTAGCACAGATGCAAGGGTGAAATCATTTGATCCCTGCACTGCACCGAAGCTTATGTCTCCGAATCCAAGGGAAGCAGCTATTATTGTAAGGAAAAGCTCATCCGCTATCGCTGCGATTGAAAGAACAAGGAAACCTTCCTTCTTCCTGGAAAGGCCAAGCCTCGAGCTTAGGATTCCGGATTGATCAACAATTATGTCTGATCCTAAATAAAGGCCATATGCGCTTGCTATTATAGAAATTGGTAAGAGAATGGGGAAGCGCTCGAATCCTATATAACCAAGAAAAGAGAAAACAGCAGCAGAAATCGACCAGACTAAGCCAGACGATGCTGTTGCATCTCTCATTGAACTATTAGATGCTCCGGCAGGACAACCTTTACATCCTCTGCAATCTGGTTTCCTCTCGTCAGTTTCTTGTACTCAATCGAGGTAGGAGAAAGCTTCCTTACGATGTAGTTGAATGCATTGTCCGCATGCTGCGGTTCTCCGCATGTATAGATATCCAGTGTGACAAGATTATGTTCCGGCCAGGTGTGGAATGAGAGATGCGATTCTGCTAACAGAACAATACCGCTCACGCCTCTGGGTTGAAACTGATAATAGTCAGAGGATATCTTTGAAAGGTTCCCAACCTTAACCGCTTCCTCGATTAGAGCTATCACATTCTCAGAAGTTGAAATCAACTCCTCATCTACACCATAGAGATCGGCTATAATATGAATCCCCACGGTCATCTTCAGATTCCTCCACAGAAAACCCCCAAAGCCATTGTGTACGGTGATAAATAAGTCGTATTTAAATATTTATTTAGGTTGGGAGTTTTATTAAAATATGGTGTTGGTTATAAAACTTGGTCTGCCCTAAGTTGCCAAACTGATATTAGGATTATTATATAG
>JBMFWM010000091.1:0-4646 GCA_049965275.1 Thermoplasmata archaeon | reverse complement strand
TAGATTGTTGATACACAGAAGCAAAAGCTAAAAGGTATTGAGATCGAAATTAAGGAATAAAAGAAGAGACACTCTTCCAATGCAGAGGTAAAAAACAGAAATACATATGACACTGCATTAGTCTCAAAAAGTGCATTCAGAATGGTAGACTATTGTTTTTATCCATCTATTTAATTCTGCGTCGAAGCATGATGAAAGTTCTGGTATTGGGTGGAACCGGATTTATAAGCCGGCGACTGGTTGATCTTCTGCTTAAAGATGGAGCAGATGTTACGATGGCCACTTCTGGGAGAACGCCTAACCCATTCGGCGATGCCGTGGAAGAGGTTAAAGTCGACAGGTTCGATCGCATGAGTCTTTTTGAAAACCTGAATTCCCCTCCGTTCTTTGACGTTATATATGATATGCTTGGCTTCCGTTCCAGGGATGTCCATGATCTGATAGAACTCTTCCACAACAGGGTGGGAAGACTGGTATATACATCAAGTGCATCCGTCTATAGAGGGCTTTCGGGCACTTTTACAGAAAGCGCTTTTGTTCCTTCTAAAATAAAGATTGAAACACCTGGAATGGAAAAATCATATGAGGAAGGAAAGAGGAATTGTGAGTCCATTCTATTCAACAATGCAACGTTCCCGGTTGCCGCTGCAAGATTTCCAAATGTCATCGGTCATGATGACAGTTCACTAAGATTCCAGGATCATCTTTACAGAATAACGAAAGGAGAAACATTCTTTATTCCCAAAAAAAGTGGCCGTCGAAACTATGTATGGGTTGACGATGCTGGACGTTTCCTTTTTTGGCTCGGTAAAAGTGGGAAATCAGGATCTTACAATGCCGCCTCTCCCGAATTCATGGAGGTATCTGATGTTATTGTGAAACTCGGTGAGTTTCTGGGAATACCAGCAAAAATTGAGCGCACCAATGACACGACATCTAATTCTGCATACTATTCCGCCAGCGATTACATCTTATCAACACAGAAAGCAGAATCCGAAGGGTTCAAATTTTCCAGGTTTGAAGAGTGGCTTAAAAAGGAAGTTTCAGAGTACGTAGAGAGAGATGGAAAATCATATAATTCGGCTGATTACCGTACGAGGCTTTTTTAAACGCTCTGGTGAAACAGGTTTGGTTAATTAATTGCCATTTAGGAACTGGAATTCGACCGACTATCCGGTCTTCTGTAAAACCATAGATAGCCTACTGCAGCTCCGGCAACCAAGGAACCGGTAATTATTATACCGGAAATGAGAGTCTGGCTTGGGTAAGACTGTAAAATAGCGGACCCAAATGCCACGTTTATAACAACCAAATTGCCATCGCCGGAATTTTGCACGAAAATTGAGCTTCCATTTGCAGTTTCAGAAAGAGTCATGGGGTTACTACCTACGGAAATGTTTGATATAGTCCTGTAAATGCTCAACGGATCAATAACTGCAATATGTCCGGTGGTGAAAAGAAACAATCCTCTGAACCTAAGACTTTCTATTAAGCTTATTTCAGAAACATAAAGCATTTTGTCCTGCGGATCGAAGATTATGCCTGAAGGCAGACCTGATAATGATGTGTTGCTAACAAATTTCATGGTGCCGGCATTGATTAAAGAAAGGTTGTAGTAGAATGTTTCGTTTGGCCCTGGATAGTAACCTACTACCGCTATCTGATCTAGAGTAGGAATAAAGGTCGCAGCAACTGGTCTGTAATCTACTGCAAACGTTCCGCCAAGTATGTCGTATTCTGTGTTGAGACATACGAATCTGTTGAAACCATAATGAATGAAGAGGTATCCATTATCTGGATTGCAGACAAAAAATTCTGGATAATTTGCTTGAAAACCAGAAAGATTCGACAGTGGGATATAATCTAGGTTAGTACCATTCATTCCAGTTACTTGAACCCCTCCAGTATTGGAATCAACTGCGTACATTTTACCTGTGGATTTGTCCATTATCATGGAGGAAATAGTGAATCCTCTGGGTCCAATGATATGGCACTCAACAGGTTCAAGTGAAGCAGTACTGATCATAAAAAGGCGATTTCCAGCAGTAACGTAGAGACAGCTTCCATTGGAACTTAATCCAATAAGGTGCAACTCCCCAAAGAAAGCTGGTAGGGAATAATATGATTCCGGATTGGTCAAAGATATCAAAGATCCGGATGAAGATGAATATCTGTAAAGAGTGCTGGATGAATCATATTGAGAATTATTGAGGAAATATATAATGGAGGCTTGCCCGCTGGATACAATCAAATTCCTGTAAAAGTTAGTGCCAATATAAAATGGAGGAATAAATCCATCAAGCAGTGGTCCAGGGTAATTCTGGAACAAGCCAGCGTAAATATGTGAATTAGCTACATCAATAGTCTTAGATACAATACCAAAAGACGCGTTTGCAGGCGAGTTAAATGAAATATTTAATGTCTGAGCCCGGAATGAAATCTCTATCCGTCCGCTCGCAGGAGATGGATAAAAGGATCCAGAATCTTTGACCGTGAAGAAAATGTTTTGACTCGAAAATGTAAAGTAGATTTTGCTGGTGTTTGAACTATGAATCTGTCCTTCTGCAGACACATTCCAGGAAGTTCCCGCAGGCAACCCCGATTCATGGAAAACTACTGTGCTGTACTGCAACCAACTCAGATTCAATGAAATAGTAAGATTAGCTCCCTCAACGGAGTACGAAGTAGTATTGGAATATCCATTGCTGCAGCAAGTCACAGCAAGCGTTTGATTCTCATATATGCAATTGATGGATTGATTGGCATTTGATGCACTAAAATCCAGAGTTATCCCCTGTCCGACAAACTGGTTGTACACTCGCAAGTAAAGGCTACCAGGCCCGTTGAATTCTACCTCAAAATGAACCAGGTATAAGCCTGGTTTTGGAAAGAATGTAATATTGACCGTTAAGTTGGAACCAGAAATTATAGGAGTCGACACTGAACTGCTATAATCGAAAAATGATTTTCCAAAGTAATATCCGCTGGGGAAAAAATATACGTTCAATGCAAAATTATATGTGCCGTTTATGACAAAGAATGTTATATCAGTTGTTTTCCCCAGATAATCTGTAGAGATACTTCCGGATTGACCAAACTTGAAAAGCTGTATAGTCCAAAAAGCATTGAAATCAGATAACCCGGTTTCATCAAAACTCAGACGGTAGAATGAAACATTGACAGTGCTGTCCGCAGAATTTACCACATATGCACTACCATTCAATAGGGAGGTGCTGCCAGATGTGAAATTTATGTAGTAGCTCCCGGAAGAAACAGGTGCGGTCAAGAATTCTGACTTGCCTATAAGATCAAAAGAAATATTTTCTCCTGTGACCTGGGTTTCCCAGCTATTTTTCAGTCCCAGACCTGTTTCCCTGACTTTCAGATCCACTATACCTGTGAAGTTTGCATTAATGTAATCTGAAAGGGCTGGTACTGTGAGATTATATTCACAGGTAGAGGAGAAGGTGGGATTTCCATCTGAGTAGTTGGAATACAGGTAATACTTGTAGCTATATGTTCCATTCAGTAAATACAAATTAGAAGCTGCGTCGATAGTTCTGAAGCCAAATACCTTCTCTACCGTATTGCTAAATACTGTCAAACCCCATTGCGTTCCATATGAAATATTGCCGGCTTTCACACTAATATTGCTAAAATTCAAATTCTCGATTTCCGAGGTGCTTGATAGATTAATGTTTCCAGTAGATACCCTGAAGGACAGGTTGTTGTTCAGGATATTGATAATGTATACTGGGAAAGAAACACTATACGGATAGAAAACAGTGAAACTCGAATTATTTGTGCTTCCCATAGTCCTGCAAAAAATGTTTGACGACAAACCAGCCCCGTAATAGTTTAAGACAGCATTCCATGAGAGATCTTGGTGGCCCATTGGAATTCCAGATTCATCGAAGGTAATTGATCTCAACAAAACACTTACCTGGCTATCAGAAGAGATCGTAGTCGAGTTAGAACATACTGTTACATTCTTCCCGAATTCATGAATCAGAACGGCATAATTATAGAAACCGCCTGGCAAGTAGAACTCCATGCTGCTGCCATTGCTTTCCTTCTTACATGTATACCCTGTGTAGGCGTGAACAATCCCATACCATGGAAGATGATCCGTGTTTCCCTTTAAATCGACGGAGAAGTTATATATGTTTATTGTTATGACAACGTCGTTCTGGACACTTGCGGTGCCTTCCGAAATATACGATGACTGGTTCCCGTAGTAAATAAAGTAATTGAAACTTCCTGGAGCTGAGGTAAAAATTATCGAGGATCCGCTGCTGCTGGAGTAACTACTACCAAACTGCACAGACCATAAGCACCCGGCAGGCAATCCGTTCTCCTGAAATGTCACAGTGTATAGGTAAGAACTGGCTGGTTGGGATATATCGCTTAAATTCGCCGGAGACGAATTTTCCGCAGCATTGAAGAATGGAACTGGTATATAGGCAAGAATAGCGGATAGAATGAACCCGCACACAATAAGGACAGGCAAAACCTTTTTTAACATTAATCTTGGAAGCCGCGTAAGAATCCTAACGGTTGTTGTTTAATAAGTATTTCGAGTCTCTGTTTCATACTTCATTGTTTTCGCTCTACAGGATCTAAAATCGTCTGTTTCAGTCTGAATT
>JBMFWM010000090.1:0-4849 GCA_049965275.1 Thermoplasmata archaeon | reverse complement strand
TACAATATTTGGCAAAAAATAAAACCATATAAAGTATTAATCCGGTCGGGCCCATAAATACAATATCTTGAAGATAAATATATTTCTCAAAACTGCGTCATAGGACTTTCATGTGGGTTCACATAGCAATAACAATGAAAAAGCCCCAGATAACGGGGGATTTGCATAAAATGTATGAAATTCCTGTACTAACAATCTTTGTTTACAGTGCCTACCCATATGTTTGGCATTCGGGAGATACATTCTGGTCCAAAGTTACCCACACAAAAGCGAGAATAAACCAAAACTTAAAACTTTGCTCTCGAATTGCATTTTTGAGAGAAAATCTAATAACAGTAACCAAAATCCAAAACAATGTTTGTTAAAGACACAATAATGTATATACCATGGACCAAGAGGTCCAGATGGACATTAAGGATGTGAGACTCGCCGTCGAAAAGCAACTTAAAGATTTGGGTATAGAGGTAGCGATCAGGATTGCATCCGCAAAATTCTATCAGGGTTATCGGGATGTTATTGTTGTCTATTCAAGAGACATAGAAGTTGGAGATAAAAAGCAAAAGACAGGCGTTATTGCTGCACTGGTAATAAATGATACAACCGGAAAAGTTGAGGCATTCAAAGAGAACCTGACATAAGGACACTCTTTCACATGGGATTGATCATCGAACAGATTGAAGTAAAGGGCACAATCAGGAGTGCCAGATTCTCCGCTTTTATAGATTATGGATCTGAAGGTAACTACACAGGTGCTGTATTGCCCAATGGAATCAAACCAGAACAACTCGGATTCGTGTCTTAAGGTGAAATCCCCGCTTCAATTCCAGGATCATCGTTAAGAGAATTGCATGGTTCTCTCACATTCAAGTATCTATAACTGAGCGGGATTGTAGTTTCTGAACGGGAATTCATAATTCTCGAAAATATGGATATTCAGGCAATTACTGGAGTGGAAATCCTTCAAATGATTGGATTGAAACTGGACTTCCCCGATAGAGGCTTACAGGTATTTACACAAATTTCCATACGCTACCCTTCTTCGGATTCA
This sequence comes from Thermoplasmata archaeon, assembly GCA_049965275.1. Lineage (GTDB taxonomy): Archaea > Thermoplasmatota > Thermoplasmata > Thermoplasmatales > Thermoplasmataceae > UBA582. Next base: position 3,801 of record JBMFWM010000090.1, on the reverse strand, counting down.
CCAAGTAATGATTCAGGTAGTCCAAAAATAATAAGTATTATTCTCTTATCTTTACTCAATGAAAAAAATCGTGATAATAGGAGGAGGCTTTGCGGGTCTCAGACTCCTTTACAGGCTGAGAAAAACTCTCAGGAACACGGTCGATATCACACTCCTGGACAGATCAGAATTCAGCATAGAGAAGCCATCACTTCCGGAGGTTGCGTTTTCGGGCAAGGAAACCTCAAAGGTCAGGATACCTCTGAGGCAGACCGTGGAAAGGAAAGGTTCTAAATTTATACATGATGGTGCAGTAAAAATAGATCCGATAGGCAAAGCTGTTCTGACAGAAGGCGGAGCCAGGATAAACTATGACATCCTTGTGGTTGCAACCGGGGCGGTGAAGGACTATGACTCCATACCAGGATTCAGGGAGTATGGTTTCTCTGTCTGTGATGATTTTGAGGCAGAACGTCTGGCGGGGAAATTGGGCAGCTTCAGGGGAGGAAGGATCGTAATAGGATCGGCGCGGTCAGAATGGGACCCCCACAGCACAGACATCATGCTGGATGCTCCTTGCGAGGGGCCCATTGGCGAGGTGATGTTTATGGTAGACACATACCTGAGGGAACAGGGGATCAGGGAAAAATCAACCATCACCGTGTTTTCGCCGGGAGCGGTTTTTTTTGACGATGTTGGTGAAAGTGTTCACGCGGAACTTTCTCCATACATTAAGGAACACGAAATTTCAGTTCTCACAGGAAAGGTTCTCTCAGGTATTGGGGATCATTCTGTACATTTCTCTGACGGATCCGATCTTGAAAGCGACCTGACCATTGTTATTCCACCATACAGGGGTCCAGACGTCATAACAAGTTCCGGCCTCGGGGACAGCAGAGGCTTCGTTAAGACCGGTGACGATATGAGACACAGGGAGTACCGGGATATTTTCGTGATCGGGGATGTGAATGCAGGGTCGATGCCAAAACTGGGGCACATTGCCATAATGCAGGCTGATGTTGCAGCTGCCGCGATAATTCAAGAGATAACAAAGCATGGCGAGATCCCAAAACCGAAGCCCGAGATATTCTGCATCATGAACCGTGGGAGTGATGGGGCAACAGTTATCCTTTCAGATATTCTGTTTGGGGGGAAACGTGACATAGCCTATAGCGGTAGACTTGCCTCCAGTTTCAAATGGGGTTTTGATTCTTACTATTTCTTTACGCATGGGCATATGCCTCCTGAGATTTTTCAGGGACCGGTTGAGTGGCTTGTGAAGTTACTGAGAACAAATGAATGAAAGTGTCCTGCTGGGAAATCTGAACACCGGTCACCGAGCAAGTTAGATCAGGGTGTCAGGTTTATGCGGTACCTGATCTCTGACATGATCAGCAGCTGGAGACAGGAGTGCCGTCTAAATGGAACAAAATGTACATCAGTCATGGTTCTCAATGCATGGAGTGACCGGTAAAACATGCTGCATTATGCGTTATGCGAAGTGGATTTCCATGAAATGTGAACATATGGATGGAGACTGCAGAAACAGGTAACCGGGATTCCAAGGGAGAGCCTTCATTCCAGAACCAGAATCTTCAAGATACCAGGGGCTGAACTGGAAAGAATGTCTTTCTATTCAGAGTTCAGATATTGCAGTTTCGCACAAAGGCCTATATATTCGAAATACCAACACTGTCAGCAACCAACATTACCGGCATATAGGTCTGAATAAAAGTTTCAGCTGCAGATAATCAACTTATTCACTGGATTTGATATTAATGTGACTGTCATGAATCTCAAAAGGGAAAGGGAAGTGGCACAATTAAGGTGCGAGAATAAATCGGTAAAATTCATCTCTAAAAAACTTGCAATGAACAGGAACGATATAGAAAGGATTATAACACGATGGATCATCGAAACTGATTATTACATAGATAAGGCTGTATCCGGGCATAAGTCAACGGGGAATCCGGATCCCCGGCACATATCCGCTGTCATTCTGTCTGGATCGAACATTCTTCCAATGGATGGCGAAATACTGGATTACGCGACACTGCACCGGTCAGATCATCATGATCGCATAATGGACTGCATAAGATACCACATCCTGAGATCAGTAGGTGATGCACAGCAGTAAGTGAAACAAGAGACCCATGACATTTCATGGTTCCCTGAAATAATGGCCAGTTAATGTTATCATAAAAAACATGCTGAAGTGGAAAATCAGTCATGGTTCAGATTTTGATCTGATCCTGCCGAAGAGTCTCACGCGGCTCTTCCGTGGTACAGTACCGCCTGCGCCTGCAATTTTCCATTTTGCCGCATAGTAAACGGTTCCTATTAGAAACACAGCTCCCGCGATATATATGCTCTCACTCCCGAGGAATGCAAAGAATATCATGATTGAAATTATCCCGGATACAGGTATCAGGAAGAACAGGTTTTTTGACATGAGAGTATTCCTTGAAACCTGTTTTCTGTATTTCATATGAGTCTTAAGCGCTGCCACGTTTATTATGGCATATGCGGTCAGAACGCAAGTGTTCGAAGCTTCAACTATGGTTCCGAATGAGGCAAGCGGCATCATTGTGACAGCCAGCATCAGGGATATGATTATCGCGACCACAGGAGTTGAATACCTGTCGAGTATTGCAACCTTAGCCGGGATTTCCCTGTCCCGTCCCATGGCGAACATCACCCTTGATGTACCGAGTATACCGGTGAGAATTACTCCAGAAGTCGCAACCAGGGCGCCGACCGAAACGATGTCAACCAGGAACACAAGCCCTGTCCTGGATGATGCCAGTGCAAGAGGGGAGGTGGAGGTTGCCAGAGACGGAGCTGAGGCAAGTCCAAGAGCCGAGAGGCTTATGAGAAGATAGAGAGCTGCTGAAATGAGTATGGAGACTATTATCGCCTTCGGTATGGTTTTTTCAGGATCAATAACCTCTTCGGAAACTGTTGTAACTCTGGAAAATCCGGAAAATGCAAAGAAAATTATGGCAGCTCCTGAAATTATTCCAGCAGGTCCTTTTATGAAAAAATCCGAAAGATGTGAGGGATGAAAGAAGAAGAAGCCGACAATGGTGAAGAGTGCCAGGATCAGAACATTGACAGCCACTATTACGCGCAGGGTCTTGGCAGAATTCTTCACACCCAGAATGTTGAGAAGTGCAAATGAGGTAACAATTCCAACAGCAATGAACAGCACAGGGAAGCTTGAGTTGAGCACAGAATCAAGATAACCACCAAAGCTTATCGAGACTGCTGAAAGTGCAATTATGTTTCCAAAGGTCCAGAGGGATCCTCCAACAAAACCTGCATACGGTGAAAGGACCTCTTTCCCATATTCATAGACGCCGCCTTCTTTGTCCACATGCCTGGCAACCTGTGCAAAACTTATCCCGGTGAATATTGCCACCATTCCGGCAAGCGGAATGGAGATTAACACAGCAGGTCCGGCTGCAGCCGCCGATATTCCTATTATGACGAATATTCCTGCCCCTATTATTGCCCCCAGATTAATGAAAACAGCGTCAGCGAATCCGAGGCTTCTGGATAGCGAGGTCCCCATTGTCCGTTATAGCCTTATGCAAAATAATCTTTGGCTGGATACTTATATTCAGGGCCAGATGGCACCCCCCTTCCGCTTTAGCAGGGAGGAGAGTCCACACAAGGACATTTCGAAACCACATATATTTATAATATAATAGAAAAAATCATTCGACATGTCTTATTTAAAAACATAGATTTTTATTGCAGTATCTGTAACGACCATGAGAAGGAAGAAAAAATAACCTCTCCTTATGTTTTATGACATTA
>JBMFWM010000089.1:0-4869 GCA_049965275.1 Thermoplasmata archaeon | reverse complement strand
GGCAGATAATAAAGGTTATATTTCCGGTAATAGTTTCAAACTTTTTCTTCACTGCAATGTATGGTACCATGGGCCTTACTTTTGTTGAATATCTTGGAGTTGGGAACCTTTTACAGGTAAACTGGGGAACCATGCTTTACTGGGCAATAAACAACGAAGCCTACCTCACGGGACTATGGTGGTGGATACTTCCTCCAAGTATTATGATATCTATCCTTATGTTCTCCTTTATCCTTATGAATTTTGGAATGGATGAAATTGCCAACCCGTCGCTAAGAAGGTTTAAAACAAAAAGCAAAGAACAATAATTTTGTTCTACCGCGTTTATAATTGACTTTCTTTCATCTCAGTTGCAGTAAGTGTGAATTTGTGCATCCGTATATCTTCAAGTGTAGCCGTCTTTCCACCTACTGAATATTTAGTACCTTCAGTTTCTATGTAAAATGAATGTCTCAGTCCAATTATCCTCTCTGTACCGGTTACATTCCCAATAATTCTAATGGGTTTGTCGTTGCAAAAGCCTTCAACGTCCCCCGTGAGAGCAAAACCTTCTCGCATATATGTTTCGATGGCATCGCATGCCAGCCAAATAGTGCTAAAAGTCCTGATATGGGTGTTAGTAAAACTTTGGACGCACTTTGATGGAGACCAGATTAAATGATAATAGTAATAGCTGAGAATATGTAAAAGCTGGTTTTCGTCGTAATATAACGCATAGGAAGTCCCCACACGCAGTGTAGACATGTCAATGAGACTGTTGGATCTGTCCGCTATTATTATCTCGGCTATTCTTGGACGCCTAATATCGTCTTTTCTAACGACTATTCTTTTAGAAAGGTGGCTTATCTCCTCCATAGGGGTATCGGAGAATAGGACTATAGCAACAGTAACACCCCTCGATACCGCATTGACGATATCCTGCTCAAATAATTTAAGTCTGTTCAATGACAAGGAAAGAATAACTTCGTTTTTCGCACGATTTACCATCCCGGAAATTCTTTCATTTATCCTCTTCTCGCCCTCTATTAACCATAAATATGGTAATTCTACACCCATGTTAACTCTCGATTCCTGTACCTGAAGGTTGAGATGCTCAACAAAATCACTCAAGATATCTACTTGTTTTTTAAGCGTTTCAGAGATAGGAAGAGCGTGGTATATCTTGGGGTTTCCCGGACTTACCTCAATCAATCCTTTACTAGAAAGTGAATTTAAAATGTCATAGATCCTTGGCTGTGGGATACCGGAATTCTTTACTATCTCGGTTGAAGTGAGAGGATTGGATATTAAAAGTGACTTATATACTTTGATTTCGTATGGAGAAAGTCCGAGTTTAGTCAGTCCTTCAAATATTTCATCATCGTTCACATTCAATAATTACATTCATTCTTATCTATTATAGCTTTTCCATAATACGCTTACAATATTATGATGTTATGACCCAAGGCATCTCATTAACCACAAATGGGGGATATTCGCCCCAACTTCTGGAGCAATCATCGCAGCGATTACAGTTGGAAGCATCCGTGTGGCGCTTTGTTTCACATTCATTGATGTTCTTCCTTTATCATTTGGACAGTTGTAAGAGAGTATATATAGAGATGGAGAGACCTAAGGAAGAGTCCAGAGGGGGTTTTTCGAAACTCCTGCACACTCCAGAGGATATGCTGATATAGAATGGTGGGAACTTCGATGTTGATCAGAAGGTTCAGATTAAACATCAGATGGGGCTGATCCACTGAAACAACTGCCTTGCATGTCATATACTTTGGTCCTGAACAGTCACGGAATTTTTCCAGACGTCGTAACGTGAATGTGCTGATTGTCAGCGCAAAATGGGAGTTAGTTTACAAGATAAAAAGACAATCGATTTCGGCATTTTCTGGATCCAAGGGCAGAAAAGCTTTTGTTACAGGCTACAGATATTTATTTAGCATCAGTCAGGACTAGGCTGCTGCCAATATGTATGGTATTTCATTTATTTGGTTTATCCTGATCCCTCATAGGAGAGGATTAACAAATGGTGGAAAAGATATCTATTATCCTGTTTTCTGGAGCAATGGACAAACTGATGGCAGGTGCGATAATTGCATCTGGAGCTGTGGCGAATGGATTGGACGTGAACATATTCACGACGTTCTGGTCGCTTCTTCAGTTCAAAAAGAGCGGCGCTCCAAAACCTACCCTGAGCCCTGATGCAGGAAATATGGCGGATCAGGTTATGAAGACAATGAAGGAGAAGAAAGTACCTTCATGGCTCGACACGCTTAAACAGATAGGCGAGATAGGCAACGTCAATGTTTACGGTTGCGCGATGTTTGCAGATCTCATGGGAATCAAGAAGGAGGATCTTGATCCGATAGTCAAGGACGTCATCGGCGTTTCACAGTTTGTTGATATGTCCAAGGACGCCAAGATGACCCTCTTCCTCTAAAATTGCTAAAAGCAAAGGTAAGTGTGAGAAAAAAATGGATGAAATAAAACCTACAAAAGTGGTTGATGCAAGAGGCAGCTTTTGCCCTGGACCATTGATGGAAATGATAAAGGCGTACAAGAACAGTAAGGTTGGAGACGTTATATCTGTATATTCGTCGGATACAGGCACAAAGAAGGATGCGCCAGAGTGGATCAAGAAGTCCGGAAACGAGCTTGTCGGTGTTTTCGAGAGGAACGGATACTTTGAAATAGTGATGAGGAAGACAAAGTAGGCGCTCTTATGTCGGATAGGACCTCAGTACTAATACTCGGAGATGGCGCGGCCGGAACCATAATGGCTAACAAGATACGTTTTCATTCGGACCCGTCGGAACTAGAGATAAACGTGATAGGCAACTCACCGCGACATTATTTCAAGCCAGACGGCGTTCAGATCCCGTTTGGATTCAAGGATTACACTAAGAGCGTAAAACCTACCGAGTCTCTCTTCAACTATGGAGTGAAATACACCCGTGGGCAGATCACGGCGATAGATATCGCTAACTCAAGCGTCCGGGTTTCTGACGGGAAAACCTTTGGCTATGATTACCTGGTAATCGCGACAGGGGATCGCTTTTCCCCTGAAGACATTCCGGGATATTCGCAGGGTGCCAGACACTTTTATGATTTGCAGTCGTCCATTGACCTGAGGAAAACGCTTTCAGAGTTTAAGGGAGGTAAGATAGTCATAGGACAGGCAAGCATTCCTATTCAATGTCCGCCAGCCCCATATGAATTTACTTTCCAGCTTGATCAATACCTTAAGCTGCGCGGGATCAGGGAAAAAACTGAGATTCACTACATTTACCCTCTTAATAGAGTATTCACCATACCCAACGTATCCGAATACGTCGAGAAGCTGTTCGAGGAAAAAGGCATAATTGTGCACAAGATGTTCAATGTCGACAACATAGTTCCAGATCAAAAGGTGGTGAATTCGATTGAAGGGGAGGCAATCAAGTATGATCTCCTGATACTCGTTCCTCCACACAGGGGGCAGAAGGTAATTACTGAATCAGGCCTTGCAGACGAGAGCGGCTACATTGACGTGGATAGGCACCATCTTAACTACAAGGACTATGACAACGTATTCGTTGTTGGGGATGCAACAAACCTTCCGATCTCCAAGGCAGGGGCCACAGCACACTTTGAGTCCGAGTACTTGGCGAACAGGATCTCCAACGAAGCAAACGGAAATGCCTATTTCGACTCCTATGGCGGGGAAGTCGCATGCACTACCATAACAGGAGGGAATCTAGGAATCACGCTGTTTTTCAGCTATGACAAGCCTCCGAGGGCTGAATTCCAGAGCAAGACAGACTATTTCTTCAAGTGGACCTCGTCAGATACATATTTTTCAGCAATGGTGAGGGGAATAATGTGAGGTGCAAATCATGATGGATGAAAAGAACAGGTCTGATGAGGACTCAAATGGTGACAGCGAAACAGAGGACAAGCTAGAAATACTGTTGAAGGAGCTCATGAACAACTCAGATAGTCTTGTATCAATCATTCCAGTCCTGGAGAAGCTCAAGAAGGCCGGAATTATCGACCTGATCAATAGCATCTCTAGGGACTACATGCCTACCGACATTGAGTTCTTCGGGCACATGTTCTCCTCAAGAGAGTTCACTTACGCTGCTCTGAAAAGTGCAAACGTCTTGCTGAGCGTAATGTATGCTATGGCTGATGAAAAGATATCGGACACGATAAAGAACCTTATGTTCAATCTCAGGGGTGCTATGGATGCCGCCTCATCCGCCGCGAAGACAACTTCATCTCTTGGCACTCTTGAACTTTACAGGATGCTCAAGGATCCTGAAATAGCCGCAGGCATAAGGGCCGTCATGGCCATAATGAAAGCGGTGGGTGAAGTCCTGAAAAAGGCTGAAGGTTAGATACCAGCACGCAGGTCCACTTTGATTTCCAGTGTCCCGCTCCAGCCCGGATGGAAAAATTACAGAAGCAGGTGGAAGTGTATGATCTTACTTTTCAGGGGTGAATGATTCAATTGTGCGAAGATAATACCGAGGGTCATGGATTGCAGGGGAGGTCGTCCTGATCCATGAATCATATCATTTTCCCTTGAGCTCAGAGTTCTCACTCCTGCCGGCATAAGCTTCCTCGCATATTCTTCTGGAAGACCTAGAAGGAGAGCATACTAAGCGGTCATAATCATGGAAGCAAAATAGCCAGAGAATCCGGCATCTCAGGTGATAGAAAAGTTCGGATCTTCAAGATCCAATTCGCCCTTAGGTGCTGCCTGAAGAACCTTTCCGTAATCTATTCGGTCAGCAGATATCCCCTAGAGTAATTGTGGGTGGAGCTGACCCTTCCGTAATATGTCCCAGAATATATTCCGTATGTTACATGCCAAAACTCGGTAATAAGAAT
>JBMFWM010000088.1:0-4928 GCA_049965275.1 Thermoplasmata archaeon | reverse complement strand
TATTTTATTCATGCGAAAAAACTCCCCCATGTGCTCCGATGCGCGTTTTGCCACATCCATGGATTTGATGTGCGTATAGACCTGAGTGCTCGCCAAACTCGCATGCCCTAGGTGGATTTGAACCTCCCTGATGTCAAGGCGTCTTCCATCCTTGGCATCTCTTAGAAGGGCAGTCGCACACCAGTGCCTAGCCGCATGGGCATGGAATCTAGGAATACCTGCCCTTTTGGCAATCAGTTTGATTATATTCCTTGCCCAGCCATAATTCATCCTCCCCTTCTCGGTCGTGAATAGGGCAACCGGGTCAGTTTTGGATCTGTATTTGTCAATGTATTCATGCAATCTATCTGACAGGCTTTGAGGGAGGCCGATGATTCTTGGCGCCTTCCCTGTATTTTCGTCTGATTTCCTCTTTAAAAAGCAGACCATTCTTCATTTTCCACTTTAAAATTTCCATAGGATCTTCTCAACGAATATATATATATATATATATATATATTAGCCAGTTACCTTTAATAGATTAGAACATGAAACTTAGGATCATATCTTTTGCGATTGCAGTAGTATTCTTGCTTACGGGCGCTTTACTTGGGGTTTTTATTTCTCCAAATGTTGGAGCAATTGCGGTCAGTTCTATGATACCGTCTAGCCAAGTCTCTCTTAATGGGGCTCAAGAGGTCTATAGTTATACTAATCAGGTATCTGGAACTGGGGGAATTATTACTTACACTATAACTGCATATGAAGATTCTAGTGGTAATTTTATTTATACTGTCTATGAAGCAATGTCTGCTGATTCAAGCAGTAATTACTGGCTTGCAGGTGATATAAACGATCACGGAAAATGGTCCGCACAAATATCACTCTATGACCCTTTCTACGCTTGCTACTATCCTGAGTTGGGTGGTTTTTGCTGTGTCGTCTATACTAACTTTAATTATATGTATGATCAGCCAAGCAATAGCATATCTGCAGGTCAAGCCGGAACAGTAACTACTGGCCAAAGCTTTAATGCAGGCGTAAGTGCCTACGACGCCAGTGTCGGAGGAGCGTATTCAGTTACGTATACTTATGATGTTCCATGTTTTATAACCTCTCCTTTTAATATGACCCTTGGGAACACATCATGGGAATTCTCTGACAATGCGAAATCTGCTGGATTTACTCCTTATTCTGCTTCTTGGGAGACCTCTGCTACTGTAGCTGCCAACACAGGCGAATATCAGGATTTATATTATTACATTATGGGCCAATTTGCGCATAGTTCAATATTTTATTACACATACTACAAAGTTTACGAAAACACCTTTATTCAATTTAGCACAAGCTAGAATCTAAAGGATGAGATTGAACTCAATGTAGTTTTTGCAATAACTTAGAAATATTTCAATCTGTTTAGGAATCGATATAAAATGAAATTGTCTAAAAGATCCCAGAAACTATTGGTCGTAATAGCTTCATTAATTGTCATCGCAGCTATTGCCTATTACGCTTCCTGGACTTTTTATTATGATTCACATTCTAACATCTACATTGGGTTAAGCGTTTCCGACAGCCTGGGAAATAATAGCAGCAATAGTGTTGAAATAACAATATTCGCAGACATTAACCAGACAAATTCCCTGACAAAATTTGATTTCGTTGAGAACGGGGATGAGGGACTTGGACTCTGGTATAGCGAGAATATGACAGGTATACTTAATTCAAGCAATATAAGTGCACTCATACCTTTTCATCTTGACAACAAAAGCCCTGTATTCCATACTTCTATCAATCTCCCGGGAACTTCAGGATACTACATGATTAAACGTGGACCACTGACATATCAATCCATTGGTGGATTGCAATCTCTCTTTTATCTCAAAAATTTAAGTAAAGTGGTTTATTTTGTTTCCAACTCAGGAAGTGTTGAAGAGATTGAATTATAACATTACGCATGAAGGTAAGGATACAGCGAAGCCAGACCACATTCTGGAAGTTGACGCAATTTCTGTGAAGTATGGTATACGACGCAGTAATGAAGCTGTAAAGTCAATCTCATTTACAATAAGCAGGCAAGGTACGTGTGTTGCACTGGTTGGACCAAATGGAGCCGGAAAGACAACAACTATCAAGGCTGTCTTGGGCTTGTTGAAAACAACAAGCGGATCGATAAAAAAACAGGGAAGATTCGCTTATCTGCCTGAAAATGCATCGATATACCAGTACCTGACATGCAGTGAAAACGTATCATTTTATCTGAAATTTTCAGGAGGGTCTGGCAATCCACTAGAGTTCCTGGACTTGGTAGGCATGACTCAGATGAAGGATACGAGTGGTTACAAATTATCAAAGGGCCAGAAACGAAGGTTGAATCTTGCTATGATCCTATCATCCGGTGCTAATGTAATCTGCCTTGATGAACCGTTTGAAGGATTGGATCCACTGTCATCCTTTGAGCTTGCTCAACTCATAAACAATCTGAAGAAAACAGGCAAATCATTCTTGGTCAGCTCCCATGCTCTGGATCTCGTAGATAACATCGCCGACGAGATAATTTTCATGAGTGCCGGAAAAGCAAGCAGTGATATCAGGAAACAGATTCAGGGCGCCCTTATAATCGAGATAACGTCACCAATGGAACTCGCTGTGGATGTATGCAAAGCAAACAATTTTGACTGTATTGTTAGATCGACTTCAGAATTGTTAGTAAAGACTGAAAGAACGCCAGAGGAAGTTCTCAGGAAATTGATCGAAGCAGGTGTCGATGTCAAATATTCAAGAAGACAAAACCTGCAGGAGGCATTCAGGGATGAATTCGGAAGCTGACCCCAATAGAACACAAGCGATATCAGCAGTATTTGGAAAGGAAATGAGATCTACCATCAGGTCGGTTCTTTTCACTGCAAGCCTGATGATTGTCTGTGTGCTGAGCCTTCTGATTGCACTTGACGTCTTCTTCCTGCAATACAGGTCAAACTTCGATTACGTTCTCCCCCAGTACTTCGTTGGATCTGTATTCCAAACTGCATTTCCCTTTCTGTACCTTATAATCATAATACAACCAGCCATTTCCATCTCCGAGGAAAGGGAATCCGGCAATTGGGACATGATCTCCATTTTCAAGGGAAAGAGGAGCTCTCTGTTAATTGGAAAAGTCATATGGCAGGTTACATGTTCAATGATTCTCCTCCTTGCGTCTTTCCTGACGACATTCATCGTAGGCGTGGTCGCCGCCGGGCACCTTCAGATTTCAGAATTCACGTTGAAAGCTGTTTCTCAAAGCAGCAGTCTGTCTGCAATTCCAACTTCTAAATACATAATAACGAGAACCTTCTTTTCACTTGTCGACATATATTTGGAATATGCTGTTGGCATTCTTGTTACTTTTACAATAATATTTGAGGGGTTGCTCATAAGCTCACTGACCAGGAAGAAAATAACATCCGTTGCTGTTTCTATTTTCCTCTTTCTTCTTGTTTTTATGAGCACCCAGTTCCTGCCATCTCTTAATGCGTCAAATAGTACAAAATTTTGGTATGGTATCATTGAGAATTTAAATCCTGGAAACATGTTTGGAATCTTTCTCTATCTGTCTGACATGCAGCCTTACCACATCGCGCCATCGGGTAGGCCAGGCGAGGTTGTTAACATCTCCACCTCACCGTATCTAGTTTCAACAATCAATGCAGTTTTGCCTTTTTCATATATGCTTGAGGAATATCTCATATTAAGCATAGCACTGCTACTGGTATTTTACATCATAGGAGTGAAATCAAGATGAAACAGAGCTTAAAGATTATACTCGTTAGCTTCGTTGTGATCTTATTGATAGTTACAGGCGCGAGCTACGAGCTTGGACTTTTTTCCAGCAGTCAAACTGGAAATAAAGGTACTAACCTTCCACCTGTTCCCGGAGGATCCGTTCTGGTTCTTAGTCAGAATGTCACACTTGACAAAAACAACGGATTCGTGCAGGAATACCAATTTACCATAGGATATAATATATCCTCTCTGCAGTATGTTCTGCAAGGAAGCATTTCGAATATAACTAAGATATCTACCAGCAGGCCGTCCGGACCCGGTTCACAAGAGACCGCCGGACCTGGTTCTTACTCATCATTTTCCTGCTTCAACACTGCCGGGCATGAAATATTGGAGCCTGGTGCATATGCAATAACTCTCCAGTCAGAAGGATATGACAACTTTAGTCTCAAGGCTTATGTTAAGGCAACAGCGGGAGGATGAATGTTTTGCGTAAAATGCGAATAACAGCTATTGTAACAGCACTCATACTTGTTTCTGCGCTTGGACTATCAACCCTTGCGTATTACAACTCTATTGATCATTCTGGTCTCGGCATAGATGTCAATATCGACTGGAACATAATTCAAGGGAACAATTACAGTTCGGTCGTATTTTATTTCAACGCACCCCTGAACTCAGCAACTTCCAATACTAAGTTCATGTTCAATAATACTGGACAGTATGAAGGGCTCTCAATAGTTTATGCAGGATTAAACCTCTCAAAATCGATATGTCCTGGTCTTATAACAATACCTTACACTCTTACTAATCTCGTCAGAAATGATACCTATGAATGGAATTTGACATTACTTAATTATACTTTCAATGGGACTTATCCGAGAAACGGATCCGATTACAACTACATATCGGCGCCCACAGGCTATTATGAAATTTTCCTTGGAACAAACAATATCATTTACAGCAGCAACAGCTTGGCATACGAAGTACCACATCTTGAGAACAACACTTTCTACTTTGACTCTTGATGCTTATTTATATTACTAGAGTTTTGCATTAATTTTATTCTCCATATCACTAATAATTACTGGCCCGTAAGGGTTAAGGGTCTGTCAGACATTTGTTCGACATATGGATATTCCAGTATATCCTATCTTTGCCCATTTGTAACACTACAATTCAAT
>JBMFWM010000087.1:0-5089 GCA_049965275.1 Thermoplasmata archaeon | reverse complement strand
TACACTGAAATACAATTCAGTATATACATGTTTGGGTTTCAGCTATACAAATACCAGATATGTTATCAGAACTCAAGGCTATACCTGTCAGGACAGATGAAGGTGTCATAACACTCAGATCTGGATCAGAGAACGCAAGGAAGATACTGGATCAGATGAAGATACCATATCCGGGAAAAGTATTGAGTTCCGTACCAACATAATTTCGCAGAATTTGTCTGGGGAACCAGTGAAATACAAAATCAATTGGCACTATCCTCCAAAATTATTCCCGAAACTCAAGTTTGAAAGTTCTTGACATTTCGCAAACAATAATGTTATTATATTGCTAATTTCATGTTTTGCTGAGGTATGAATTCTTTAAAATTGCATAGCAGGTGACTCCATGGATAAGTTAATTGAGAATATGGAAAAGGCAATAAAGCACCTCGACACGCTTCAATCGGTTTTCGCGGAGGAGGAGAATTACGACGACAAGAAGGATTTTCCAATTTACAAAAGAAGTCACGATGCCCTTAATGATGTGCTTGACCAACTAAATTTGTCATCAACGATATATGGTAAAACTAATAGGCAGCTCATATTAGCTGACTTGATTGAATATTTCTTTTTCGGAAGGGGGTATTATTCCATAAAAGATGATGAAACTAGAGGATTATTCATAAAATCTGTGCTGTATTTTGTAAATGTGCTTATGTCATTCGAAACCATAACTGTATCTAAGAAGTTAAGAGACAAGTACCTTGACAGTCTAAAGACTGCAGTAGCAGAAGTCGGAGAAGAGCCAACATTTAACGATCTCAGATCATTTGAAAAGGAAGTCGGGTTACCGGCCAACGTCACCCAAGCTACCCCCGAACTGGATAAATATTTTGACAGCCTACTGCCGAAGACTGCAGGTGGCCTATGGCATGAGATGTTAACGTTTATATTCATGCTACGAAATGATTTGGGATATATTATTCCACTCTTGCTTTCTCAAAGGTTTCTTGGATTACGTGATAGCCTAGTTCCTCCAGATTTCTTGATAATAGCCAAAGACAAGAGAATTTATGGCGTAGAGGTAGGAACTAAGAAGGAAATTCAATCTGGAGGTTTTTCTTTGAAAACTGCAATCCCTACTGCCACGGTTGATACCGAGAATTCTAGAACCTCAGATAGATGTCCAATATGTCATAAGTGGATTCAATTTTGCGACCATGTTATCAATACCTACTCTGATCTGAGCAATAAGTCACTTCCTAATGGAGGCAAGTCCGAGTTTAGATGTCTCAGAGACGGATGCAGCATTTACACCAAGGAGCAAGTCGCAGCGGGACAGTGTCCATATACAAAGTATTCCAGAAAAAGAAAGGATAAAATAAAAACCTCTCATCACGAATATTCAGACGGCAAACATTACCATTATCAATGCGTCCTCGATAAAGTCTCTCCTGAAATGAAAGATGATATGATATCCAATCCTGATAAGATAGCCCTAAAAACACACTTTCCATACTATCCAGGCCTTGAGGGACTAATGAAGAAACGTAGTGAATTATCTGAAGAAGATGATGAGAATGAATTCTGAAGAGGCCTGTAATCAATGACTATCTCAAGGAGCACTGCAGATAGAATCTCTAGTACCTTGAAAGAGACAATAATTGCAAAGCTTGCCGCCTATGAACCAGAGACGAATCAGATGCCATTTCATACGAGATTGCTAGGGAAGGACAGGTATGCCCTTTTCTCATTTATTCAGTCAATGAATACGACCTTTGGAATATCGATCTGGGAACAGGTCGCAGTTATTTTGGCAGAAGGAGCCGGCAGGAAAGCATCGAGACAATACATTCTGGAGGGTCAAGTGGACTCGTTAACGGAGGGATTGATCACAAGTTTAGTCCATGACCTGAGGGAGGGAAAAGCTGAAGTTAACAAGGAGAAGGAGAATGATACCATAAAGCAATCAGTAATCAAGGGACCCCCGCGTTCAGATGATTCAGACAGGGTAGTTGATTTTGTAATGTTTGTAAATAATAAAGTTGAACTCTATGATATCACGAGTGCAAAACCTAACATGAAGGAATTTGTGGCTCTAAAGACAAAGCTCCTGAGATGGATTGCACTGAGTTACAGCCAGGACAAG
This sequence comes from Thermoplasmata archaeon, assembly GCA_049965275.1. Classification (GTDB taxonomy): domain Archaea; phylum Thermoplasmatota; class Thermoplasmata; order Thermoplasmatales; family Thermoplasmataceae; genus UBA582. Next base: position 2,961 of record JBMFWM010000087.1, on the reverse strand, counting down.
GAGCACGAGGTATTCACTGCAATTGCCATACCATACAATCCTTATTTCCCGAAATCTTACGAAAGGTGGACAATGAGAGGCCTTTTTGACACGGAGAGGAATGAAGTGATGGTTGGGGAAGAATTTTGGAACCACGTAGCCGGAGATAAAGTTTACGATGAACTCCTTGACATCTTTCAAACTACCGGAGAAGAACTCAGGGAACAGATCGACCAAAAATTTTCCGAATTCAGGCTGCGATAATATCTTGGGTCTTTCAATAAACAGGATTCCTTTTCATGATAAAAATTGACTCAGAATATGGTTGCCTGTCCCTTTCGGTTCTGTTAAGCACTGGCCTCTTGAATGTTTTGACTATTTTTAGGTTGCTAACCTCTGCAATCTCTGGGTATAGATTGAACTTATCATTTGCAACTATAATGTAAGTACCATCATTCTTGACATATTTGCTTATATTTCTGAGGACTTCTGAAATTCCCTCGACATATTCCTTCTGTGCACGTCTTCCTCCACCCTTGTACTTTGCTCCGATCTCGCTCTCGTCCTCTCTTTTAAAGCCAAACATTTCGTATGCATAGGCGTGCTGTTCGTGGTAATCTATTTGCCCTACATAAGGCGGAGAAGTGAATACACCGCTAATCTTGCTTTCCTGGAAATTTGATAGATCCTTAAAACCAGTACTTCGCAACGCCTCTCCAATATCCAATGTTCTGGAATCGCCGTGCAGTACTATTGCCATCGCCCCGTCTTTTTTTAATCGTGAGAACTCATCAAGTCGTTCAATGGTGTCATATGTGTACTTTCTAAGGTGATCGAGTATGGTATTCACAGGTGTACATATCTTGTAGTGTTTCGTACAGTAATACGGCTCATACTGTGGTTCCTTAAGTGTGGCAAGATCAGAATGCGTTGTCGCACGACAAGACCTGACAGACCGACTGAGTATTACCTTCATAACATCTGCGATCTGCGGATCATTCTCTTTGTTTATGAGCCCAATATAGAATGATATCTCCTGCCTTATCCTTTTGGTAAACCACCTTGAAATAAATGGTTGTATTTCATTTTCCGGAATCATCTCATTTTTACTCTTGACACCATTATTTTGATAGAATTCATAGTTGTCGTTAAAAAATTGGGCCAGTTTTTCTCTGCCGTAGGTGTCATCGTCAAAACCTTTCCTCACTTTATTCTTGAATTCGGGAACAGGAAAATAGGTACTGTTAAACCTTGATATTCTTTCCTTGAGTTCTTGATCATAACTATTGTTAAATACCTCCATATCGAAATCTTCTAGTTTTTGGAGGGCACCCTCGAGCTTGAAGCGTACCGTAAACAAATCATAGCTGTCTGTCTTGACCTTTGATATCAGGCAGTTGAACTCAGATATGTCTATTCCAATAGAATTGATACCTAATTCCATAGCCTGTACTAAAGTTGTCCCGCTCCCCACAAATGGGTCAAGCAAGATATCTCCCGGCTTGAAATAAACTTCCGTCTTGAACTCGTCAGTGTGACCGTCAATGAAATATTCGACTAACTGGGGGATAAATTTACCTTTGTAAGGATGCAATCTATGTACGTGCTTGGTTCTTACAAACTCTGGCAACTGATCAAAGGAAAGATGCCAATCTATATCGTCTCCCAATGTTTGCTTCCAGCTATTTTCTTTCGGAATTATATAACTGTCGTAATATGCCTTGAGCTCGTTAATGTCGACTAACGTTTTCCCGTACCCGTCTTTGTGCTTATTAATTTTAGCATACTGAATCAAATAGCTAATGTTGGATACGTTGACTGGACGATTAAGATACTTTGTTGCCCACTTGGAAGCCTCGGCAATAGTCGAAAGGGCTGATTGCATCTGTCGTTTATATGACTTTTTAATATAAATGTTATTATTACCAGTGCTGTTATATGAGCTTGCCAAATCGTACTCCCAAAACACGCTTTTATATCCTTACCGGATCATGAATCTTAGCAATCGTCCTTATTTGTTGAATCTATCCCTCCATCTCCGATATTCTTTCATACCTAACCGCACCCCTATGGCTTTGGGGTGCCAGGAGAGGTATGTCTATTGGGAACTGACGTAATTCTTATCTGTCTATTTCAGTAAAGTAACTGCACTTTTCTCCTGGTCCCACTTAATATTGAACGAAGCAGATACTCTCTTCTGAAGTTCTTCACAGAATAGCGACATCGTGACCACATATTTCTCCTCTGGACTGAGTGGAGCTGTGACATTTGGCGGTAGCTTATTGATCGCCCAGAATACTGGGGGCCAAGTCCCGAATCCTTTTAAGTAAGGTGGCGCGTTTAGACCCATCAGCGGGGCATCAGGAGCTCCATAAATTTTTTCGAAAGCAAATAATTCCACGCTTTGTCCAGGATAGATTGTTATTCCAACATAAGTTGCTTCAATAAGACCATTTGAAACACCTGGAAATCCACTAGAGAATAATTTCCACGGAGGGTTCCATTGACCAACTAAGTCCCTTCCAGATTTCAGTATTCTCAGGGTTGCTACAGTATTGTGAGATGGACTCTTACCTTTATTCGTTATGATAAATGACAGGCCGTTTCTCCCTTCATCTTTGAGCTCTAACTGAATTTCAAAATTTGGTCGCCTGAAATGAGCATCTATTTTTGGAAAGAATATTGCAACGAATGCCGCTATGGCTAATAGGATAGTCCCGAAAGCTGTCAGAAGCTGAAGCTCTTCTATTGGCGTCATATCCACTCCTCTATCCATTCCTGCATTTCTTGTTTTTCTCTGTCAAACAAACATTTCCTTTCCGGACACTGAAATCTGAGAGGGGGTATACAAGAAAACAATCACATCCAGTTCTTAACCTGTTCCCTTATCTCTATGGCGGCAAAAGAATGTTGGATTTCTCATGTATTTTTTTTGTCCCGATGGCGTAATTTTCAGCTTCAGCGAAATGTCTATTAATAGTA
>JBMFWM010000086.1:0-5091 GCA_049965275.1 Thermoplasmata archaeon | reverse complement strand
GGCAGGGTGGACTTCGTCATGGCTGCAAGGATAAGGGACGTTGCATCTTCCCTCATAAAAGTCAGGAAGAAGGTATTTGATTAATTTTATTAATAGAATATTAAACATTAATCAAGGCTCTCTTCCCCTCTTTCTGATGATGACAACAATCGCCACAGCAATGATCGCTACTATTAGTACTAGAATCACAACTATTAGGGACAATGGGAATGACATAGGTTTTGTAATTTCCGTAAGGTTTTGTATCGGAAGCTTGCTCACAGAGGATGACGAGATTGTTATGTTCGTAGTATAGGTGGAGTAACCGGGAGCAGATACCCTGACTTCATAGGTTCCGGGGTTTAGAGAGATATTGAAATGACCGTTAACTGCGTGGTATAGTGTTCCGTTTATCCATATGGATGCATTTGAGGGAGATATACTGCCAGTGAGGTAACCATTGGTGATGACCTTTACAAAGGTCACTGGGTGGCTCAGATTATAACCGCTCACCGTTAGAACTCCAGAAGACCCGTTGTATCCTGGCATAGACAGAATAGAGTATCCAGGTATTGATGCAATAGAATAGGAATACGTTCCATTAGGCACGATGAAGCTTATGTTGCCTGTCGAGGATTCAGCGGTTCCATTGAGAGTCACGGACCAGGAAGAACCCGATCGTAAGCCAGTTTCAGAGAATGTGACTGTATACGTGACTTCCGAGAATGTTATGGGTTCTGAAATTCCTACTCCGCTCACAGTGAAGGACCCCTGGTATGATGGTTTATAGAATTTGTTTCCAGATGATACCACGTAGTAATAGGAACCGTTGGGGAGGGAGGTGGAATAGGCTGTTTGCGATGACGGTAATGGACCTGAGAACTGCTGGCCTGTAATGTTCACATACCATTCTGTGCCCACCGGCAATCCTGACATTGTAAAAGTTACATTGTAATTCTGGAATCTGGTCAAGATTATTTCCTGAAACTTTCCTCCGTAAGCCCACAAAGTATTGTTCTCAAGGGCGACAGTCATGGCTTCCTTCGAATGATAGTATGGATTTTTCAAATATGTTGGGACTGTTATTTTTGAATTAGTGAAATTCTGCAGCATATTAGTATTACCCTTGAACTGGAGAAGAGACACCAGCACGTCTTTGTATTTTGGAATGACATATATTGACCCGTTGGTCTGTTCAGAAATTTCCGCGTAAACGCCATTATATGAAACATTCGCGTACGGATAGGAAAAATTACCGAAAACAGGATATCCGGAATCATTATAATATGAGGGAATATTGAAGAGCGGTTCACCTTTGTTTTCAAAAATTATCTCTCTAGGCGGAATTGATTTATTTTGTAGGTTACCTTGGATACTCCACAGGTCCATCCCCATGGAGCTAGAAGTATTTCCGTTCCACCAGTTTTCTCCTATGTTGTTCATTGAGAAATTTTCTGCCCTAATCCAGGTCCCGTTGACTAAAAATGATTCAACGCTTAATATTTTGACGTTGTTGTCTGGAATACACGCATTTTTGGAAAGTTCAGCCCTTTGCTCTGTCAGAGTCTCAAATCCAAAATCCTTGTTGTAGAATGCGTATTCAGTGGTTGTATTCATTGTTCCCGGGTATCCAGAACCTTGTATAAGATTCCCGTTAACGTAGAACCCCCAGGTCGTGTTTTTGGTCAATTTCATAGTGAAGTTGTAGGTATGATTTGCAATAAGTGGAAAACTGTTATCAGTAACACCTATAGATGGAACACCGGGAATATTCGAGAAACTCTCATAAAATGGATACAGGATATCGTTGTCATTCCAATTTGTATATCCAAGTTGAACCCACCAGAACGAGTTATTTGGATAAATGTAACCTTCGCCTACCCAGACTGCAATTGGCGTTGGATATCTTATATAGGGGGCAACTACTGACAAAGAAAGAGCTTTGTTGAGGATGTTCGGTTCGTACGCACTATAGGAATTTTGTGAAATAGGGTTTAAATTGTCAGCAAACTGTGGAGGAATTGTTATTAGGGATGCCGTATAATTATTTATAAAACCGTTCCAAAAATTATATGCGAAAAGTACCACGCCGTTGCCAGGGTTGTACACAACAATGCTTTCATTTCCTGAGGAATAAAAGTTCGCATAGCCATACCCTCCGGCGGACGGTTCGAAAGCATCGTAATTCGTTGCTCTACCTATTATGTTCTGAGAATATATTAATAAGCCTTGATTATGGATGCTAACGTTTAGTGTTCCGTTCATCACCCCCATGCTGAGGCTGGCATTTCCTGTGAATGAAGGCAAATAAAAAACATGATTGCTATGGGCGGGGATATTGACGTAATATTGGTACTGTATATATGTAGGGTCTTCATAAAATGTGACGTTTACGTAAAGGGAAGAGTTTGATTCTGTAAGATTCAACGTATTGACCGAGTTGTGAGTTAGATACAGATTAGACATGGAAAATATTTCGTACTCGTAAGACCCTCGTGGCAAAGGCACATCCAAAATATTTCCCGTAGCCGTGTAATTACCCTGATAAACGGTTGAATTTCCCCGGGTATTAAGAATGCTCACTTCCCATTCATAATTTTTTGGAAGCCCAGTCTGAGTGAATTCAACGGTGTTGGTGTTCTGGAATGAAATTGTAGGGGTTTCATTCGCGTAGAAATATGAAACATAACTCTGCCCAGCTTCTATCCTATAATTGAAGTTGTAAATGGGGCTGTTCTGAACATAATCAGTTGCAAACACCCACGGGAATTCTGTCTCGTTGACTATTGAATAAGGTATCCATACAATCATCTCATTCCCACTGACATATATGTACGAGTTTAAATTGGGGAGGTTTGTGAACTGCCCCGATGTCGAAACTTCTGAAATGCCATAGTCATTCCAGAAGCTATACTGGAAAGTCAGGGGGTTGATACTGAATTGAGAAGCGTATCCAAGTTGATTAACCGGAGCTACTGTCCATCCCTTGGATGTCAAGTTCTGGAAGAGTATCTGATTCCACTGCACAAGGTAGTTTATAGATGTAACAGGAATGATTCCATCCGTCTGGCGATAGAATTCGATGTACTGTCCGTCCCTCACAACTGCACCATCCCTTAAGTTGGAATAGCCTATGTCCAACGTTTTGGGTATTTTAGCCCCGTAGATCATTGAGGAATAGTTATACAATACAGCAAAATAATTGTAATAACTCTTCCCGCCATTTGTTAAGGAGACAAGATAGTCGCCGGGACTTAGGTTATCAAGCTTCGTCTTGTAACTAAATGATCCGATGGAGTTTGTCTCCAGAGAAATTGCATAATTACCGTAGGTCAGTTCGTAGGAAGTGTTCTTTTCCAGATCCTGGCCGTAGAATGTGATATTCCCATCCTTTGAAACGACGTTAGGGTATGCGTAAACATAGAAGTCCTGCTGCGGAGGAGGGAAATAAGTTTGTGACTGGTATGTTTTCGGAACTTTGTTTGAAAGGTCAGTGAAAGCGAGGTTGGAACTTATCATTCCAAGGAGGGCACCGCTGTAATTGTAGAATTGTGTCGTGATTGACCCACCGACCACAAGGTCATTTCCATATGATGCCGAAGCCAGCAACTCGGAGCCATTAACGGCCCAACCATTCGTAAGAGCGACGCTCTTTACGGTAACAGGAGCTGTGAAATTCAAAATGGTTGCAAAAGAACTGTTCGGTCCCCATCCGCCTATGAATAAACTTCCATCAAAAATTGAGAGTGATATGATCTGGATGTAATCACCAAAATAGGAACTGTAGTTTTCGGTCGCACCGTTGTCATTTATCTCAAGCAATTCGCCTCCGTAAGATGAAGATCCTCCTGTGAAAAAATTACCGTCATAGAATAACGAGGTACCAAGAGATTCAACCTTTGAAGGCAAATTCACGTTTAGAATGGAACCGGATGAAGCGTTGTACAACTCTGCGAAGGATGAGTAATTCCCGTAAATTCCAGCTATAAAGACATCGCTGCTGCTGGAAGACAAGGTAAGCACCATTGCGGACTGAGAAGGCAAAACTGTTGTTAAATTCTCAACCATTCCATTGGCTATATTATAAGAATAGAGGAACGAGCCCTGTCCGTTCGTTTGGTAGTATCCTCCTATATAGAGAACGTTTCCCAATATGGAAAATGCATATATGTTGGGCCCTGACGGAAGGTTAGGAAACGCAGACGACAGTGATGCTATAGATCCCGTTGTTACATTCAGAACGGCAAATGCCCAGGCATCGCCGTTTGGAATACCCCCGAAGTAGAACAGCCCGGAATGGTAAGAGACAGTGGTTATGAATCTGAAGGGCGAAGGGACAACGGACGATAAATCATTCATATTGCCTGTAGTAACATTATACTCGATGAGAAGAGGAGTACTTGATGTGTTCTCCCCACCTAGAACGAAGATGCCTCCCCCGTATGAAATGGAGTTAATTTGCAATCCGCTAGCAGCGACAGTTTCTGTTACTTCCGATGTGTTTTGTATAATAGAATTGGAAAGGTCAAAATTAGTACCGTATCTAGAATAGTTCGTTAACGGATTATCAAAATTCATATAATTTTCCTGTTCGAGGCTTAAAGGTGTGACAGAGCGGTCTATTCCATTTGGTTCCTTTAAAATTCTCGACGAATTAATGACTTTGGAAGTCAGGCCATTAGGATAAATCAAATTCGTATTCCCTTCTGTCTTTGAAAGTCCATTTTGACTCCAGCTTTGAGATCCATATGCCATAACAGAGAAACCAGAAACTAAAAACAATGACACCAAGGAAATGGCAATTATCTTCACAGATTTAGCCTTCCACACCATATTCATCGTTCTGCATCTATGATAGATGCTAAAGAAGCTATGATCTTGCTTTTATATATGATTTTGCCTAGGTTTAACATGGTATTACGAATCTTGTAACGCTAGGAATGACCTCTACTGAAACTTAGAAAAAGAACGAAGAAGGTGTTTAAATGGGGATATAGTTCTCATGATGAATGAAGATTGGTACTGCCGAAAGGAGGAAACTCCCCAGGAAGTTTGAATTCCCGTGGGGAAAGGGGATGATAACAGAGGAGGCGTCAATAAGGTGTTCCATCA
>JBMFWM010000085.1:0-5103 GCA_049965275.1 Thermoplasmata archaeon | reverse complement strand
TTTCCCATTTGAAGATTGCTTTTTATTAGAAAAGCGAGTGCCCATACCCTTATCATGCTTCTCATGAAAGATTTAGCAAGCCAGGGTAACATCATGAAATATGGGTATCTTGCAGGTTCTCAGTATCCATCAGCATAAGAAGAGGATGAAGAGCCTCCCTGAGTTTCGATCCAAGATCCGTCAGCTTGTAGGAAATCCGGCCGGATTCGCTGAACTTTTCTACCAGCCCATTTTCCCGAAGCTCCTTGAGTCTCCTTGATATTATCGTGGAGCTTGAAAAAGGGATGTCATTGAGTATCTCGTTGAAATTCTTCCTGTTACCGCTGTTGCCTATAACGCCTATGATCATGATGGTATATTTTTTTCCTATCAGGTCCAGGATGCCCAGCGACGGATCCACGCATACTAGGGAATTGCCATATTCAAGCATGCATGCCCTCTTCCTGTTGCTGATTCTCCTGTCTTCGTGGTTCTCAGTCATTGCCTCCGATAGGGCAAGGTAAAAAATAGTTTACGTTTCCCTATTAATATAGTGCTGGCATTCTATATTATGGATAAGAAGAATGTAAAACTGAGAATATATGGAATGACATGCGATGACTGCGTTGCTACAGTAACAAGAGGATTGAAAGAACAGGATGGTGTCCTGGATGTCAAGGTATCCCTTAAGGAAGGAATGGGCGATGTTTCTCTTGACGCAGAAAAGGTAAAACCAGAAGAGCTCCTGAAGAACAGGGTATTCTCGAAGCCGTCGCATTACAAGGCTACCATTGCCGATCAGTGAGATGGTGAACGGTTTTGCAAAGTGAAGTTCAGAAATTCGATCTTGTAATACTTGGAAGAGGGGCAGCTGCCTTCTCTGCAGCAATCAAGGCTTCAGAACTGAGCGATGGCGGTATGTCGATAGCAATGATAGGCACCGGACCTCTAGGAGGGACTTGTGTAAACGTAGGATGCGTGCCGTCAAAGTACCTGCTTGAGGCATCTCATGCCGTCTTCAACCCTTCGCATCCCAGGATGCCAGGCATATTCGAAACACCCGTCAAACATGATTTCAGCGAGGTCATGAGGGGTCTCAGGTCATATGTTGCCCATGCCAGGGATGCAAAATATGCCCAGGTTATAGAAAATTACAGCAACGTGAAACTCTTCAACGGGCTAGGGAAATTTGTTGACAGGAAGACTGTCATGATCGTTGATCCGGACGGGAAAGAATCGGCAACCGTTTCAGGATCGAACTTACTATTAGCGACAGGGTCAAGCCCGACTGCGCCCCCAATAGAGGGCTTGAAAGATACGGGTTTCCTGACAAGCGATACTATATGGAACCTTGAAGACCTTCCGGAATCTTTTGCAATAATAGGCGGCGGAGCGATAGGTCTTGAAATTGGACAGGCTTTGCTGCACTTCGGATCAAAAGTGACGATCATTGAGGCGCTTGATTCCCTTCTACCGCAAACTGAGCCGGAGATCGGTTACGCACTGAGGGCGAGACTGGAGAAAGAGGGCATGAAGTTTTACCTGAGGGCAAGGGTGAGCCGGGTCAGCAAATCTGGAAATGGAAAATCTGTGCACATAATAACACACAAGGGACAGGAAATAGTGGAAGCAGAGGAAATTATTGTTGCAACGGGAAGGAAGGCGAACACAGAATTCCTGAGCCTTACAGCCGCAGGAGTTGATGTCGATCCAAGAGGTCTAATCATAACATCAAGCACCATGAAGACTTCTGCTCCTGGCATTTATGCAGCAGGAGACTGCGTCTCCAAAAAGATGTTCCTTGAAACTCTTGCCGCAAGGGAAGGAGTAGTTGCAGTCAGCAACATGTTCGGCGAGGATCTCAAGATAGATTATGATTCGGCTACATGGGCTGTCTTTACGAACCCACAGGTCGCAGGCGTTGGGATGACTGAGAATGAGTTCTCTAAGAAGAATGGATCATGCTCATGCAGGGTTTTCTCGCTTGAGAACCTCACCAAGGCCAGCATTATAGGCGAAACGGAAGGCATAATAAAGATCACAGTCGATCCGAAGGATAACAGGATAGTGGGCATGCACATAATTGCTCCAAATGCCACCGATATCATAACAGAAGGGGCATACGCCATCAAGAATAGATACTCTATTGAAGACATAATAGCTACAAGTCACATATTCCCGTCCTTCTCGGAAGGCATAAAGTTGGCTGCACAGTCTTTCATCAGAGACATTTCAAAGATGGCATGCTGCGTGGAATGATGAAAATGAAAGGAAGAGAAATAGTATCCAGGCTGGCATTTACAGAGACAGTTGAGGTTCTGCGGAATGCAGTGGAGAAGAACGGCATGAAAGTGGTATCTGCGATAGACGCCCAGCAGAACCTGAAGAAAATTGGCCTGCAGTCAGGAGGCAACCAGATCCTGGAGGTGTTCAACCCAATGCTTGCAGCGGAGGTTTTTGAGAGAGATCTCCGGGCAGGCATCGTGCCGCCCCTCAGGATCTATATCTATGAAGACAAGGGCTTGGTACATGTGACTGCACAGAGTGCGTTTGAACTCTTTGCACAATACAATGGACTGGAGGATCTTGGGAAGAGGGTCGATGAAATGCTTCATTCAATATTGAAAGAGGTTGAATAATCAGCAGAAGATTGCTTCGGGGTAAAATAGCCTACATTATCGAAAAATAATATAAATTTAAAATTTTAGCGTTAAAAAATTACGTAAGTGAAATTAGCTCATATACAACTGGGCTCCCGATACCTGTTACCTCATCGTAACCCGGTCCTGCATAATAGTATCCGTTGTATCCTACAGTTATGTCGTGGAACGCCGTACTGTAATCAGAACTTGAGTAGATTGAGTAAAGTATCTGGTGCACATTTGCGCCATTCATCGCGGAAACACCATTTAAGGACTGTATGTCGGCAAAAATGGCCGACCACTGGGGAGCAGACGCACTTGTACCGCCAACCTGGATCCAGCCGGATAGACCTTCGTAAGTGGTCGTATCATAAATCCACACACCGGTGTTCGGATTCGCATCGTACGACACATCCGGCGAAGCCCTTCCAAACGCATTTATAGCAGCATTAGACTGATATGTAGGTTCTGGGAAGTATGTGCTTATGCCTCCTCCGGAACTGTTCCAGGCATATTCGTATCCATAAGAAGCCCCTGTGGATGTAGGATTGTTAAGATCCAGAGATGTGCCGCCCGCGGATACCACCGATGGATCAGTTGACGGATAGTTCACTGTTATAGAACTTGTCCCATCATTGGCGCCGCTGTCTCCAGACGCTGCAACCGGGATAACTCCATGGGATGCAACATAGCCGAAGATCGATGAATACTGCGCCAGTTCAGCCGAAGTCAGGCCACTCTGCGCCTCTCCCCATGACATGGATATGATATTGGCGTGGGTTGTGTTGTAGGCGTAGTTCACGGCATCGTTGATAAGGTAGGTGTTCGAAGCACTTGGTGTCTCAATAAGAACAATCTTGGCGGCAGGTGCCATCGCATGTGCCCATTCAACGTCAAGAGATGTCTCAAGAGCCCATCCGGAATTTCTGGAAACCTTTCCAAACGGCTGGACTATCTGCAGGTTTATGGCAGGAAGACCAAATGCATTGTCAAACGTGTTAACATCGCTGCTTATACTCGGGCTTCCGTACGCATCTATGATGGCAATGGTTTCACCGCTTCCATAGTTTGTGTTATAGGCACCATTGCTTGTATACTGGTACGCGTCCCAGATCTGTATCGGGATGTATCCGGGATAAGTTGTTGGGGCAGATGAGCCTCCTCCGCCTTTCTTATCATGGCCCACGAGGAACATCGTAACACCATGTGCGCTGGAAAGCACCGGACTCTGGTAGTTTCCGGATCCAACCGCAGGTATGACCATACCGCCAAATGCGACTATCATTCCCAAAGTTACCAACAGGACTAGCTGTTTTCTAATCATCAAAAAATGATATAAAGTATCGAATATATAAATATTCGTTCCAGCAGGGCTTTGAGACAAAAGTAACCGTGGAGGTGTGTTAGCTTCTCTTCGTCTTCAGGGGTTAAATTCACCTCCTTCACATGGCATGTGAGTCAATAGCCACCAAGGAAACCCAGAACTTTTTCTCTATCGACTTCAATGAGTATTATAACACCCCTGAGCGGTATCCTCTGTGGAATATCCTCCATAAAGCCATGCCTGTAATACCTGTATCTGCCACATTGATGAACATTTTCGTCATACAGGAATTTGAGGGTGAGATACATAACGCCTTTTCACGGCTTTCGGATTATCTGGGAGAGGAATATGAGAATCTTCTGAACGCGATCAGGAATGCACCCTCAAGTCACATGGATCAAACTTCCCAGGGGATAGATGGGAATCCCTGCCAACTATGGGCATCCTGACGAATATTCCCCGCATCTAAGGACAAAAGACATGAAGTATCGCTGGAGGTACTCGCGGATCACACTGGCACTGATGTATATGTCTGGCATTCCGCATTTGAGACATTTGCATCTAGATCCTGGAATGATTGGTAGTACTGCTGATCACACGTAATGTGCGACGTAAATGAACTCGATGATTTCTCCAGCGATGATGGACGAAGGATAAAGAGACCTCTTCAATCTGCATACGATGTGGCAACGAAATATCATGGGCATGAGACAGTTGATGATGTCTAATATCTTCATCACAAGCTTGTATTCCTGCTGGATTCAAGTAACGAACATAGGAGATCGAGAAAGTTTGTTGAAAATCTCATGAAGCCAAGGAAGGAGCGGTTTTTCAATTTCGTAATGAATCCGGATGTTGAAAACACCAATAACAGGGCGGAGAGAGGGTTGAGACCCTCGTGATCTACAGGAAAATCTCAGGCAGATCCAGATCTGAGGGGAGAGCGGAGATCTATGCAAGGGTATATTCCGTATACTGCACATCAAAGCTGACAGAGAAGAACTTTGTCGAAGATACTCCATCCATTATCAAAAGAATGACCAAACATGAAGGCCAGGATCTGCGCTTTAGACTGGCCAGTCATAAAACGGCACAAACTATATTAGAGTATTCAACTTGAATAACTATGCTGGATTATGATACGATAATAATAGGAGC
>JBMFWM010000084.1:0-5109 GCA_049965275.1 Thermoplasmata archaeon | reverse complement strand
GTTCTTAGGTTGTAATTGTGAAATTGGTGAGAATGTGACAATCCAAAATCATATTTGAAATGATGAATATATCAAAGTTTGATAAAGAGTGTGGAGCAATGGAAGACGATGAGGATTTTGAAGAAACAGTCGTAAAGGAGAGAACTAGGCTTGGAAATGAAAGAAAGAAGCAGAAAGATACTGCTAAATTGATTTGGGCTTCAAAACCGAGAAAGGAACCATCGGCAAAGGACCTCGCATTCCAAACTGCAGAGGTTGTTTATCCAAATAGTGCTACGGGTGCACTTGGGAGCTTCCTTGAAAATGAAAAACCAAGTTTCCCTAACGCACCAAATAGAATGATATGGGGCGATAACTTACTCATAATGCAAGCTTTGCTTTCGCAGGCTTACGAGGGTCAGATAGATCTTATTTACATTGATCCTCCTTTCAACACCGGTGAGAATTTTAATTTTCCAAATGATGTGAGAATTGGGGATAAGGAATTTGAGCTGGAGTTGCCAATAAGTGAGCGTCTGGCATACACAGATACCTGGGAAAGAGGGCTTGACTCATTCTTGGATATGTTATATCCAAGATTGCAACTCATGAAGAGGTTGCTGAGCAACAAGGGAGCTATCTACGTGCATTGTGATCAGAATGCATCTCACTACATCAAGGTGATTATGGACGAGATATTTGGAAAAGACAATTTCCGAAATGAAATAATTGTAAGGAGAATACGCAAAAACATTAGGGAAAGGGAGCGTGTTCCATCACTTAATGTGGCTGTTGACTATATACTATTCTACGCAAAATCACCAGAACACTTGATTGAACCGGCCATAAAGGAAGTGAAGAAACCCGACAGGTGGCATTCATTCGAGGCACCTGAAATAAGAAGTGGAATGGATTACGAGCTATTTGGTCTTAGGCCACACCCCGGTAATCATTGGCGCTGGACTAAGGAAAGGGCGGAAGCAGCTATAGCTGAAGGCACACTGAGACCGAATCCCGCCACAGGTAAACCTGAATACTTCATCCCGTCATCTGATTATGCACTGAGGGATAGTCTATGGGACGATATTACCGCTTATTCTTTTACACAGGGATATCCTACGGAGAAGAAAGAGGAACTGTTGGAACTGATAATAAAGTCTTCTTCCAGTGAGAACAGCCTAGTCGCCGATTTCTTTTGCGGGTCAGGTACGACAGCAGCAGTTGCAGAGAGGTTGAAACGCAGGTGGCTTACAACAGATCTTTCAAAAACAGCTATCCAGGTTACCAGGTCTCGTTTGGTGTACCAAAGAGCAAAACCATTCATTATAGAGAATCTTGGAAACTATCAGCGTCAACTCATTTACCTTCACGAGGTAAAACTTAGAGAAATGTATGATATAATTCTCAAACTATATGGCGCCACACCTAGGCAGGATAGACCTGGCATTGGCATAAGCAACACGGACAGGAATACCCTTGTCTATGTGTGTGAACCAGACCGCCCCATGACTGCCAGGAAGGCCGTGGAACTATCAAAGGATGCATTGGCACTTGACGGTCGTGGTTACAGAAATCTTGTGATTCTGGCATGGGATTATGATTACAATTATGACGAGGACCTAAGAAAGTTAAGCTCAAACAAAAATGCAACAATTGATTCAAAAATAATTCCCACTGATGTATATAAATATCTCAGAAGCACAAAAGTTGGAGATCCATCACTTGCAGACAAAATTACTTTTTATCAGAAACCTTATCTTAGGGTCTCTGAGCCGGAAGTGGCAGATGTAACAGGAGATGATGCTATTGTTAAAATTTCAATAGAGCAGTATGTTGTGATGGATAATCCAATAAGAGAGGAGGAGAAGAAGAAAGAGGTGGAGAATCTTCTCAAACAAAATTATGCCTACCTCATCGACTTCTGGTCCGTGGACTGGGATTATGACTCTACAACCTTCAAGAGCATGTGGCAGGCAATCAGAAATCGCAAATCCAAGGATCCGGTGATCACCACTGCTGATTTCAGGGTGAAAAGGGGAAGAGAGTACAATATCGCAATAAGGGTTGTGGACGTTTTCGGCAACGATGCATCAGCTTTCAAGAAGATCAGTGTGAGGTAGCAGTATGTCTCAAAAAAATTCAGACAAGCAATACTTTGCAAAGCATCCTCTTGCCCAGAGAATAACGAAGGAGGTTGAAAAGTGGGCCGAAAATGGATACACTCCTCAGGACGGGAAGAACATAACACCTGTCACAAGAGAACTCTTGGAGTACTGGTTCAACACGGACATTCATGAGAATGCAAGATTTCATCTTTCCCAGAGACGAGCCATAGAAACTGCGGTATACTGCTATGAGATGCTTGATGCCCCGACACCCGGGGAACTTTTCAACTTATTTGATGGCGAGGAGGTCCAAGGAAAAGGATTGGAAAAAGAACTGGGGAAAATGACATTCCCGAGGTTCGCCATCAAAATGGCTACCGGCACGGGAAAAACGTGGGTGATTAATGCGCTGATTGTCTGGCAGTACTTCAACAAATTGAAATACGATGATGGACGTTTCTCACCATACTTCCTGCTTGTTGCCCCGGGAAACATAGTTTATGAGCGCCTGCTTGACAGCTTTCTCGGGAAAGTGAAAGATGGAAAGAGGGATAAACTGACATCTGACCTACAAAACGAACTGTTCATGCCTGAATCGTGGCGATCTGATTTTGACTTGAGAATTTACACCAAGGATGATATCACCGGGCACACTCAGCCAACTGGCGAACCATATGTGATGATCACGAACTGGCATCAGCTGATGGATGTGACCGCAAGGGAAAAAACGATCTCGGAAGACCTAGGAATCGAATTTACAGAAGAAAACGACTCATTCAGGGTTCAGAATTTCTATGATTTCCTGAGTGCAAATAGTTCTCTTGTAGTAATAAATGACGAGGCGCATCACCTGCACAATGCTTCTGACAAAGAAATGAAGAGATGGCAGGAAGCCGTTGAGATATTGCATACAAACATCATGGAAAAAGGAGGTGGGCCCTTCATCCAGTATGATTTCACGGCTACACCATATGCGATAAATGGAAAAAAGAAG
This sequence comes from Thermoplasmata archaeon, assembly GCA_049965275.1. Lineage (GTDB taxonomy): Archaea > Thermoplasmatota > Thermoplasmata > Thermoplasmatales > Thermoplasmataceae > UBA582. The sequence goes on along the minus strand of JBMFWM010000084.1, from coordinate 2,031 downwards.
GAGTGGATGAAGCATGTTGTTTACGACTATGGGCTAGTTGAGGCCATGAATGATATGCTTGTGAAACAGATATTCATAGAAAAGAGTTCATATCTTACTGAAAAGATTGAAAACCTTTCAGAAAACGAGAAATTCTCGGTCACTGCACATAAGGATGAGGCAAAGAAAATCCTGAGCTTGAGCGATGTTCAGAGACACATGCTGCACGTTGGCTACGAGAAACTGCAGCAGCTTGAAGCCGATTTCATGAAACTTGATATTCACAAGAAACCACTAATGTTCATTGTAGCAGGCGACAATGCTGAAGCAGAGGAAATATCTGAATACATGAAACAGATCGTTGGAGATGGCGAGGGAACGCAGGTTCTCACCATACACAGCGACAAGAAAAATACTCTGTCGGATGACGAATACAAGATCCTTAAGGAACAAATTTTTGCAAGCGATGCCTATGAGAACAAAGTCAGAGTAATTGTTAGTGTTATGATGCTTAAGGAAGGTTTCGATGTAAGAAACGTTTGCGTACTCGTTGTACTCAGGCCTTCAGATTCCGATTTACTGACTGAGCAGATCATCGGAAGAGGAATCAGGCTGATGTTCACCGAGGATGAATACAGAGAACCAAAACTTCAGAACATGGAACTGTTGAGAAAGAACGAGCCTCTAATCAACTCATATGATTTTCTTTTCATAGTTGAACATCCAAAGTACAACCAGATATACACTGATCTGAAAAATGCAGGAGCTTTGCTTTCTTCCGGTGATTCCAGAAGCATACCGCTCGATTCCAAACGAATCCTGATAACGATAGATGATAGTAGGATTGCGGAATTTGATCTGCACTGGCCCGCATCATACCGGGACACAGTTCATGAGGAAATCGATTTTTCATATTTTGATGTTAACGAACTGCAACCTTGTCCAGTGCCATTTGATCAACTTGAACCAAAATCGATAATAATAACGGATTTCCACCCGCAGACCAAGTTCATGCAGGACTGGAATATGGAGGAAAAAGATTTCAGCTATACCAGTTTTCTGAGGAATGCAACGCTTGAGATCATTGGCGGAAGCAGAAATATGAGCTGGCTAACGAGATACTTCAGTGAAATAGCCGCAATAACGGACAAATATGTTTCAGAAATCCTGTTCGGGCGAAAGATTGATTTTAACATCCAGGAAAACGCTGTTAAGCTTAGGAATTTCCAGCTTCTTGAATTCATTGTAACTAATCTTAGGAGGGGGATCACGCGATTCATATCTAATAAGAAGGCAGTGGGTTCTACGGTAGTTGAATGGGTCCCCCTCTCAAAATACCGTGAGTTGAAAGTTTCCATTGAGAGGTCCTTAAAGACAAAAAGATGCATCTATCCGTACCTTGACTTTGGACCAAAAGGGGGCTTTGAAAAGCGTTTTGCTGAATCTGTTCTGGAAAAGGATTCAGGTGTAGCAGCTTATGTAAAGCTTGACCAATATGTTCACAGGTTCTCCATAGCCTATCTGGACAGCAAGGGTTTCATGGGAAGATACTACCCGGATTTCCTAGTCAAAACAGGGGAAGCAATGTTCATTTTTGAGACTAAATCAGAGAAGGATGCATACAATGATGTTGACGTAAAATCGAAAATGATCGCAGCTCAGCAGTTCTGCAGAACTGTGTCAAATGCAAATAATCACCCAAAGAATCAACCTAAAATCTGGAGGTACATTCTTTTACCTGAAAACATTGCCAAAGATTTAGAAGGGCACAGTTTCAAGTCCATCGTGGAACGTGCAGAGTCCTTCATGTCCAATCTGCTGTGGACGGTGAGATAAGCCATGTTTAAATATATCGTAAGCCATCATTAGTGTTCTGGATGAGCTAAATGCAACGAAAACCGAATATGGTTACCGAATATCATAGGCCTACTATGATCTCTTATGCTGAGAAAGAAAACAGGTGGGAGTGTGAGTACTGGTTGAAACTCTAATAATGGTTAAATATGGCAAACTGTATTTGTAAATATAATAACAGGAAAAAAATATTCAATC
>JBMFWM010000083.1:0-5597 GCA_049965275.1 Thermoplasmata archaeon | reverse complement strand
TTATTTAGTGAGCCCTATGAACTTTCTTGAATTATATGCGAATTCTGTCTCCCCAGGAATAACATCATACTTTCAACCTAACTACATTCCATCTGACTTATCTTTCCAGTTGTCTTTAGTCATAGCTGTAGGTTTGTTGTGGGCATTCTTTTCCATTCTGCTTGCATACTTTGCCAAAGGTAATCGAAGAAACTGACTGTCTTTACAAAAAAGGTCTGTTAAAAATTTAAACCAACTCACTATTACCAGATATGATAGGTGCAATTCTTGCTGGAGGTTACGGTAAGCGTTTAAAGCCAATAACAAACGACATACCAAAGTCCATGATTTCGATCAAGGAGAACTTCACTATACTTGACAGGCAGATCAGTGATTTCCGGTCTATTGGTATAACAGAACTTTATATCCTCTCCGGTCACCTTGGCGAGAAGATTGAGGAATACCTTACGCCAAAATATAAAGACTTGAAGATTACATACTTCAGGGAGGAGAAACCTCTTGGGACACTGTATTCGATGAGGAACCTGCTGGAGCACCGAAAAGATCAGGATATAATGCTCAGGAACGGTGATACAGTTACCGATATGAACTTCAAGGCCATGGTAAAATTTGCGGCGAATTCCTCATACGGTGCTGTCATTTTTGCAGTCAAGATGAGAAGTCCTTACGGCATTCTGGAAATCTTCGGTGATACAGTAAACAGGTTCAAGGAAAAACCGTTCATAAGCGCGTACATCAATGCAGGCATATACATCTTCAAGAAAGATATTCTCGACTACTTTTTTGAGAGTTATCCGGACAAGGAACTCGAAACAACCGTTTTTCCCAGACTTGCGTCAAGAAAACAGATAGGAGCCTACATGGAGGACGCATTCTGGATGGGGATAGACAGTGAAAAGGATCTTGAGGCAATTAGGGAGGAATACTCGAACAGGGAAGACGCACCCTGGGGTTACTACAAGACGGTAATGACAGACAAGAAGAGTACAATAACCGACTACTTCATCCGTGCAGATGAAGAACCCACCATACACATACCAGGGCAATCTGTAGTCCGGTTCAACTCTGGTTCAGGCATGATACTTCCGGAAAACAGGAGATTCAGGGAAGGGTCAATAATTGAGCCAAGAGGAGATGTGGTTATCCGCACAGCTGAACCAACCAGGCTTGAATTGATAACGATTCACTGATACTGTCATCAACAAGTATTACCAGATCTTTAAGGTCTGAACTGGTTTCTGGCGCTCCCCCTTCATTCTGGCAAAAGCTGAATCGAACTCTTCATGAACCCACGCAGGCACTTCGGCTCTGAAATTATCCGGAGAATGCGGGTCACTGGAAATCTGCCATTTCAATGCCTCTTCCCTTACATTCATTCTCCAGCTCTGCCCCCATCCTATGAAAAAGCGCTGCTCCGGGGTCAGTCCGTCTATTTCCTTTCTCAACTCAGGATTCTGCTTCAACCTTCTTTCAAGAGCCTCGAATGCAATGCTCACGCCTCCTATATCCGCTATGTTCTCTCCCAGGGTAAGATCGCCATTTACCTTGAGGCCGGGCAGCGCTTCCAGCGATCCGTAAAGTCTCGATACTTCTCTTGCCTTCTCCAGAAATGCCTTTTCATCTTCTTGGGTCCACCAGTCCTTGATGTTTCCGTCCGCGTCGAACTTCCTGCCCTCATCGTCAAATCCGTGCGTAATTTCATGGGCTATTGTACCACCTGTAGCACCATAATTTACGGCATCATCCAGCTTGGGATCAAAGAATGGAGGTTGCAGGATTCCAGCAGGAAACACTATCTCATTTTCGGTTGGCGAAAAATAGGCATTCACAGTCGGCGGAGTCATTTCCCACAACTCCCTGTCCACTGGGGAATTCACCCTCTTTATGTATCTCTGGAAATCGAACATACCAGTTGCTGTGATATTCTCAAAGAAATTTTCCCTCGTGATTCTGATCGGTGAATAGTCGATAAACTTAGAAGGATAGCCAATCTTTGCCCTGAACCTTGAAAACTTCTCTAGTGCTTTCTCTTTTGTAGCCGGGCTTAGCCAGTCCAGCTCCTTGAGCCTCTCGGTAAAGACTTCCCTTAAGTCCTCAATCATTTCACTCATTCTTTTCTTTGCTTCCTCGCCGAATTCCTGTTCAACATATAATCTCCCCAAAGCTTCACCAAGGCGTGCATCAGTGATCGAGACCATTCTCTTCCATCTCTTCTCCTTTTGTTTTCTTCCAAAGAGCTTCCTGGCAAAGAAGTCAAAGTCCTCATCCTGAACTGCATTGTGGAGGTATGGTGCTGCAAAGTGAAGGATTTTCCACTTCAGGTAAATCTTCCAGTCATCAATGATGCTTTCCTGCAGGAGCCTTCCAAGACCATCGATGAACTCCGGTTGGGATACCACGACATAATCCACTTTCGGCATCGATATCTGTTCGAAATATGACCTGAAATCTATGGATGGGAACCTCTTTCCTATCTCGTTCATTAGGACCCTGTTGTAATTCTTCTCTGGATCCCTCAGCTCTTCAGGGCGCCTGCTAACCTGTGCCATCTCAGTCTCGATCCTGAAGACAACATCTGCAGCTTTCGTTGCTGCATCAGTGGATAAACCATAAAGCCTGAACATGTTTGTAATGTGCTTGACATATTCTTTCCTCAGTTTGTCGAACGAACCATCGAAATAATAATCACGATTCGGGAGTGAAATCCCGCCCTGCTTCAGGTACATTGCATAAACTTCACTATTCTTGGCATCCGTGCTCGAGTCCCAGGAAAACATGCATGGGATACCGATAGAATGAAGATCTTTGGCAACATTCAGTAAATCTTCCTTTTTCTCTGCCCTGTCTACTTTCTTCATATATTCCTCAACAGGTTTGAATTTGAGATTTTCAATACGCGTCTCGTTCATCCCGGAATAATAAAAATCACCAAGCATCTTCTGTACTGGATCAAGCTTCACGGATGGCGTGGTTGCACATTTTTCAAGTATCTTCACTAGGACGTACCTGTTCTTTTCAAAAAGTTCAGCTGAGCCGCTCCAGAAAGCCTTATCTTCTGGAATCGGATGCTCTCGGGCCCATGTTCCATTGCAAAAAGAGTAGAAATCCTCGAATGGATTTACTCTCATGTCCATATACTTCACCGAAAACTCCGGATCCTCGGGTTTCTCATCTTCTCCAACCAGTGTAATCTTATCGTCTACAAAAGTGCTGGCCATAAGCAACCTGAGCATTATGTCAAAATAAATATTTTCCAACCCGGCTCAGAAGTTTGCGTGAATTCAGCCTGTACATGTAAATTTCCTGTATTTCAGCAAAAGATTTTCAATTATGCCATACTCACGATTATGGGCACCACAGTTGCAGATGTTATAGTGGAGACGCTTGTCTCCTGCGGAGTTAAGAGAATTTATGGTATACCCGGTGACTCTATCGATCCCCTTATTGACGCTATAAGAAGAAACAAAAATATCCAATATGTTCAGGGCAGGCATGAGGAAGGATCCGCTCTTGAAGCAGCCTTTGAAGCAAAAATGACAGGAATGCCCGTTGCATGCATGGGAACATCCGGCCCTGGATCAATACATCTTCTCAACGGTCTCTATGAAGCAAAGATGGATCATGTTCCCGTCATAGCGCTAACTGGGCAGGTTGAAACCGACCTCATCGGTCACGATTATTTTCAGGAAATTGATATTAACAGGCTTTTCGACGATGTTTCCATTTTCAACAGGCAGATTGTTAACCCGGAAAGCGCTCAATACTTAACGATGAGGGCATGTCACGAAGCAAAGGTGAAGGGTGGTGTTGCCCACATCACGCTTCCAGTCGACATGCTCAGGTCGCCATCTGAGTCAAAGCAGCTTCATGGTATTGCAAAATATCCAGTGGTATCTTACAATTTTGATCCGAAAGAGGCAGTCGATGCAATAAATCACAGCCAGAAACCGTTGCTCTTCATCGGGAGGGGCTCTATAGGCCAGTCTGCCTCGATCAATAACTTTGCGGAAAAAATAGGCGCTCCTATCATATACGCGCTGAATGCAAAGGGCGTTATGAGCGATTTTGACAAGAAAGTACTCGGCGGGCTTGGCTTGCTGGGATCTAAAGCGTCAATCGAGGCAATGAAGGATGCTGATTTGCTCATACTTCTGGGTACAAATTTTCCATATAGTGCTTTCATTCGAGATAATATAAACATAATCCATGTCGAATCAAACCCTTCCAACCTTCATAAAAGATTCAACTCAAGCGTAGAGTGCCTATGCACAGTTTCAGATTTCCTTAAGAATTCCAATCCAGAGACAAAGGAGGACAAGTTTTATGCAAAACTTCAAGGGGCCAAAGAGTCCTGGATAAAGGAACTCGAGAAAGCTGAAAACGACACCTCTGAGCCAATGAAACCAGAGATAGTTGCAGCCAGATTATCCCGAAAGGTCGACAAGAATGCTGTCATTGTTGTGGACACCGGCAACGTAACGGTGTGGGGCATGCGAAATTTCCGAACGGAGGAGGGGAAGACATTTCTCTTTTCCCCATGGCTTGGAAGCATGGGGGTTGGCATACCGGCATCTGTAGGTGCCTCGTTCGCCACAGATCGCCAGGTCTTGGCGCTTGTTGGTGATGGAAGCTTCGCAATGACAATGATGGAACTCATCACTGCAAGGAAGTATGATCGCAGGATCAAGGTGGTTGTTTTCAACAATTCAAAACTCGGAATGATAAAGTTTGAGCAGGAGGTAATGGGGTATCCGGAATGGGGTGTAGATCTCCTTAATCCAGATTTTTCAAAACTTGCGCATTCCATTGGCATTTATGGAAGGAGGGTCGAGAAATTATCCGATCTGGATCCGGCAATAGATGAATTTCTCGCAGCAAAATCTCCAGGGGTCCTGGAAGTGGTCGTGGACCCCGACGAAAAGCCAATGCCACCTAAACTCAGTTTCTCGCAAGTCAGGGGATATATAACTTCAATTCTCAGGGAATCGTTGATGGAGAAATAATATCTCTTCCATTACGGCACGTGTAACGTTCCTTAAATGCTCATGAGCCTGCTTGCTGGATGTATAAAATTTTAACATGGACTCTGTTAATTGATGCATTTAAATCATCTTAGATTCATGAAGGTATTTCATTAAAGATCTGAATGGAACAAACATGAAATTCAAATACGATCATTCCTTTGAAAAGAATTAAGACAAGCTATAAAACTCGCAAATCAATTACTGCAGGAAAATTCGAGTCCTCAGGCCCGAAAAACGGCGCAGAAAGAGACTTTTAAAAGGTCAAATGCCACAGATCCTCTTGTTTACAAGGATTTAAGCAAGAAAGCCACAGAGCTTCCGATGTGGATGAATTGCGGAAAGCGTATTAGAAGATAAACGATTGTGTAAATAATGATTAAAGCCCTCAAAGTGCGTTTATATCCAAATGGAGAACAGACGGTTCTCCTGGAAAAGCACTTTGGTGCATGCCGCTTTGTGTGGAATCATTTTCTTGATGTCATGTCTAAGTATTATAATGACCAGAAAAACGTTAAGAAGAAAGGATCGAAAAACAGGAAGAAGCAGATATTGAAAGTACAGAAGGTGCATCGG
>JBMFWM010000082.1:4182-5698 GCA_049965275.1 Thermoplasmata archaeon | reverse complement strand
CTCTTCCACCAGGTTCACAGATTTACCTTTACGGTTTCCAAACTGGCGGGCAGTATTTCACATCTAATTTCAATTATGGTGAGATACCTATATCCAGCGATCCCATAGGTGCTGGTGGCTACATATACAACGGACTTGCCCTTACAACCTCAGATTACAACAATTACACAACCACATGTAATGCATATGTTATTGCCGGTGTGGGAGTTAGTGGTTACACCGCAATGGGATATAATTACTCCGTATCAGGTAAAAGCCTTAATTTCACAGTTAATTCTCTGTCACTTGTTATAGTAGTTCAAGATGGGGGTAATACAACTTCTCCAGGTACAGGCATTCCAGGGCTCTCGGTAGCAACAAAAGCTGTTGGTATCAACGGGTGGGCTGCCATATCCATTTCTTACTCCAACCTAACAGCCGGGAACTATGACTTCATTCCCAATGGTGGAAGTGTAACAGGTGTATTTATTTTCAGTGAGGAGTCCACTACAGGTCCAGGCGGTGTTGTTTTCAGTGAATCCGGTCTTCAGTCTGGAGATCAGTGGGCTGTAACACTACTCTCATCATCAGGTTACGAAACTTACACGTCCATTCCCACGGGGCTTCCTCCGAGCAACAGTTCAATAGTGATTAGAAACCTTGCTACAGGGGAATACAGTTACACAATCGGAATGGCAAACAACAATGGAGGCACCTCCCAACCCGTCATTGAGAACGTAACGACAGGGTATGTGATTACACCTTCTGAAGGAAATTTTTATTTTAGCGGGAGTGGCATATCTATCATTGTGAAATTCATACCTCTTGCATTCTATAACACCCTCCCAATAGGTGGAAACTATACAGACCTTAACGTATCGTCCAATTCATACCTTGATTCCAACCTGCTGGTTAGGGGCAACATGGTGATATCCAGTAGTGTCACCCTATATACGAACGGTTTTTCCATCATCGTATCCGGAAGCTTCATAAATGATGGTACCATTGTAACTGGATGGCCTTACAACGGAGGAAACTCTACGAACCCCACCCCAGTTTCCCTGCCTGAGTCATATGGAGGTAGTGGCGGCGGATCGGACACCCATGACAGCTTCACAGTACCAGGAGGGAACGGAGGTTCCACGCTTGCTTCTGGTGGGGGGACAGTGTTTGCCAATTATGCGGGCAATGGAAACACTCCCAGTCCTCCCTCGCTCAATAACTCGGTCATTTTGAACATGTATGATCAGGGAATGCAAAACTTCCTAACGGGTGCAGGAGGTGGGTTTGCCTATGGATGGGGCGCGCTTAACGGTGGTAGTGGCGCCTATGGGGCGTACATTCAAGCGAACCAGATATTGGCAGGAAACATTGATGCTTTCGGCCTTCAGGATGGAAATATAAGTGATATGCAGAACGGCGGGAGCGGCGGTGGAGGTGTGATCATACTCGCATATGGACCAGGAGGATATACGCCCGGAACATACAATGTTTCTGGCGGTGTCAGCACTGATGAGGAAATGGGCAGCGCCTCAGG
>JBMFWM010000082.1:0-4082 GCA_049965275.1 Thermoplasmata archaeon | reverse complement strand
CATACAATGTTTCTGGCGGTGTCAGCACTGATGAGGAAATGGGCAGCGCCTCAGGCGGTGGGAGTGGAGGAAATGGGCAAATTCTGACCTTTTACTATTTTAACTCACCGCCTTTAAAAATCGGGGTTTCAACCAATGGCAATTTCATTATCGACTATAAGATCGAAAGCCCAGATTTCAAAATAAGCTCGCCATTTGAGACAAATGTAACCATATTCAATAATAGAACGGTAAATGGATCCTATGTAGTTGCATTATCTTATTTATTTACATACCAATCAAATCGATTGGATCTGTCTGTCAGGTATACCAGTCTCCAGTATCCAGTCAATTTAACTCCATATTCGATGAAGAATGTTACCGTAGCCATTGAGCCACAGTTGTATTCGCCAATATTTCTGACCCAAGGTGAAAAAGTACTGGTTCATGAATTTCTCATAGTAAATATCTCACAGCCAGTTACGGGGTCCTCTGCACTACTAGAATCTAAATCATTCAATATCAGCAATGATATAAAGATATATGATAATGAGTATTTATATTCGGGGCCTATTTCCAACAATAGCGAGTACGGTCTGAATGGAAATAGCTTTTGGAGAATGGATTTCTTAACTTTCAATAACTGGGAAAATTTCACAACAAATGGCTCATACATTTCAGTGGGTTCCAATGTAACTGGAAATTATTCATTTTTTGTACCAGATTCATACAATACAGAGAGTGTACTGATGTACCCTTCACAATCCCAGGGCATTCTCCCGATTTCAAAAAACAATTATCGGGGAGAACAAATTGTCTTCTCTCAAAATCAAGCCATAAGTACTAGCTGGAACACATTTTACGATACATACAGTGCATCAAATTTCGGTAGCATTTGGTCTACAGAAGGAAATTGTTACGGTATTGCATCTACAATGCTTTTGTTTTATTTGCACTATGAACTTCATAATAGCAATGATAGCCTAACCTTCCCAACCCAGAGTCCGTCTGCCAGTTATACGTACCAGGTCAATGTGCCATATATTCCAATCGGAGGCAACCTATCAGTGCTTAATAATGCTACACTTCTAATCACCCTATACCAACTAGATTCTCAAAATCATCTGGACAAATCTCTAACAGGTTTCAATTCACCCAACTCCATAGATCTGATGATTAATTATTTCAAAAATAATACACCAGTTATTTTGTTCTTATACAACCAGACAAGCAAAGAAGCGCATGCAGTTGTGGCCTGGGGTGTAACGAGTATCGGGGAAGGCGAATGGGCGATAGAAATAAGCGATCCAAACTTCCCTTCTGTGGGCAGCTTTGCCATTTATAATTTGTCCAATGGCGCATTCGAATACGACTCCCTCGGAAACCACTACGATGAATTTGCAATAGCAGATTTCCCCGGCGAAATTAGCTATAATATGGATTATAACCTGATTGACGATATTATTCAAGCCATTCGTAATTATCTTTACGGAGACAGCTATTTATCAATTCTAAACTACACCCTTTACATCAGTGAGAAAAGTACGAGAATCTTGTATGATAATAATCTTGCATACTTTGACGGAAACACTCTTCAAAGTGACATTAGGGGATTAGCTGCAATTAATGAAACAACAACATTGTCTAGTTCTGGTTTCATACAAGTCTTCGCGATCCCTAATCTAATCTCGAGTGAAGTGACTTTCCAGACTGATCCTCTTGGAAGTTCAGTGTTTACTCTTCTTAAACCAGTTCTTCTCAATGGAACGGTTAGCTATATAGTTTACGACGTTACCGTGAAGGGTAACGAAAGTCCTAATTCATCCATAATCACCAATGTGAACATTCAAAGCAGCACTATTCTGAACATATCAGCAAACATCAACTCCAAGATGAACATAAGCATAGAATTCCTCACAAGTAAAAACTCAACAGGATTCTTCAAATCAACCAACATTCCTTTATTGCAGGGCTATTATGAGCTTTTAACAACTAACAATTTGTCAAATCTGAATTCAACAAGGGGAAGTCCAGAAACAATTTATTACTATGTCAAGGGTAGTTCCCATCCCTCTATAACTGTACCGTTGGTAAACGGTCAGAATGGGATAATGTTAGAAAAACAGGTTAGACCAAACATATCGTTCTTGATTATTTATATAGTGCCAGCCATTATTGCTACCGTCATAGCAGTTACTGTGGCTGTGATCTTGAAGGGCAAAAGAAAGAAAGGCGACAGCGTCCCGCTAAAAGAGTCTTCAAGGAATCTGATGAAAAAAGATATCAGTGGATCGAAATCTGACGTTTACCACTGTAAAAAGTGCGGTCAGGAGTTGGCGGATGATGAAATGTTTTGTCCTAACTGTGGTACGAGGAGGAGCGACTGAATGAATAATGAAAATGAGGAAATTCTGTGTCCCAAGTGTGGCTCAAAGAATAAATCTGGAGCTAAATTCTGCACAACCTGCGGATCTCCGTTGGATAAGAAGCCGCTGGAAGGAGGGACGAAAAGAAAAATATCGAAAGCGAGTAAGATTGTTCTAACGATGCTGTTGCTGGGTATAGCCCTTTTAGTCATAGGCTTAGCTGTAGTCAGCAAAGTGTCGGGGTACTTACAGGGAGTTGGAATTTTCCTTCTGGTATCTTCATTCTTCGCATATGAGATAATGGTGGCTGTGGAGCATCATAGGGTGATAAGATTCAGGGATCTGGCCATTGCTGCAGGCAGAAAGGCTAATATGGAGTACGAGTTGCGGAAGGTGAGCAGAAAGTCCGCACAAGTAAAAGTTTCAGAAATTAAGTTCATGGCAAATGATGAGGAGTTTAACACATACGTCGTATGTTACGACGATGTTATAAACAAGGTCCGAAATCCCAAAAAATACTCAAAAAGCATCCTACATACGCATCCTCTTGATTTAGTCAGAGGGTTCAACGGTAAGAACTTATTGATCCTTTATGATTCAGATGGCAACGGTTTTCTGGTCATTCCGGCTGTCAATATTCCTGGCATCTATAGAAAAGTGTGGTTCCATACTATTTCCGGATTGCCACTGAAAAGGGCATGGAACGAGATGAAAGGGATTCAGGAGGCTGAATCGGAAGAAAGTGTTCAAGAGAACAAACTTCCATCAGATTTCACTGGAAATCAGGTGACGGCTAATAGCGTCTCTAACAGCACATCGAACGAACTGGCTGAATCCCGCAGAAAGTTAAACCTTATTTTCAATTCTCTAGAGTCATTGAGGTCAGCAATGTTCTGGCTGTTTCTAGGAACAGTCTTTTTACTAATACCGGTCCTAGATATTGTGGGATCTATAATGTTCCTCATAGGTTTTATACTGCTCATAGGTGCAATGGGGAAGATGGGCAGAACGACCATTCAGTCAGCCGGATCGATGAGGGGGACAGGAAGATGGGCAGTCGTTTACCTTGTAGCATCGATTCTCGGGCTTGCATCGGGAGCAGGAATCTTCTACATGACTGTCATACGGCTGCCACCACTCACGCTGTCTACCGGGTCAATGCTTTCGTTACTGTACTCGTTCCTGTCATTATCTCCGCTTTCTATATTTTTTGTAGCAGTGGAGGCAGTGGCAATAATATCGTGGATAGGTACATTCATCAAGCTTGGAGGCTCCCTCAAAGCGCTGGGAAGAGAGTTTAATGTGAAGAGGCTGATAGATGCCGGAAGATTGATTACGGCCAGCATAATAATAAACGCGATAGGGGCATTTTTCCTGGTCCTAAATGTCCTGTCGTTCCTTGGATTCGAACAGTCAATTGCTGCCCTAATGAGCAATCAGTCGTTTCTTTATCCATTCTCCATATTGGGCTATCTTATCATTCCATCCTTAATTCTCCTGGTGGGTACCATTCTGGAAATAATTGCTTTTCACGGAGGGTATTCCGGAACTGACGAGGTCATGGGTGTTCTGTAGAATTAAGATCTTGTACCTGCTTTCCCTTAATTCACTGATTTTATAGTGCGTCCCATGTTTCGTCAAACAACGACATCCATTATCTGCCTCTTTGGTCTCTGATACATCCTAATCTCCCGTGTTTTTAATAACAAGGTCATCGACTGAGACATTGAGACCAGA
>JBMFWM010000081.1:0-5782 GCA_049965275.1 Thermoplasmata archaeon | reverse complement strand
TCAATTTTACTCAATGATTCGTCGCCAACAGCCTATTTGCGTCTTTTATAGAATTCTGATCTGAGCATGAACCAGTTTACTTGCGCCAAATCGAAATGTAGTACTTGACCTCGAAATAAATTGCTACCAGGGCAAGAATCAAGTATACGAGAATAAATAATATGGCCACCTGCGTTGAATCCCCCGGAGGTCCAATAGTAATGCTTAGCTGAGGCAGAAAGTAGCTGGCAGGAACGAAGCTCAATACCTGAGGTATCACGATCGCATCAAAGAAAAGTGATCCGACGATGTAGAACCCTTTCGTCAAATCTCCAAATATATATTTGTAAAATTCCTTCCTCGTCATATCTTTGGAAGAAATTTCCTGAAGCTCAAGCTTGTCAACAATTTCTATTTTACTCATCTGTCTCATTCAGCGAAGGTACCAATTGTTCATTGACTGCCGATACCTGGGGTTTTTCATAAATAAGGCAAGAAACAAAGTGGTCTTTGCTGTACTCCAGCAGAGATGGAGTGTCGAATTGCATCAATGCGATCTGTATCAGATTATCTGCAGTAAAAGATGTCTTTCTTATAGCTCCGAACTTGGTTCCACCTTTTCTGGATCTTTCCTTGCTGATTAGTGAGTTCAGCAGATCCAGGACACCTTGTTTATCAGCTACTCTCTGTGCGAGCATCAGATCCATGGTCAAACTGGAATTATCCACTGCCACCCTTGCGACCTCAGGGAAATCACGGGCTTCGGGGTTTCTGGTCCTGTCAAACATATCTGTTAATGGGCCGGCAAGGTCCTTGGGCGACCAACCGCAGTTAACCATGACTTCATTGCATCTTGTGTGAAAATGGCAACCCAACGGCGGGTTGGCGGGAGATGGCATTTCCCCTTCAAGTTCAATCACTTCCTTCTTTGTCCTTGGATCATGGCTTGGTATCGCGGAGAATAATGCTTTTGTGTAAGGGTGCAGCATATTTTTGAAAATTTTGCCGGTGCTTGTAAGTTCTACAACCTTCCCGAGGTACATTACTGCGACCCTATCAGACATAATCTCAACAACGTTCAGATGATGTGATATGAAGATAGATGCAATATTCATCTCTCTCTGGACCTGGCTCAACATGTTTAGTATCTGCGCCTGCACAGAAACGTCAAGAGCAGAGGTGGGTTCATCGAGAATGAGGAGTTTTGGCTTTATGCTGATCGCTCTTGCAATGCCAATCCTCTGTCTCTGTCCTCCGCTGAATTCATGCGGGAACCTGTAAAGATGGTCTTCGCTGAGTCCAATCTTGTCTATCAATTCATATAACCTGTCATGTATCTGCTGCTCATCCATGTCTGTCAGGAGTCTCATTGGTTCTGAAATGATATCTTTGACAAGCTTTCTGGGATCAAGAGAACTGAAAGGGTCCTGAAACACAGGTTGCATTTTCACTCTAATTTTCTTCATTTCTCTTCTGGGCATTCGAGTCAGGGAGTACGTGGAACGCAGGGGCTCAAGATCATCAAGCACCGATGACAAATCCTTTTTGGAGGGATGATCATCCGTAGTATGCTGTAAAGCGTATGCTTTTTCCTCAAGATCTATTATCTTATTCATCAAAGATGGCTCAAGGTCAAAATATACGTTTCCCTCGGTCGCTGGAACCAACTGAAGAATCGTTCTGCCAAGGGTAGTTTTTCCGCAGCCGGTTTCTCCGACCACTCCAACGGTTTCGCCACGGTTCAGCTTGAATGTAACATCGTCAACCGCCCTGACCTTTCCCACGGTCCTGAACAGGGAAGATATATCGAAATATTTCTTCAAATGCGAAACATACAAAAGTGGTGCATTGCGCTGGTCTATTGTATCCATTTACTCTTCAACCTCCGAAGAATACAGGAAGCAGGCTACTTTTCTTTGTGCCTCCAGTTCAACAAGCTTGGGCTTGGATTTAGAGCATACTTCCATTGCAAAGCTGCACCTTGGATGGAACCTGCAGCCACTGGGCGGAGTAATAAGGTTAGGGACTGATCCTGGAATAGTATGCAGATTAATTCCTGCCTCCGTCTTTACTTGGGGCGTTGGTATGGCTCCAAGGAGACCAACTGTATAAGGGTGTTTAGGAGAATCAAAAATATCAAGGACTTCCCCTTGCTCAACTATGCTTCCGGCGTACATCACAGCGACTCTGTTACACATCTCTGCAATAACTGCAAGGTCGTGCGTTATAAATAGGATAGAAGCCCCAACAAGCTGGTTTAGGTTCCTCAACAGCTTGAGTATCTGAGCCTGGGTAGTGACATCCAGGGCGGTCGTGGGCTCGTCAGCAATCAAAAGTTTTGGATCTGAAGCCAGTGCTATAGCAATCATAAGTCTCTGTTGCATACCGCCACTCAGTTCGTGAGGATAAGACCTCATTATCCTTTCAGGATCGGGGAGGCTGACAAGAGACAGAAGTTCTTTTGCCCTCCTGTTAGCTTCCGTCTTGAACGCCTTCTCCACCCTTTTTCCGGTAAATATCCTCTTCAATGAATACGATCTGAATCTGGCTCCGCTGGTAATCCTAAGCTTGACTTCTGCCGCGCCAATTGATCTGATTAGCTCTTTATCGCTTTCCTCAGTCGCTGCAAAACGCTTTATCTCAAGGTTTTCCATTCTTTCTTTGTAATCATAATAATCTCTTGCCTCTATCAGGCTAGCCTTATCGACCAGAGTAAGCCCTCCTTTGATCAAGGAAACAATCTCATTCTCGATTTCTTTTGGGTCTGTGTAATTTTTGAAGATTGAATTGATCTGCGTTTCCAGATCCACTAGTGCATTCTTCCTGCACCAGTTGTTAAGAATGGATTTCGTCTCATTCTTGTTCTTGAGTATTTCATCCACGACAAGCTTGACATCATCAAGGGAAAGGTTTGCCCTATTGATAAGCGAATCTGCTATAGCTTTCTTATTATGCAGAAGAATGTTTTCAGTGATCTGTTCACCAGCCCTGAGCACGGGGTTCAGGGCAAGAGAGGGTTCCTGGAATATCATTCCAGCTTTCTTCCCCCTGATCTTTGAAAGCATGAAATTATGTTTCTTTATTGCCCTCTTATTCCTCTTGATTTTTACATCAGTTTGGCTTTTTACTCTAATCTTTGCAAGATCCTTAATGTCGCTGAAAATGTTGAAGCCGTCAATCTCGACTCTACCACTGACTACTCGACCAGGCGGGTCCTGCACGAGATCCATTATTGAGAGTGCAGTAACACTTTTTCCACATCCGCTCTCTCCCACCATCCCAAATATTTCTCCCCTTCGAATAGAGAAATTTATTTTATCCAGAGCTTTTACAATACCTCTAGACGTGTAGAAGTTAGTCACAAGGTCTGTTACCTTAAGGTAATCATCTTCATTTGCAGCCTTATTTTTGTTCTGTTCATCTTCTAAGCTTTGGATCGAGTACATCTCTTAAACCATCCCCCATTAAATTGACCGCTACGGTGAATACAAGAAGAAACAATGATGGTATGATAACCGGCCACCAGAGCCCCTCTGAAAGATATGATTCCCCACCAGAAATCATATAACCTATTTCTATAGGATAAGTTGACTGAGCAAATGATCCTATCAGGAAAAAAATACTCGCAAAAAGCTGAATGATTGAGCCGAGATCTAGGGATATCTGAACATAGACGGGTGAAAGAACATTTGGAATAATATGGCCGAACAAGATCCTGAAGTTTGATGCGCCGCTGGCTCTGGAAGCTTCTACGTACTTAAATGACTTGGTTTCCAGGGCTAATCCCCTTGCAAGCCTTGCGTATGTGGGCCACCATATGATTATCAGCGCAAGTACTACATTGTCAAATGAAAATCCAAGTACATATACAATTGCGAGAGCAAATACAAAAAAAGGCAGGCTGAAGAATATATCAGTTACCCTCATCATAATCTCATCAAGGATACCGCCAAAATAACCTGCCGCTGAACCAAGTATGACTCCGATGCCCATTCCCAAGAACACAATCAGAACAGTGTATGCAAGATCTATTCTCAATGCGGCAAGCATCACTGGAAGTATGGGGATCGTTGAATAGGTTGTCCCAAACCAATACCACCAGGATCCGTTAAATCTGGGAGGCGATGGCTGGGCTGTGTTAGCGATATGACCCGGAACAAAATTCAGTGCAGTTGAAAGATTGCTTACACCAAGCCATTGCGGATATACCGCATCGGCTAATGCGATTGCAAAATAGACAAGCGTTATTACCATGCCCACCATTGCAAGCCTATTCTTCAGAAACAACCGAAAAGTTGCTGCAGAATTCTCTAACCTGGAGTGTTTTTTCGGTTCCATGGTTCTGTTACTTCTGAGAGCGGTTTCTTCTATCATTTAGATTTCTCCTAATACCTTATACGTGGGTCTAAAATCGCGTAAGTAATATCTACGAGCAAATTGGCTGTTATAAGAATTATCCCAAACAGGAAGGTCGTACCCAGCACACCAAATATTGAACCGGATAGTATTGTGCTCAATGCGAGATAACCTATGCCCGGATAATCGAATACGTCCTCGATCAGAACAACACCTCCCAGAAGGCTTGCAAACAGGAGGCCAAGGACAGTGATTGTTGGAATCAGTGCATTCCTTCTCATGTGAAGCTTGATAACAATGTTCTCGGGTACCCCTTTGGACCTAGCAGTCTTGATATATTCAGAATTAGCGGCATCCACCATGCTAGCCCTTAAAAATCTCAATATCCCTGCCAGAAGGCTCAGTGTAAGAACAAGCACTGGAAGGACAATATGCATGAACGCATTTCCTGCCAAGGCGTAGTCGCCATGAATAAGCGAGTCGAATATGATAAGGTGTGTAGGCTGTGAAAGTACAACTCCGCCCACACCGGACACCAGCCAGGATGGAGGGCTAATAACGTTAATTGCGCTGATTGAAAACGTTCCAGAAATAGGGAATATTCCAACGGGGTTCCCCTTAATAACTCCTTTCCCAAAAATCACTTGGAAAACTACGGCTAGAACAAATACAGGTATTGCGTAAAATGAAAGAGAAAATATCCTTCCTGAATGATCTGCGATTGAATTTGGCCTTGCGCCTATGTATGTCCCCAAGGGAATTGCAATAAGAATAGAAAGTATTGCAGCGAAAATTACCAATTGTATTGTATTCGGGAAAAACAATCCAATTCCGCTAAGAACTGTGCCATCAAATTTAATGGGGGTTGTGAGAGTCATGTATCCCCAGTTTCCCGTCAACGTGTTCACAAGATAGTGCAGATATGCCAGAACTATACCCTGATTCAGACCCAGTTGGTTCTCGGCAGTAAGTATGGCCTGAGCCCTGTTCGGAGCTTTTGGGTTTATAAATGCGGAAGCAAGGAAAGTATGAGGCAGGGACCACATTAATACAAAAACTATGATAGTCAGTCCTATAAGTGTAGGTATCATTAAAAGTAGTCTTCTGATAATAAAATATCTGAGTTCCATGAGTCCACTACAATCAGCTAATTAAAAGGATGTTTATAACACTTAGGAGATCGAGAGAAAATTATCTATTATTAGATGACCTCGCTTTTCAAATAATACGATTTCTCCAAATAGAATGCTTAAACGGCTTTGTCTTTTATAGCAAGCTGAATATTCAAAAGAAAAGAACGTGAGTTTACATCGATCAGGTTAACTTACTCCATTAACTCTGTATTTCACTGATTTTTTTCATCAGCACTTCAGGGTGCTATTGTACTTAAAAGTTTTCTGTTATTGTTTTTACCCTTATAATTGATGGTCTGTGATTAATTTGTATG
>JBMFWM010000080.1:0-5834 GCA_049965275.1 Thermoplasmata archaeon | reverse complement strand
TGAAGGATGGCACGCCATAGAGTTTTTAGTAGTGAATTCCTTTGAACTCACAACGGTCACCATAACGAAAACCATTCAGCTGATTCCTCCAAGCAATCCTGTATACCTTCAATCGCGTTAAGATCTCCCGGGCATGATCACCGTTACAACTTATTGGCAATCTCATTAATCAGCCACCTTGCATAATTGACATCCTAGATCTCAGGCCCTGAAGTGTGAGATCTTGACCGAACTCCGGGTAAAAAGTTTTGCAATTGAAGAAGAATGAAGCGTTACCACTCCCCGGCGACATATTTTTGTTCTACATGCTCGCTCTTGTGCTGCCCGGTGTCAGCTGTCATCATATCTATTCATCAAGAATTCAAAATTACTACCTGGTAATCTCATGCTTAATTAATAATAGGATAGCACCTCAGATTTGTGGATTTATGGTAGAAATGCTTGAGAATGCGACGAATTTATGGAAAGCCATAACGAGATTGTGGATTCTGGCCTAAACGAAGCGTCCTCTGTCATCCCTTTTTCTTACCCTGGCTACCTTCGATTTCATATTGGGGATTTCCCCCTGGATCTCTAGGGCCTTCCTGTAATCATTGGCGCAGGTACATCCACAGTCGTCATGGAATTTGCTGCATTCCTCGAGACTGTCATACGCCCTCCTCGTGGATGGGGAAATCCAGCAGCCTCCGGGTATAAGATAGCCCTTCTTGGTTTCCTCGTTGAAAAATTCATACTTCCCTGAATCCGTGATCTCGATTTCACGGCTGCATATGTATCTGTACGGGCCAATCTCATGCCTTCTTAGGGATTCGTAGGTATCATAGGCAGCGTTTGACTCTTCGGAGAACCAGCATCCGCCCATTTCCATTATCTTCAATTTCTCTTCAATATCCATCTGCTTGGCCATAAGTGCAAAGATACGACGAGGGAAATAAACGTAATCATCATGTGCAGCTGATCTTCCGGTTATCAATCGGATTCGGGGAACATGCCGGAAATGCGCTGCCATTTCCAGAATGCGGTTATGACCTGCCTCTCGGACAGCAGCTTGAAATGCCTCAATTCGAAAGGGAGCTTGATCTCGTGTATGAATTCGTAAACCAGGAATCCGCTTTCCGGATATTCACCCTTGATAGATCGATACAGGGAACACAGCTTCATGAATCTGGAAGTCCTCGCTGTCAGGGGCCTTATAGTAAAATCATCCAGTGTCGAGGTCCTGATCATGTTGTCTGTCCCGATCCCTGGAATGAAGTCATGAAATGGTATGGAAGATAACGATTGTTTTTCTCGAATAAAAAAAGGTCAGGATTGTTATTATGTCCTGGCATCGTTTCGTTTAAATTCGGTTCGTTTTGCCTGACTTTATCAGTATGCCTTCTGGCATTGATGATATTCCTCATGGCTATTGCCCCGGGTGATAACTTTCCGGATCCTCTTTTCTTCACGAATGGTACAATTTGAGATACCTTCTCAAACCGTGATACGGGAAATCGAAGCACTATCTCCACGTCGGAGATCTCGATCTTCTGGTTCAGCAGCTTTCCCAATGTCCTCCAAAGGTTCTTGTGGTCCTTGAGGTAAAGCGCGAGCTCTGATTCCGAATACTTGTAAAGATGTGAAGGTACCGTGAAAAAAGGAGGTTTGGGCTTTGAACCCCTGACCCTGATGATCTCACCCCATGACCTGTCCGTATCAGTTTCGTAATCCTCTGATCTCTCGACGCGGTATGGGCCAAGGCCGGAAAGTCTGAATGTCATGGCCATTTTTTCCCTTTCGCAAGTATTGCACCTGCGAGGATATCACTAAGCATCTCCGTTTTCTCCTTCCGCAGCTCCCTTGCGTAATCAGGGGTATATTCCATGCTGACAGTATTCATGCTCACCAGACACTGACCACCCTTATGCCCCTCAGGCGCATTTCCGTATCCTTATCCCCGTTCTCGAACACCACTATTTGAAAAGAATAGGATATGATTACCACGACACCTGGATTGCAGTAGAAGATCTCCAGTCCAGTATCCATGTCTCCGAGAGTGCCCCTTGTATCATCAGAGTGGTTTTTCGATACTGAGTAGCCACAGTCCCTTATGACGCATTCTACCTGCTTTTCAAACACATCGAAGACCCCATTAATCTCGTATTCGGGATGTGCCACAACCTTAGACCATTCCTCACTAAGGGTATTCAGCCTGGACTCTAATTCTTCAAGCCCAGCACTTCTCACTGTGACTCCGCAAACTGGGCAGACTTCCGTCACTGTTCCACCCCTATCAACATGATATTGCCCGGATTGACTCCTCCGTTTTCCCACAGTTGCTGCCACAGATCCTCCGTTCTCTCTTTCCGCAGTTCCCCGATGAGAAGGTCTATCAGTGCGACGGAATCCTCACCCCTCAGAGTGATCAGTTCCCTTGCCTTGTTCAGTCCGTCTTCCAATCCCCTGAAATAGGTTATTGTCTCCGAATCCATGAATAAAACCCCCTCCTCAAAGACATAACGAACCCCGTTATTCCCTCATTCCTGAGGCTATATAGCAAGCCACTGGCCTTTTCCATGATCGATGAGAAGGCAAGGCCTCGCCCTCTTACCGATGTTATTATTTCCTTTCTACACATTTTAGAATACCTCCTTCGAGGTGTCATGGCCTCCCTGGTCCTGTGAGATTTTGGGAGGCCTTGACTGTGATAATTCAATTATCCCTGTGACGGCCGAAATGTCCGGTGATCCACAAACCGGGCAGACATCCATTACCAGTCCGATCTCGTCGTCGAGGACCTTCGGATACTCGAATTCGGATCCGCAGCTGAGGCAGATCATGATTCTACCTCCACCCTGAACCTGATCCAGGTGAATCTCAGATTTAAGGACCCCCTGAACCTAACATCGAACATCCTGTCGAGATATTCCTGTCTGTCCTTCGGAAAGTCGTCGAACGTTCCCTTTATTTTTACTTTCCATCCATCCTGAGACATTACGACTTTTTCGTATTCTATCACTTCAAAACCCCATTCCTTGAGGTTCCTGAGGACAAGATCAACGGATTTGTAGGTTTGGGACATGTCCCCCCCTTCCCGTATGTGATTTGTATTAACTCTATTAACTCGTGTATCTGCGGAACCAGTATTTTCAATTGTTTCTGATGAGTTAATACCCCTACCGGTCCTCACCGGTCTATTAACTATTTTTTCGTCGGAAGCCGTATTTTCAATGACATTTGTATTAACTCGTGTATCAGAGTTAATAGAGTTATTTGAGTTAATAGAGTTATTTGAGTTAATAGAGTTAATACCCCTGTCATTATTTTCCATCCCATAGCGTTCTTTAGCGGTTTTGACATCGGAAATTTCGATCTCAAAATAGACCTTGTTGCCCGTGCCGTGTGGGAAATCCCTGGCAATGCCCATCTTCTTTATCTTGTCCTTGATGAACTTACCGTATAAGATCCGGTTGAACCTGTCACTCTGTATGTTCTTGCCCTCCAGGGCTGCGACTCGTTCGGTAAGGTCGGATAATGCAATGCGATTTTTACCGCTTCCTATGAGCCTCGGTTGGTTATCGTCTCTGATCATTTCCTCAATGCCCTGTATGATGGAGAAATCGACAGAATCCAGGGAGACCTCGGATTCGCGTTCGTGTTGATCCTTCAGAAATTCCCAAAGCTCATCGATGAGGGCCTTTCCTTCCGCTCCTCCGTACTTCGCAAAAAAATGGGCTATTGCAAGCATGGGCTTTGCCTTGTCAAGTTCCCTTCCAATAAGATCAAGCCGATTTTCAACTTCGCCATTGTCGTAAATGTCCATGATTTCCTGCCAGTGGTTCATTACCAGCAGGAAGAGGGAATCCCTGATCGGCTGCCATCTCGGATCGTTCTCCCTGACGGTCCTCCTGGACCTTTCGCGGTCCAGCGTCTTGACCATGACAATCTCATAACTTCTGTCACGCAGCGTCTCCGTGAGGTTTCCGATTGAACATACAATAGTGGGCCCGAACGTCGAGAAATTCATCGACATCCTTCTGTTTCCGATGGTCTCAATTCTCGGGACCTTGCCGGATGACTGCCATCCTGAGTTTATTACCTGATCAAGGGCCTCCTGATTCTCCGATTTGTTCCTGTTCTTTCCGTAGCTTTCTGCTTCATCTATGATAATTGTTCCCTTTGTGTCCTGTCTCATCCTGAACAACGATGCAGAGCTCAGGTTTACAGCGTTCAGTGCATTGAAGTCGATCTGCTCGTGGATCTGCCCAGCCTTGGTTTTAGCAGCACCCTTTTCGCCGGTGAATCTGAGATAGGGGATCGCAGAGAACATCGGATAACAGTAGGTCAGAACGCAATAAAGGGAATTTGCGATGGCAGCACCAGGATTGGCACCGAAATCCATGAAGAAGTTCCAGGTATCCCTCAGTGTTCTTATAACCTCCCAGGGATCATCCTTCACCCCCTCCTTAAGGAATCTCCCCACGGCTTCGGAAGAATACCTCTGGGGCATGATCATTTCAGGGATCCTTGCGATTGCTCCCCTTTTCTCGAATTGATTCCTGGATGGGGAGAAGACCTTATGCGTAGATGTGATAACGAAGTTCTCAATGTCCGTAATCTTTCTTATCTCCCCGTCTCTGTCTTTCCATGGGATTTCGGTTGGCAGCGGGATCATCATTATTAGATATTTATCGTGGATGTCCAGGGCCGGGTTTACTGTTCTATAATTTTTTCCCAAGAGAACGGTCTTTCCGTCCTCGGTCTTGACTTCCTGGTTGTAGTATTCCCGATACAGCTCGGTCCAGTCATCGTAAATCAGGCGATTCCCCGAGGGTTTGCGCGGATCGTAGTCGTTGATATTCTGTGTTATCTGCTCTTTCAGCTGGATCTTCCGCTCAGTCGAGAGATCTGTCCAGTGTTGTTCCAAAAAACTTTTGATTTTGCCTGATTGATTCTCTTTCATGGCAGCTTGAAAGATATCGGAAATTTTGTCTCTCGAATACTGAGGAATGTCGATATCCTTATTTAGTTCGTCATCATGTTTTTCTTTGATCATGCGTGGTTTTCCCGGACCCGTCTGATCCTTCATTCTTGGATGGCCCTTGCCGGGGCCTCCATCACTTTTCACTTTCGCCCTCCTTGCGGCGGTCTTACAATTTCCTCTTTCACTTCAAGAAGGTCCTCGCCGGTGATCTCCTTCCAGAGTTCAAAAACACGCTGCCAGCTCATTTAGGCCCTCCATTTTTCTTAGACCGTTCTTCACGAAGTCCTAATATTCTTTCAAGTGCACTATTGTAGGACTCCTCAAGAATAATCTTGCGCCCGTCTAGTACTTCCTTTACTTT
Organism: Thermoplasmata archaeon; assembly: GCA_049965275.1. Taxonomy (GTDB): domain Archaea; phylum Thermoplasmatota; class Thermoplasmata; order Thermoplasmatales; family Thermoplasmataceae; genus UBA582. The sequence continues at coordinate 510 of JBMFWM010000080.1, read as the reverse complement.
CGGACTTATCCATATTGTTTTCATTTTTTTGTTTGACACTCCTAATCTCTCTACAGAGAGATACAGAGATACAATATATTAAATTTGCGACGTGCTGGAGGTTTATGGTAACCCAAGGAGAGAAGATCAACGTCCTTATCCCTGATGGGATGGTTAAAAAAATAAAAGTAATAATGGAAAGAGATCCTTCCTGGATATCTATTCAAGAATTTATACGACAAGCTATTTCTGAAAAAATAGAGAAATGGTATAAGGATCATGCAGTTGGATGAGATTTAAAAACTCTCTAAGGCATCAAGATACAATTGCCGGTTTGGAAAAGGACCTAATCATAAATCCATGGATAAGAAGTATTTCTATTCAATCTTAAATATATTACAAGTTTCCCATCGTTAGTATATAAAGCACCGTTGTAAGTATCACCGCAAAAGCAGATAGGCATTGAACTTTTGAAGGTATGCCGTGAGCCGGGATTGAACCAGCGACCCCCAGATCTTCAGTCTGGTGCTC
>JBMFWM010000079.1:0-5898 GCA_049965275.1 Thermoplasmata archaeon | reverse complement strand
ACCGGAATAGAGCCACTGGGAAGTGTCAATAAAAATAAACCATGTAAAGTCACGAAGAAGTCAAGCTTATACCAAGAATAAAAGATTATAAAGATAGATTGTATAGTTAAAATGTGGTCAATTCTTCTCATCATTTAGTAGTGATAGTCACTGTCACGATTATCTCTATCGTGATGATCCTTTCGGTCGCTCCTCTTACTGTTGATCACATTTCTTCTATTGCAAAGGAGGGTCACAACATTAAAAGTGAGACGGTTTCACAAACCTATGCTTCTGCTCATGCAGACCCTGTAGGTAACTACGCAGATAATTCAAATAACTTTGTCGGCACAAGGGCAGGGTGCTATGTTCACAATTATTCTCAAGTTACCTCAGTCAAGTATTCAGTTAATTTCACGGAAGTAGGTCTTCCAGAGTCAGTGACTTGGTACATTAATCTTTCCAATGGCGAAAAAATGAGTTCCAACACGACATATATAGAAACGTCTCTTGTGAATGGATCATATAGTTACTTTGTAGGCAGTGGCAGCTCTTCCTATGCTGGAAACGGAGGGGTTTTTTCAGTCAACGGGGCATCAAAAATAATTAATATCACATTTTTTAGGGTATATAGCGTTACTTTCACGGAAATAGGTGTCAGACTAAATGGAACCTCATTGGGATGGGCTTGGACAGTCAACGTTTCAGGAGGGCCTCAGGCACTTACTTTTGGCTTGGATCTTCAGTTTCATCTCCCGAATGGTACTTACAGGTATGAGACAACTTCCACCAACAGGTCTTATTATCCGGAACAGCCAACCGGTATATTCACAGTGAATGGGACTTCTATTTTCAGGAATATTGTGTTCAAACTTGTTACGTTCAAGGTTTTATTCACAGAAACTGGATTGCCAACCGGGACACTGTGGCGCCTGTCTTTTAACGATACAACCTGTAATGTGAGCAGTGCTTCAGTGAGTTTTGTAATGCCTAATGGCACTTATCATTATTGCATCTCCACATCCTCTAATTACACATCTTCATGTTCCACTGGTCTAGTAACAGTGAATGGATCTAACCTGTACAAGAATATTGCCTTCACAAGAATAGTTTCGCATAAAGGCCTGAATATTTCTATGATACTTGAAGAAATAGTATTGCCTGTAGCTGTAATAAGCTCGATAATAACGTTCCTGTATATACGGAGAAAGAAATAGTGTTCTAATGTCAGGATCCAACCGCTCATACAGCCTATTTCAGGCTGCAAGAAATATTTACAATTAGTACGGTGCTCCATAGTAGTAAATAATATAGAAATTCTCTTGCTGGTTTTTCCACAAACTTACCTGTTAATTACCGCATTATAAATTGCAACAAACTTCATGGCACAGAAAATTATCTTTCGCTGAAGGCTTAAAGCCAGAATCGTCTGGGAACAGGAATACAGAACCGTTCAGTTCATCCGAATCTCAGTGCTATGGTAATATTGGGCAAATTATGACATCTAATATTTTATTCGAAAAAGAACAAAGTTAACAAATCTGGCCTAATGTAGTTCATCTTTATACACAGAAAATTTTCCTATAACCTGCGATAACTGCTAAATCCCTACCACGCTAAGAAATGCCCAATTTTTAAATTTACGGTAATTCTTTTCGAGATTTGTGCATATAACCAAAATTCAGAAACTATAATATGGATAATGCAATCGATAAATATGACAGAGCCTTTTTATTTTAAACGTTACGATATGGTAATAGGTAAGGCAGTAAACACAGAAGAGCTAAGGAAAGAACTCGAAAGGTTGAAAACAGAGGATCCATACGCTGTCCTTTATCACATTAAGGAAGGTCATATCTCCAACTGGCTCGTTTCCATAGATAGAAAAGACCTTGCAAATGCCATTAAGCCCAGCATGACAATTGATGAAACGATAGAAGTGCTATCTGGACATTCGCGAATGCACAGAGGGGGGCCCAGAGGCGGACAACATAGACAGGGAGGGAAACCTGGCCCCAAGGGAACTTTCCAAAACAGGGATTAGATCGTTAAGACCTTATTTTTGAATAAAGTGACGATATGAAAAGCCTTCCACATTCGACATACAGATGTAGTTGGATTCAGATTCATTGATCTCGAAGGTAATCTGCCCTACTTCAAGAAGTTCGGTATATCCAACCATTATTTTTAGCCCATAATGGGAGTCCCTAAGAGGAGCACTCATTTCTACAATACTTACAATTTCACTTCAGTAAGTTCAGCTCCTGGCGGCGAAAAAGACAATTCAAAGATCCCGGCAGCGATGCCGCCTTCAAGGAATCCAATCTAAATTCTACTATATTGATTTCTTCTCTATCCTTTGATCATCACCTCTCTCTTTAACTTTACTGGTGTCTTTGAATGTTCTACTATTCACCGCTGTGCGGTATTCTGACTTACATTTAACAGGGATGCCGGAGCTAGTCTAAAGATGACGCTCTAACCAGCAGCATTCTGTCACTCTACAAGGAACTTATCCAGGCGAGGAAAGCTTACATGCACAGATCAGGCAGGCAATGCCGGAAAGCTTTGTCGGAAGGAAATGTCATAAGATTATTCTATCTGAAGACTGGTCTCAACGCAATAATCATCTTTGGATCCGTACGTGTAGAAATTCCAGGCAATGTAATACTAAATACATCATCCCGAATATATTGCGGGTCAAATACGAATTCCGGGATCATTGTCGAATCCGGGTCGGTAATTGCTATTCCATCATAGAATAGACCTTAAAACTGCCGACGAATCCGGAGGTAAAGTTATATGCTTATCATCAAACTTCCTTGGCAGCGAATCCAGTGGATCAAAGGAATTGATGATCATCTCCCATCTGTCTTCAACCTCATCCGAAATCGAAAAAACAACGCTGTTCCTGCTGGCATTAAAGAATAAATGTATGCTTGGGGAGACTGCTTTGTCCGGATGTGATTCGGAGTCAAGCCCTGAAATATACACAGAAAAAGCTTTGAAATTTGGATCGGTCCATTCTGAATAACCTACCGCGTTACCACTGGAATTGAACCAGTGCACATCCTTTGTTCCAGTTTCTGCTATAACGTCTCCTGAAAAGAATTCCTTTCTTCTTAAACATGGGGTTGTCGTCCTAAGCGAAATCAGCCTTTTCAGGAAAGACATCATCTCCTCAGCATTGCCTTTATAACGCCAGTTATACCAGCTTACTTCGTTGTCCTGGCAGTAAGCATTGTTATTTCCCCTCTGGGTCCTTAATATTTCGTCACCTCCCAATATCATCGGCGCTCCCTGTGATACCATTAACGTGGTCAGAAGATTCTTGATCCTCTTGATCCTTTTCATTGTGATCTCTGGATCAACTGTTTCGCCTTCAACACCGAAATTTTCACTGTAATTCTCGTTTGTCCCGTCTGAATTATTTTCATGGTTCTTTTCGTTATGCTTGTTCAAATAAGACACAAGATCAAGCATGGTGAAACCATCATGCGAAGTAATGTAATTGATGCTGGCATGAGGCTTCCTGTCGGAATTCTCATAAATATCCTGAGATCCTGAAAGACGAGTAGCAAATTCCCCAGTAAGGCCATCATCTCCACGCCAGAATCTTCGGGCACAATCCCTGTATTTTCCATTCCATTCTGCCCATTTTACAGGAAAATTTCCAACCTGGTATCCTCCAGGCCCTACATCCCAAGGTTCAGCTATCAGCTTGACCTTCGAGATAACAGGATCCTGGTGGATGACGTCAAAGAAGGCTGATAAACGGTCTACGGCATAAAACTGTCTTGCAAGGGTAGAAGCAAGATCGAACCTGAATCCGTCGACATGCATTTCTGTCACCCAGTAGCGAAGGCTGTCCATGATGAGCTGCAGGACCTGGGGATGCCTGACGTTAAGGCTGTTGCCTGTCCCGGTGAAGTCACTGTAAAACCTGGGGTTTTCCTCATTCAATCTATAGTAGACTGAATTATCCAGGCCTCTGAACGAAATAGTCGGACCCAAGTGATTTCCCTCAGCTGTATGATTATAGACAACATCCATAATGACCTCAATGCCGTTGTCATGCAGGTTCTTCACCATCTGCTTGAACTCTACTACCTGCATCAAAGGTGTATCCTGTGAAGAGAATCTTATGTCCGGAGCAAAGAAACCGATTGTATTATACCCCCAGTAATTGTTGAGACCGTTGTCCACCAGCATCTTGTTGTCAATTCTATGCTGTACAGGCATAATCTCAACTGCGGTAATTCCAAGGTCCTGAAAATAATCAATCATCTTTTCAGAGCCCAGGCCAAGATATGTACCTCTCAGCGCCCCAGGCAGATCCTCTTTTAAGAAAGTTGATCCTTTCACATGTGTTTCATAAATAATTGTATCAGACCAAGGGGTGTTGGGTCTGTGAACATCACCCCATTCGAATGTGTCACCAACAACGGCACATTTCGGTATGTTTGCAGTGTCTTCCACATCGCTGAAAGAGAGATCCTCCGATTTGTCCCCCATCTTGTAGCCAAATATTGCATCACTCCAGTTGATCTTTCCCGCGATTGATTTGGCATACGGATCGATTAGAAGCTTGTTTTTGTTGAATCTTAATCCTTTTTCTGGCTCGTATGCTCCAAAAGCCCTGTATCCGTATAGGGATCCGCTCTTTAAACCGGGTACAAGCACATGCCATACATGTGCAGATTTTTCTTCCAGTTCAATTACTTCATATGGATTTGAGTCGTAGATTGATTTGAACAGTTCAAGATTTATCCGATCCGCGTTTTCTGAAAAAACTGCAAAATTGACCCCACCATCTGTAATAGTGGCGCCAAGAGGATATGGTTCCCCAGGTTTCAGCTCATACATTCTCGATTCGTAATTGCATACTTAATATCAACTTAAGTTAACATTGGAACAAAAGTATTCGGTATACAGGAACGCTTTGATTGTTCTGATATGCATTCGAATGAAGAGTTTTGTTTTTTCGCTGCACCTGACAAGATACCTTTAGAATATGGAATATTTCTTTTAGATGACCTCAACAAATCTTATACTAATCTCCTGATATTATGATAGATCGGCAGATAATCCTAACGCACTCGATGTCTTGGACCAGAGATTTTCCTGGAGTCTTTGATCATAAGAAATAGTAGACGTTCCAATGGGCTTCAGTCGGGAAAAGCATTTCCCATTCACATCCTCGTTTGTTCCATAGGTTGATAGAAAAACTGGTGTTTTCGAGGCTTCATAGGCGCTTATCTGGAAAGGCCTCATTACCCGGAAAGAAGCTGAGAGAAGACTGCTACCGCTGTTTCTGCCCAGATTCGTAGAAACAAAACCAGGTTCTACAAGGATCGATGAAATGCCGGTCCCCTTTAGTCTCTTGGCGAGCGAATAAGTAAACATTGTGATCATAAGCTTCGATGTTGCATAGGCCTTCATTGCTCTATATCTTCCGAGAAACTTGAAATCAAACTCGGATCTCCCGCTTTTGTGAACAGATGAACCAACGTTGATTATTCTTGCAGAGCCAGACTTTCTCATATTGGGCAACAGGAGGCTGGTAAGCAGAAAAGGTGATAGGTAGTTCAGTGCAATGGTGCTTTCGAAACCATCTTCAGTCAATGCATATCTGCTGAATATTGTCCCCCGCATCATTAATCAATATATCAATTGGGCTGTTGATTGCAGCGATATTACTGCTCTTTAGGTTGATATATTCCTAATATGGTATTGTATTTATAGTAACATGTAAATACTTTATTGCATTTATCATGTAATGGCTGAAAATACCAGTTCCAGGGTACATGAAAAGATTGTTGAGGAGGAGCTGAAACCTAAACTCTGACCTTATTTGGGGAACGATTGAACAGTTTCTCTGTAATTTCCGAAAGATCCTTATACTTCCATGTGTTCCCT
>JBMFWM010000078.1:0-5921 GCA_049965275.1 Thermoplasmata archaeon | reverse complement strand
ACGTGAAGAGTGGAAACAGCTTCACGTATCAATGGATCAAGTTCCTTCATCGCCTGTATGCTTCTCTCACCCTTTCCATTGGTATTTCAAACTGCCTTGTCATAACCTGTGGTTCTTCCCTTTCGGTTGACCAGAAGGTATGACTGGATAACACAGCCCCTTCGCTCCATCCACGTTAATGGACTTTACCACTACTACGGACTGTTCCGCCCCTGTAAACGGCATCGGTGATCCGTTCCTTGCAGTTCTTCTACTTGGATTTGCACCTTTGCATCCGTGTACAGGTTCCCAAGTTCTCGTACAGAGCCTGTGCAGAGTTGACGCCTCCTCCATGCCAGTCACCGCCTGGACGGTAAGCAGGTAACTCGACCGAATGCCCGCCTTAGGGCGCTGAACAAAATTAGCCTGAGTTCCTCCAGACTTATCCCGGGTCAACGACTCCTCCCTGGTTTTGATGGCATTCCTACGCTTTCGACAATTTATCAGAGGTTCACCTTTGTTCGTCTCCATTGAACTCACCTGACCGTGTCGTGCAAGGCCTTTTCCGTAACGCTCACCACCATTCCCATTGTGGAACAGCAGCTTACGGTGGTTTAGAGCCTCCACCTGCATGGCGGCTCCGAGAAGCCTATTCCCATCTCTGTCCAAGCATGGTTATGGAGTGGGATAGACTGCTGTTTCAGTGACCACATTAGGTCGCTCTATTACTGGCATACAGTTTCCCATATCCTTTTCCTTGTCATGAGTGTGTTATGCCATGTAAGTGTAAAAAATACATGTCTTATACTATGAAAGTAGGGTTATATTTCCCTTTGGGAAGGAGGTAACAAACCCTTTTGATCTGAGCTAAGTGATTACTTTTTGCAGCAGCATCCCAAGACCCAGCAATTAAGATAGGGGAGAGGAAAAGATTTTGATAACCTGGAACAATCATCGAAGGCTGGTGTTCAAAGAGATGATTCTGTCTCCTTGATTCCCATCGTCAGATTCTCTTCACTTATGTTTAGTGGTGGGGATAACCTGACTGCATCGCCCATAGAGGTAGCAAATACGCCCTTATTCAATAATGAACGTGAGAATTCTGATGCCTGAGTCTTACTTCCAAATCCTATACCCCGGACCAAACCCATCCCCCTCAATCGTTCTTTGAATATATCTCCTGTGATGCTTTCGAATAGTTCGCCCTTGCGTTCTACCTCACTTAGAAACTCTCCGGCCGAGACTGCTGAGATAACGTAATCTGCAACGTTCAGGGCCAGAACATTTCCAGCAGATGACCCAAAGGCTCCATTTCTGAATATCCTAGATACTGAACTCTTGCTATTCACCTCATCATTGATGATTGTCAGGCCTAACGGAAGCCCACCACCAATTGCCTTTCCCACTACAACTATATCAGGTTTCACACCGAACCATTGGTACGAAAAGAAACGACCTGTCTTTCCGAAGCCAGTGTAACACTCGTCTACGCATATTACCAGTTCCGGAAAATTTCTTCTAATGTCACTCAGGAAACCATCGTATACTTTCCTAAAACCTCCTTCAACTTGCAGAGGTTCCAACATGACGGATTTTGCCCCTCTCCTTATCATGGCTTCCATATTGCTTAGTACGGAATTAGAAGATGGAAATGGTATCTCAAAGTCGTAGCCATAGATTGATCTGTCGATTTCTTTCTTTCTGATAAATTGGCCAGTGTTTCCAGGGTAACCTCCCTCAACAGTTATCACTGGACCAAGTTCTGACATTATAGACATTGCGACGTCACAAGCTTCCGAACCTGACGAAGAGAAGACATACCCTCCCTCATCAATTCCTGATATTCTGTCCATCTTCTCGACAACCCTTTCTGCTATCCTTGGGAATGAAACAGTTAACGGATAATGAATAAATCCATCCTCAAGGTATTTCGAAATTATTCCAATAATCCCAGGATTTCTATGCCCCAAGATATTTGTGGATTCTGAAAAATTAAGATATTTCTTGCCGCTCTCGTCGTACAGAAAATCTCCCTGAGCCCTTGCGACTATCGTGATGCTACACCCCGGTTTCAGTATTCGTATTCTTCGTATTGAGGTTTCTGGCACTCAATAATAATTCTCTCAGTAGGATGATAAAAGTATTTTAGTTTCTTCGTGCTTGTTTGTTATGCGCTACAGTGGAAGAATATTTGACGGTGTAAACTTGTGGGAAAAGGCAGAAATAGAAATTGATGGGCCTTCTGGGTTGATTGAATATGTTGAAGATACAAAGAACGTTGATGGGAAGTATAAGGGACTTACATTTCTGCCGGGATTGATAGACACCCATATACATTTCTTTGGTACTGCGAATTACTCACTTTTGGACTGGGTAATTACATCTGACGTACTCCTGACCATTAGGTCTGTCCACGATGCTCAAAGACTACTGAATGCCGGTTTCACGACAGTGAGAACCATGGGTGACAAAGTTTCTCTGGACATGAACAAGGCCGAGAAGGCTGGTATTCTCTACTCCCCAAGAATCATTTCATCAGGTTTCTCACTTGCAGAAACTGGGGGGAATGATGACCCGAAAATGTTAGATCTGGAGACGGCTGCAAGGGTCTCCTACTCGTATTATTGCGACGGTCCATGGGAATGCAGAAAGGCTGTCCGCAAGAATCTGAGGAATGGGGCGGAATCCGTCAAGGTTTATGCGTCGACTAGTTTCGTCGGCGGCGGGTTTATAAAGGACGAGTTGACCACTGAAGAGTTGCAGGCAATATCTGATGAAGCCCACAGGGTACATCTAAAGGCTGCATCTCACGCTTATGGAGCCTCTGCAATCGATAACACGATTGAAGGAGGGTTTGATAGCGTTGAGCACGGCCTTGGTCTGACTGAAGAAGCTGCGGAGAAAATGCTGAAGAGAAAAATGTTCTATGTACCCACGCTAGCAGTTTACAACAGAGAGAGAGCAGATGTTAATCCTTACCGTGATGAGATCATAAAGAGACATCTTGATAAGGAGATCAAGCTTGCGTTCGATTCGGGAGTTAAGATAGCGTGTGGAACTGATTATGTAGGATCTGACAACGAGCCGCACGGTAATAACTACATTGAAGCATTCCTGCTTTCTAAGTATGTTGGCCCTCTTGAGGCGTTGAAGTCCGTTACTTCAGTTTCTGCCGAATGTCTGGGAAGGCCAGAACTGGGCTCTCTATCAAAGGGAAAGGTTGCAGACATGATCGCGGTTAGAGGAGATCCTACTTCTGACATATCGCTCTTGAAACCTGAAAACGTCGTGTTTGTCATAAAGAACGGAAAGGTCCAGAAGAACGAGCTGAACTGAAAATGGATTGAGTTTCCCTCAACAGGTTTTACTAGTCAATAAAGTGAAGCGAGAGACTGATAGGCATTGCGCTTTCATTGATGGAGATGCTGATCCTAATAGTAGGCACAATAGTATAAAGCAGCAGGTAACGAGAGCACGCAAGTAAATCTAGCGTAGTATAGACAGTTGCTTTGCGAGCAACTTCTCAATTCGACTATAACGTAACGATTTCACCCTATCCAGCACACTAACAAATATAGAGCAAGTAAAGGTCCACAATTCTGTGAAGCGATTGAAACCATTGAATAGCTAAAGCAAGCTTGTTATGACGCCTACATTAGTCAGAGCCTCCTCTTTAAGACTGTAATTTTTTTACCTTTGGTTAGTCACATTTATCTTTATGTAACTTATTAGAAAGCCTTAAACCAGAGCATTTCTTGTCAATTTGAGCTTTGGAAGACAATAGGAATGACAGATAATCAGAAGGATAAAAACCATCAGTCTTTAGCCAAATGCCAACTCCAATTATGAAAAAATCTTCGCAGGCGATTAAGCTGGATCGCAAGGAAGCGGTAGTTCGAAATTGGGAATAAACATAGGGGCTCTGGTAGAATGGAAATTACTTTAAGGGAATATCAGGTCTGAAACAAATTGAAACAGTTCCTCTTCCTACTTGTTTCCGATACGAATGGAAGGATTTGACCAGCACTACGTTCACTCTCTTGGAAGAAAAACCTGGCGATCTCGATATATGGGATGACAACAATAGACAAAGATAGTAACAAGAACATAGGCTACAAACTTAGGGAGTCCACCATTTCTTCAGTAAGATAATTTGTACTAGAATAATTGCATGTTAACGGAGGTTCATTGAAAGAGAAATGTCGTTATTCATAAGAGCAACTAAGGTAAAACCCTTTGATCTGGTTAGACTTATCGCATATTAGGACTGAAAAATAGAAATTCCCTTTGTGAACGTAGAGGAGCATTATCAAGTCCACAGTAGCAGTGAAAAAATAATTAGCGTTATGGACTCTTCCTCACTGAATGAAATGCCTGACCAAAGAATGAGTAAAGGAGAGAAAAGAAGAAAAGATAATGAAAAAATAACTAATTTGAGGGAGTTTTCTGGTCGATATCACTCTCAGTCAATGGCACTTTACGTCTCCTGTATGCAATGAAGAGTCCAATCAGAACCCAGATTACCACAATGGGTGCTGCAAGCACGAACGGGAAGGCTATTCCAAGGAAGGTGTAATAGAAGATTATGATAATAAATATGCTTCCTATCGTAGGCCCTACTATGTGCTTTAGCACGTTGAGTTCCTTTAGTCTGTGCATTAGGAAAACAAGAGACTGATTTACTGCTATGTGATATATCAGGTTTGTCACAGTTAGAATTGTTGCCCAAATGACAACGGCATAGAAGAAGCCCGTCAGAACTCCGTAATAAAGTACAAGGGGAATTTGAGTGAGAAGGGTGGCGGCCAGTGCAAAAACGAGAACGACAATAGATGCCCTGCTTGGGCTTCCATACTTTGGATGTATCTTTGAGAGAGACTTGGGGAAAATACCATCTCTGCTTAGAGAATAAAGGATTCTTTCGGCAGCATTTCCGAATGTCATAGGAGACGTTATCTGACCCAAAAGGGCTACGATAAGAACCACTAGTGCAAATCCCACACCGGCGAACTTAGCCGTTACCAGCAGTGCAGGTGCGTAAGTGCCTGCCAAAGACGCAAGCCCTGACTTCGGTACTCCAACCGTTATGGCGTACATTAAGAATGTTTCAAAGACTCCGGCAATCAGGATGGAAGTTATTATTGCCTTTTTCATAGTGGTTTTTGAAAATTTTGCCTCCTCACTAAAATGAACAACTGCAGAATACCCTATGTACGCAGTCAGCGGACCAGTTACCATTCCTATGAAGAAACCACTTAGGCCTCCGCTCGAATTAGCTATGTTGAAGGTGCCCAAGGAGTTGTAATGAGTGTGGGAAACAATAACTATGCCAGCGGCAGTAATGAAAATGAACTGTGCTGCTCCAACAATCATTGCAATAATTGCAGATAGTTTAATACCGAAGTAACTTAGAAGAAACACGTATACAACAACCAAGATACTGGCTACGAATGGTATAAAAGGCGGAAGGGTCACATTGAAGAGGGTGCTAGCTGTTACCGGTATGAGCCACCCGAAGACCGTAGATGATATTATGACTGGGGTCATTTGAGCAATGAACTGGTCCCATGCTACAGTCCTAGATATGACTGAGCTATTCGTACCCTTTTGCACGAACTTATAAAATCCACCTGCGTTCACGACTTTTGTTGAAAATATGTAAACCGCAATTACGTTGAAAAACATCAGGACTGTTCCTAGAACAAAAGTAAAAGGTGCTGCCTCACCTGCAAAGGTTAGTGCTGTAGTGGACGAGATAATGTAAATGCTGCCGGGGAAAATGGCAACGACAGAAAGAAAAACTATTCCCCAGAAACCAAGAACCCCCTTACGTAAACTCTCGCTTACCATAATGATTGATCAATCTGAAGTACTATTTATTCGTTTGTACTTGAGTTCCGCACTATAGCCACTTATGATATTTGATCTGGACCCTTATCCTG
>JBMFWM010000077.1:0-5959 GCA_049965275.1 Thermoplasmata archaeon | reverse complement strand
CTCTGCAGTATTGTTAAACAGATATATAAATAATACACTGTAAAATTTTAATGCTACGCATAAAGAAAAACAATCTTTCAGGTCAGCGTAACACTTTGAGCTTTGCCCGAGTCCTTTTCTATTACCACTGCGGTTCCGTAAGCAAGAACCTCGGTTGTTGCGTTTCAAATTTCAGAAGTATCAAAACCGACAGAGATTACGGCATTTGCCCCCAAACTCTTGGCATTGTTGCTCAGACGCTCAATAGCTTGATGACGGCCCTTCTCCAGCAGGTTAGTATAAACCTTGATCTCCCCTTCGGCCCAGCTCCTGAAAAATGTGCCAATATTCTGTTCCAAACCCCTAGATCTTACGATCAAATCGTATGTAGTCCCAATGACTTTGGTGATCCTGTAACCGGGAACGTATGGGGTCGTTACAACCATTATCTCGGATGGCGGAGCAAAAAGATTTGCAGAATCATTTAAAGATCCATCATCTGCCATATGTTCTCCTATAACAATGCTATGAATGCTAACTATTCTTTTGTGCTTCCTATCAGAGGAATTTTTATTGTTGATCATTTAGATTTGGGGAAAAAACTTAACAAATATTTCCTATCGAAAGGCAAAAGCCAATCTTAACCAAAATCATAAAGCAATTATTATGAAATGAAGCCAAATGGATAGTTTGCAACCACCGTAAGAAGAGTCTTCACAGCTGGTAGATCTCGACCTCGTTTCCGTCAGGATCCTTTATGACAGCCTCATATGCACCCCACGGCATTTTTTCTATTTCCTGGGAAATATTAACACCCAGCTTTTTGAGTCTTGTTACCTCTGCATCAATATCACTGGTAACGAAATGCAGATTCAAGGGTCCTTCAGGCTCGCCTTCGTAACCTGCATGCAAAGAAAATTCCACATCGCCAACAATGAAAGTCACAAATCTTTCGGTTGGTTGGCTCCCTTTCTGAACACTGAGGCCAAGAACCTCCTTGTAGAACGTCACGCATTCATTGTATTTCTTAACGAAGAGTATTATTGGGCTGATTTTTGTTATCATTATTAGGCATCTACGTATTTGCTATTAAGAGTTTTTTTCAAATATTGATTACATGTCATAATGAGTCAATGGAAATCAAATGGATGTTCAGCAAAAAATTCTCACATGCAACAATTAGGAATTGAAGATATGAGAACAGCCTTTGCTGCTATCAAAATTAATAAAAAAAGAACAGCCTACGCGTTTGGCTGTAGCACCATTTCAACGTGGATTTCGAACTTGACTTTCGAACCAACCATGACGCCGCCAGTTTCGAGGACGCTATTCCATTTCAAGCCAAACTCTTCCCTGACTATTTCACCAGTTACGGTTGCACCGAATCTCTCGAAGCCGTAGGGATCTTTTATCCTTCCTTCAAACGTTCCTTTCAGGGGTATGTCCTTCTTGATCCCCCTTATATTGAGGGTTCCTCGTATCTCGTAATCATCATCAGAGACCTTTTTTATTGCAGAAGATTCGAAATATATGTTCTTGACTGTCTCGGTGCTGAAGAAATCTGGCGAACGAAGATGTGCGTCTCTTTTTTCCTCTCCAGTATCTATGCTCTGTGGGTCAATCCTGACTTTAACCTTTGAATGTTCAAGATCATTTGTATCGCCTTCAAAGTTAACCTCGAATACTTTGAATTTCCCCTTCACGTTTGATATCATCATGTGCCTTACGCTGAACTCTGCGCTCGAATGAGCCAAATCCTGTTTCCATGTCTTTGCTGATTGCATTTATTTTTCACCTGTGTAGATTGCATTATGCAAGTGGATATCGTAGATACATTAAAATACCTTATGCTACTTACTTGTAATCAGGTGGCACGGATGAAAGCGGGATCTAATAGTGGATCAAAGGTGACAAACATACCAGAATGTCCCATTGTGGATGCAATCAAGAACATTGGGGGAGAGTGGAATTTTATCATAATCAGATACCTTAACGAAAAACCGATGGGTTTTAATGAACTATTAAAGTCTGTTCAGGGACTTAACTCTAAAACTCTATCCAGAGTGCTCAAAAATCTTCAGTCTGCAGAGATTGTTGAGAGGACTATTATCAACACCCAGCCCTTTCTTGTTCAGTATTCGCTGACAGAGAAAGGCAGATCCCTTGACCCGGTGTTTGAAGCCTTGCGCCAATGGGGAACAAGGTGGCCTTCCACTGGCATACAGATCTCAGGCTCTAAGTGATCAACTCTTCGATATTATCCTGACTACATCCCCGTCCTTAAGCGGATGATCCTTCCCTATGATCATTTTTGACTTGCAGTCGACAGCCCGTATGAATCCTTCGCCAATATCAGTGTGAACCATATACGCTAGATCAAGAGGAGTCGATCCCTCCTGCATCAGGAAAGCATCTGGGAGCACATTTCCTTCCTTGTCTGTCCAGGTGCTATCATCATAGACAGGATAAACAACAATCAGCTTGAGTATTTTCTCGACTATTTCACCAAGTATGTCGAACGGCCTTGCGACAATTCCTGATGAAATAAAGTCCTCAATGTGTTTCAGAGCCTCGACCTGTTTTTGAGTTGCTTTCTGTGTCGCGTTGAATGGAGGGAGCCTGGAAGTAATGAGGCCATGGGCAAGAGCACGCTGTATTGCAAGTTCATATTCTGCCGACACTGGAATGACCTTAATATCAATCTGCTGCAGGGCATTTATCTTATCCTGTAAGACCAGATCAGCCTTGTTTGCGACTGGGACAATAGCCTTTATCCTGGAAAACATGATGTCTGCGAAAGCCCTGAAATCTTCATCCGACCATAGCGATAGCTTCTGTGGCAACGAACCTGCAGACATAATCTCATGTATGTGCTTTTCATCTATTCCAAGGGATCCAATCTTCCTGGAGAGCTGCTTTTCAACCTTTTCATTAAGAGAATCTGCCTTCTTCGCGAATCTTTCCCAGTCCCTCGCGATTATAGAGGATGCCCATTTTATGAGCTCTTCCTTGATGTCGTTGATCTCCTTATGTATGGATGCCCCAAAATCATCTGCCTTGAAAGCTTCATTCATGTCAAATACCAGCATGAGTGCACTGGCATCGGTGACGCTCTGGAGAAACTGGTTCCCCATGCCCTTTCCCTCGCTTGCTCCTTCAATGAGCCCCGGCACGTCCACTATCTGTACTGGTATGAGCCTGTTACCGTTGCTGCATGATCCATGATTAGGATTGCACTTCTTGCCTATAATCTCTTCAGGGCACCTTCTAATTATGAAAGAGGTGCCTATATTCGGCGACACGGTGGTGAAGGGATAATTCGCAATCTCCACCTCGGTCGCAGTTATGGCGGAAAAAAGCGTCGATTTGCCCGCATTCGGCTTACCGATTAAACCAATCTTGAATGACAATTCAAACCTTATTCAGCCAAGGTTTACCGATATTTCCCTTATATCATAACCCTTGGGGCATTCCACTTTTTTGCCAACTTTCTGTACGGTTACCTTCCTACCTTCCTTAAAATGCATAATATTGCACTTTTCTATATATTGGCATGCTACGTTGTCACAGTGGATAGACTTCAGTGCGACACTTGAACCCTCCTGCAGGTATCTTCCAAACTGCATCGTTATGGTTTCAGGTAACTCTTCGACCTCAACCGTCTTTACCTTATCCCCATTGAAAACGAAACAGTTGTTCAGCTTCTCCCTTACACCCGTTATCCGATAGTTCTTTCCAGGTTCAAGATTAAAGCAAACATTCTTTATTCCGCACTCCGAGCAGCCTACAAGCGGCCCGATAAACTTAAACTCTAAACCTACCTCTGCGAGATCCTTTCCAATAAGTGATATCTTTGCCATATAAATTCACCCTATAATGCCTGTCAGCTCAAGTGCCTTCTCTGCGGCGGAGTAGCTAAGATCTGTATTTCCGAGAATAGTGAGCCGCTCCGGCCTTATTGAATGAGCTTTCATCAATGACTTAATCGCAACCTGATCTGAAATGCCGTAATCAGAGACACGTATTGATAACTTGATCTTGGAATATGTGTTCGCCAGCAGCTGCCAGTCCCCTCCATGCAGGTACATAGATGCCACAGATCCAATTGCGCACTGCTCTCCATGCATTGCATTTCCAGCCCCATATAGCTCAAGAGCATGTGCAAAAAGATGCTCGGATCCGCTTGCCGGCCTCGAAGAAGAAGCAATTGCCATTGCAGTTCCCGAGGCAAGTATCTGCTTTGTGACGAGCCAAACGGACTCCTCAACACCGGCTGCTACGAGATATGCCTTCTCTATAAGCTCCCTTGAGGCATATTCAGCAAGTGCGGCGGCAGATGAAGAAAATTCTTCGCCATTCAGCCTGTTTGCCAGCTTCCAGTCTAGGATCGCCGTGATGTTTGAAATCACGTCACCAGCCCCGGATGCAAGGTACCTGTACGGAGCCTTTATCATGATTGATGTATCGGCTACAATTGCAAGAGGCATGGAAGCCGTCTGTGATAGCACGACCCCGGGCCCCTTAATACTAGCCCTGGGGGATGCTATCCCGTCATGGCTTGCAGTAGTCGGTACGCTGACCATGGGTACTTTCATCCTGTATGCAATTATTTTAGCAGCATCTATCTTCGAACCACCGCCGATTCCGATTACTATGGAAATTTTCTTGTTCTTAAGCTGTTCCTCACAGGCGGCGACATTCTCCTCCGTCACCTCTCCAATCTTGACAACCTCGGTCTCAAAATTAGCATCTGTAAGGTATTTGACAACCTCCCTTCCTGCGAGTTCAAACGTGTTTTTGCCAGACACTATAGCCACCCTACCGCGCCTCAGGTCCCTCGAAATTAGTTCTGGAATTACATGCAAAACACCGTGACCGGCTATAACGTCACGCGGAAATTGCATGGTCTTGACCTTTAAGAAATCCATCTTCCCACAATGCATCGTGGATAAATATATCTGCTTATTTCGTCTCGCTTGAAATGAAGTCGACTGCCATAGGCTTACTGGAGAAATAAGAAAATCCAGCTTTGTCTATGGCAATCAGTCCTACCGGGCCCTCAAATGAAGACGCTTTATCTTCTAAAATATCGGACAATTTCCTGCTGCCAATATCGTTGTAAACGGAGATGCAGAGCATGTGCCTGATTATTTCCTCTCCGTAACCTGTTGCCACAACTGCGCCTTTAGGTCCGCAGTAGATTCCTGCGCCTGGAATCGGGGAGTCTCCGACCCTTCCCCTCAGCATTGGTGTTGCTCCACCAGTGGAAACGGCAGCCGCAAATGCACCATCAATGTACGCGACTGCTCCAACGGTATCTTCTGGCTGCATGAGTTTGGAAATATCACCCATTCTTTTCAGCGCAGTAAACCTTGGATTCTTATCAGCTTCGCTGGAAATGAGTTCAGACATAACCTTATCCCTCTGATCCTGAGCTTTCTTCGTGTTCGGATCATATTCTTCATAGCCCAGCATCCTTGCAAGCCTCAATGCTCCATCACCTGCCATTATCAGATGAGGTGTTTTTTGCATCACGTCTAATGCCAATTTTACAGGATTCTTTATCTTTTCTACGCCTATGACCGAGCCGAATCCTGTTTCGGTCATCACGGCTGCGTCCATCTGTATCGTACCATCAATTCTCTGGTACGATCCTGTACCAGCGTTGAAGGTAGGATCATTCTCCATCAGTACGGTTGCATTTACTACAGAATTGAGGGAAGATTTATTGTCAAAGGCTTTCACAGCATAATCTTGAAGCACAGCAGACAACGAGGATTCGGATCCAACGCCACCATGGAGGAGAAGACTGTTTTTCATTCTTTGTAATCTGCATCTTTAATAAATTGTCTTTCATGCCTGAAAGTAAAAAATTAAATCACTTCTGTGAATACTGCGTCTCAGTAGACAAAGCAACAATGGGCCCGTAGTCTAGCGGTATGATGTCTCCCTGACACGGAGGAGGTCACCGGTTCGAATC
>JBMFWM010000076.1:0-6065 GCA_049965275.1 Thermoplasmata archaeon | reverse complement strand
TAATAAGTTGTTAGAAACTGTCATGTGAGGGTGTGATGAAATTAAGCAAATTAAAGGCTGTTATCGTATCCCTGGTTATAATTATATCAGCCTTAGGAGTGACTTACGTCTTCTTGAAAGACAGACAAAACATTGCAACACAAACAACACCTTCAATCACAATGAACATTTCCATATATCCTTATGCGACTACGCTTCAACTGGAGTATGCATTTGGCCAGGTGTGGAGTTCAAATCCTCCCAACTCCGGTATAATGTCTATGGTTAAATCCAACAATAACACTCCTCTTTTCCAGTTTGCTACTAATTATACCGGCAAAATTACAGTCAACGCACCAAGTGCTTTTCTAACAATCGCCAAAGCATGGTCAGAGTATTTTTCGACGCACAACCAGACAGGTGCAAGGACGTCGTTGGAGGTACTTATTACATATGTTTTCGCACACAACTCTACTTCAGATCTTGATGTTTTTTACTCCAATGTGGTTCAATATAATCCGGTCACAATTAGTAGCTTATCTGGTATGAATATACATTTCTCACCAAACCTCTCTAAACAACCACGTTCATTTAGCAATGGAACGTTGAACCTCACAAACAGCCAACTAAAAGCATATTTCTCTCAAGATCCAGTAAATGGAGAGGTGAGATGGGTACTTACAAGATCAACAGAGTTCAGCAATGTAGAGATTCCTGTTGTTTTCGCAAACCTTACAGGGGGAAATGACGCACTAATAACTGATTTCTCTATCGGAACAACTGCCTCATTTGACAGTTTTACAGACGCGTGCGCATATAATACAAGTAATAGTTACTCGTTCTACATGTCTACTAATACACCGTATTCTATTCCAGCGGGTGCAGTAATGAATAGGGAGATGCCAGTCTACTCGCCGCAGCAGATAAAGTCGAGTTCCTCAGGCTACATATACCTGAATGGAACTATGACAGTTAACCGATACCAGGAACAGGTTTATCAGTGTTTTTATTCTATATATGGAGAGATCTGTATGTGGGTAAATAAAAGCAACTTTGAAACTATTATAGGAATTAACTCGCTTGAGATATCAAATGGGTTTATCGAGTCAGGATTTATTTATGATGCGTATAATCCGTACAGTCCGTACACGAGCCAACAGGCCATTTCAGCTCTTAAATGGGATAATGCCCTTGTAAGCAAATATTCTAGAACAATTCAACCCAATGGCTCTGTGCAGTGGGGTAGCATATTTTCATCCGTGACAGGTAATGCCAACAACGTGGAAGGCACTATTAATGGCATTGTAGGTCTTGGATTGTCTGTGATAGGAGTGATCACAGCAGTAGAGGCCGCAGATGGATGGTCTCCAGGCAGTGGATGGGGAAACATAGCTGCCACTACACTGGCGGTCTCTGGACTCGTAAGTAGTATTATAGGCCTAGTTGTAAGCGGATCTGTCAACGTATCTTCATCAACAGGAATCATGACTGAATCGTACAGCAATTTTTATCAATATGGAAACAACCCGGCTGACAGCATGGAAATTACAATATATGCAATAAACAGCAGTATAAACTATGATGGAGGTTCATACACCTTTCCAATAATGTACGGTATTGCTGGTCCGGCTTAATGAGGCTTTCATAAGGAAATTTCGTTGCCCTGGTTTCCATGTCAACTTCCATCCATTATTTTTGCCATGCTTGGCATCCTTCTGTTACAATGTTTCCAGTCAGCATGAATGCGGAAGCAGTCTGATCATGATGCGTTCTTCAATGAGGATTTCTTGGGACACTGGATCGATGCCCTTTACTTTGTGTGTTCATGGAGGATGCACGATCTTCAAAGTTCAGGTAAAATGCTTTTTTCTTTGATTCCTCAGGGCGCGTACCCTCTCTCCTGTTCATGTTAGGGTAGCTTCTGAGAAAAGTCGGCTGCCCGAATATACCCATAATCATGGGAATGTTGTCGTCAACATTCAATACGTAACGTGCCTGCACATGATCGATCAGTAGTTTCAACTCCCTGAAGTCATTATCCCTGAAGTTGAAATTGTACCATTCCTTGCCAGGATATGGGGGATCCAGGTAGAAAAGTGCACTGCTGGAATCATACTTCTTGATCAGGGATCGAAAATCCATGTTCTCCAGTTTCCAGTTATGGACCCTGGAAGATATCCTGTCAAACTGTGCAATTGTTTTTTCAATGTAGCGGGCAGGAGACTTTTCCCTGTGTGTTGAGTATGTCCGTCCCATACCACCAAATGAAACGTTGAAGCGAAGCAGTGTTTCCGCTGCTTGTGCAATAAGATCCGTGTGAGTTGCCCTGTTTTGTGTCTTTCCGGATGTGTAAGGATTACCCAGTGCCTTCCTGACAATCTCATTCCTGCTTCGGTTCTGGAGAATTTGCTTGCCTCCCGGATAGAAAAGATCCTCAATTCTCTGCGTGACAAGATGTTTCAACATAACCGGTTCTTGCTTTATCTGGAGGAAAAGGTTATACAGTTCTCCGTCAATGTCATTGTATACGACAGATAGCCGGTCAATGTTAAGCGAGAGAAGACCTGATCCCCCGAATACATCTATCACTGTTTTGCATCCTGAGCTCCCTATGATTCTGATAAGTTCCGGAAGCATAACGGTCTTGGCGCCGGGATATTTCATGATCCTGAGGTAATCCATTGTTCCTGGGAATATGCATACGCCGGCTATAAATTTGGCACTGCATGCACATCAAGTTTTTTGGTACCTTCGGATGGAAGTGCATTAATAAGCTCATATATAAACTCGCGATTTGATATATCTTAGGTGGATTAATTGCCAGTGACCCTTTAATGGAAGCCATCAAGGAAGATGTTGTTATCATAGGCGGCGGGATGGCGGGGCTGAGGGCCGCAATAGCTGCCGCTGAATATAACAATAAGCTTTCCATTGCAGTTGTATCTAAGTTATATCCGCTTAGATCGCATTCAGTCGCAGCCGAAGGCGGAACAGGAGCCGTCCTGGATCCAAGGGACAGCTTCGATTTACATGCCTTTGACACGATAAAGGGGAGCGATTATCTCGCAGATCAGGATGCGGTCGAAAAATTTGTACGCATAGTTCCGGAGCAGATCTATACAACAGATCACTGGGGCTGCCCATGGAGCAGGAATAAGGATGGCCTGATTTCCCAGCGTGATTTTGGGGGAATGAGTTACCCGCGCGCAACGTTTGCTGCAGACAAGACTGGCTTTCATGTGATGCAGACACTATTCAGCAGATGCCAGAAATATGACCGGATCCATTTCTACAATGAGTATTTCGTAACATCAATGATCATGGACAATGGTGCTTTCAATGCCCTCACGGCGATACATATGAAAACCGGGGAATTCACAATCATTCAGGGAAAATCGCTAATATTCGCCACAGGCGGAGCTGGCAGGCTTTACAAGTTCAGCACATATTCGCATTCAGTGACAGGCGACGGAGATGCCATTGCTTTCCGCGCAGGTCTTCCTCTCAAGGATATGGAGTTCATACAGTTCCATCCAACGGGCATGATACCATCCGGCATCCTCATAACAGAAGCGGCACGCTCAGAGGGCGGGTACCTTGTTAACGGTGATGGCAAGAGGTTCATGGATAAATATGCTCCGACCAGGCTAGAAAAGGCTCCAAGGGACATTGTTTCAAGGGCGATGATGTGGGAGATAGAGGCTGGAAGAGGGGTAAAGGGCAAATATGGCAATGTGCAATACATCAACCTCGATCTCAGGCATATTGCTGACCTGCTGGAGGAAAGGCTGCCCATGATAACTGATATCGCAAAGAAGTTCAACGGCATAGATGCGGCGACAGAGATGATTCCAGTTCGACCCGCGACCCATTACACCATGGGTGGTATATCGGTAGGCCTCAACACCGAAACAGAGGTTGGCGGTATTTTCGGCGCAGGAGAAAACGTTGCTATAAGCATACATGGAGCGAACCGTCTCGGATCCAACTCAACGAATGAATGCCTTGCGTTCGGTAATATCGCAGGCATAATGGCTGCCAGGTGGGCAGAGTCTCACAGTATTCCTGATCTGAGCACCGAAAAGGTGAAGCTGGAGGAGAAGAAAATATGGGATGATCTCCTCAGGCGCGAAGGAGGAGAGAATCCGTGGAAGATCGCTGAGGATCTTCAGGAAATGATGGACACGTATGTTGGAGTCTTCAGGACAGAGGAGGGCCTGCTGTCCGCACTCAAAGCAATAAGAGAAATAGAGGCAAGATACAGGAACATATCAATAGCAGATAAATCAAGCAAGTTCAATACCGACCTGACACATGCAATAGAAATAGGCTTCATGATCGACCTTGCTGATATCATAATAAGAGGGGCAATAAACAGAAAGGAGAGCCGGGGTTCCCATTTCAGGAAAGACTATCCGGAAAGGGATGACGTGAACTTCCTGAAACACACGGTTGCCAGGTACTCCGTTGATGGTATAAAGTTAGAGTATACGCCAGTGGTGATAACGAAATGGCAGCCGGCGCCAAGAGTCTACTGAGTGAGAATATGCCTGAAAAAGAATACGAATTCATCGTTTTGAGAACGAATGCTAAAGGAAAGCAGTCATATGCCTCCTATCATGTGCCAGTGGACAAAGTATCGACGGTACTCGAAGGTCTGCAGTATATAGAAAGCAACATTGATCGCACACTCGCTGTAAGATATTCCTGCAGGATGGAGATATGCGGCAGCTGCGGAATGGAGATCAACGGCAAGCCGAGGATGGCATGTTCCACGATTATCGCAAACCTGCATTCCGATACCTTGAAAATAGAGCCACTGAAGCATTACAAGGTTGTCCGGGACCTCGTTGTTGACATGGAGCCATTCTTTGATAAGTACAAAGAAGTCAAGCCGTTCATAATAAGGGATGATGACGGTGACTACAAATCGGAGCTGAAACAGACACCGGAACAGTTCGAGGAGTACGAGAAGTATTCAATGTGCATAAAGTGCGGCCTCTGCCTCGCAGCATGTCCGATAGAGGGATCAGATCCGGATTACATCGGCCCCGCTGCACTCGCCGGGGTGCTGAGATACAATCTTGATAACAGGGACCAGGGAAAGAAATACAGGCTGGAAATCATAAACGGAGAGGAAGGGACAGCAAGGTGCCACTTCATAGGTGAATGCTCAGAAGCATGCCCCAAGGACGTCGATCCTTCTTTCGCTATCCAGATACTGCGCGTCCAGGGATTGAAGCATGAGATATCCAAGATTTTCAGGAGGAGTGATTGAACTGGATCGATACAGCGGCATTATGGGATGGTTCAAGGTCAGGCACAAAGCTGTGGGGCAGTTTGCATACGTTTTCCAGCGTCTGTCCGGCCTGGTTATCGTCTTCTACCTGTATCTACACTTATTTGTGCTTTCCAACCTTCTTAGAGGACAGGTATCATACAATCAGATCGTATCATCCATCACATACGGACCGGATGATCTCTTTGTTGTTTTTGATGTGTTGTTGGCGCTTGTAATATTCTATCATGGGGCGAATGGCCTCAGACTTGCTCTGAATGAGATGGGCATAGGATTGAAGCACAACAAGCTCTTCTTCTTCTTGTTTGAGGGCATTGCCATGGTTGCCCTGATCGTATTCCTGTATTACGCATGGCAGTTTATAGCGGTGGGCTGATAAGATGGTAGATGTTACTTTAAGGAAACCCAGAACCAGCAGGAAGACGCTTGGACCGGTGCAGTGGATATTCCAGGTTTCGACAGGTATTTTCCTCATATTCTTTGTGGGGGTTCACCTCTATCTTGCGCACATAAATTTCGGTCATCCGATTGTGTTTTATAACACAGTACTGGAAAATATGCACAACCCATGGTGGCTTCTTTTTTACATTGCTTTTGTCTGGATCGTCGCATATCATGCGCTGAATGGAGTCAAAGGGATAATCTACGATACCGGAGTGAAGGGCAGGGCAAGGGCAGCCGTCTCTTATGGGCTGATTGTTGTATACGTTGCTACAGTGATCTACGGAACGGCCCTAGCGATTGCCGTATCGAGGATTGTGGTTCCGTAGTTATTGATGTGTCTAGT
>JBMFWM010000075.1:0-6461 GCA_049965275.1 Thermoplasmata archaeon | reverse complement strand
GGTTAATTTTTGCATATTTATCATCTGAATCCTGGAACTGTCAGCAAAAAGGAATAATGCATGATGAAATATTGCCGTATTACAGGGTGCTTACTGATACAGCCGATGATCTTTCTTTAGGGGTAGCTTCCTTCTGTAAATACTGGTTGATCAGTGTTATCACAGTATGGGCATCTGTCTCGTCCAAATCTGCAATTGTGTTTTCACCGATTTTTAATCGCTTTACTTTCCTGACCTTCTTAACTTGCAGGCTCTTTTCCTCCTCTTTTATCACCTTAAGGTTTTCTGGATCAAGCATTGGATCCGTTTTTCTCAATTTTTCCAGAATTCTTGACGAGTCTCGTTTTTTGACCAGCACAACAGAGGCAAATCCGTGCTTCTTGAAATACCTCGGTTGTACAACGTTTAATGAGGAAATTTCCTGATATGGTATTATGCTGACCCTGAGACCGTTTCTCCAGATATTCAGTATGACTCTCTTGTTTGTTATCAGGTATTTAGTATTCTTGAAGCGGGAGTTAATCTGGCGAACCGCACCGAAAATGAATAGTGGTATAGCGGTTGCGCCATAAATCAGAGTCTCATAAATTAAATTATTAAATGTATCAGGACCAGGTGAGAAAAAATATTGCACCAGTGATGTGATCGCAGGCAGGAAGAGAGATAGGAAAGTAGAAAATGCACCTACCCTTATGTAGTATTTTCTCAATCCCGACGACGGATGAAATTCTCCAAGAAGAGATTCGCCCTGCTCGAACTTCTGAACCTCTGTTGATAAGTTATCTTTGATTTTGGTTTCCTTAACCCTTTTAACCGGCTTAGCCCCTGCCAAAAGAGAGCCGCAATTAGAGCATGAAATAGATGTGGCGTCGTTGACAGCGCCACATTCGGGGCAGTAGACCTTCTTCATCACTATCACTATTTTCTCTTTTTATTTTGACCTTTCTACGTATTATGCCTGTATTAAAAATCACATTCAGTCCCCTAAAACATTCTTTCATAGAGGCAAACGCCGCGGAAGCCATGGGATAGGCCAAGTTAGAATGCTCCCCTTGCTTTCATCAACATCATATGCTAATATGTGCTTGAAAAGTAAAATATCTTGAGACGTGATGTCTGAGGGAGTTCTATGTTAGACTATGATCAATCCATGTTCGATTATCTTGGAATCAAGGATTTTGAGGGGCTTTTTTCGGATATTTCGCCAACTATCCGCAAGAAAAAACTGAACCTGGATCCCCACTGTTCGGAGTATAAGCTGATCCAGGAGGCTACGTCGCTCTCTGAGTCAAACAGGTTCGACGATTATTCTAATTTCCTTGGTTGCGGCGTCTATGACCGGATTATACCTTCCTCGGTTGACTCGATTGTTTCACGATCTGAGTTCCTGACATCATATACGCCGTATCAGGCCGAGATATCACAGGGAATGCTTCAGTCTCTCTTTGAGTACCAGAGCATAATATCTGACCTTCTTGGTATGGATGCAGCAAATTCGTCCATGTATGATGGACCGACGGCTCTTGGGGAAGCAGCCAGGATGGCCGTCAGGGTCAACGACAGAAAGACAATCCTCATACCTGACAACATCTACCGGAACAAGCGTAATATCCTCATTAATTACTGCTCCGGGCTGGATGTCATGTTCAAGGAATATTCATTTGACATGAAAACAGGTATGCTCGATCTGGGTGATCTGGAAAGCAAGATAGATGACGATGTATCTGCCGTTATAGTCGAGAATCCCAATTCATATGGTATCTTAGACGAAAATGTCCTCAAAGTGAAAGATCATATCGGTGACTCTCTTCTTATAAGTTATGTGGATCCTATCAGCCTGGGCGTATTGAAACCGCCGGGTGACTATGGATCAGATATCGCTGTTGCAGAGGGGCAACAACTGGGCATCCACCAGAACTATGGCGGTCCCTACCTGGGTATTTTCACTTACAGAAAGGAACTTGCACGAAAATCACCTGGAAGGTTGATAGGGGAGACAACAGACACAACAGGCAGAAGGGGCTACGTTATGACCCTGCAAACAAGAGAGCAGCACATCAGAAGGGAGAAAGCCACCAGCAACATATGTACAAACCAGGCTCTGATGGGTGTTGCCGCCCTTGCTTACCTGGCTACGGTTGGACCATCCGGGCTGAGGAGAATAGCACTGGCCACAATGCATCATTCCGTTAAGCTGAAAAAGATTGTTTCAGGTAACCGCAAGATACAGGCAAATGTGTTCAGCGGCACCAGTTTTTCGGATGTTCCTGTTCTCATAGAAAGTGATGAGGAAAGACTTCACCGGTTGTTGAGGGATAACAAGATATTTGGAGGAATCAAGCTGGACAGGATCATGGAAAACAGATATGACAAGCTGAAAAACGCTTTCTTCTTCTCTACAACAGAGAAGACCGAGGATTCTGATCTTCTGAAGCTTAAGCATGCACTGGAGGCGGTATGATGTCTTTCAAGCAGGCTAGATACGATGAACCTTTCATAAAGGATCTGCAGAGCAGGACCACGTTTGAAACAATATCTGAGGACTATGATGAAGCTATAGTGCCATCCAGCATGTTGAATAAGGCACCCAAGGTCCCCGAAATTGCGGAATATGATGTTGTCAGGCATTTCACAAGGCTTTCACAGATGAACTATTCTGTGGATACAGGATTCTATCCACTTGGATCATGCACAATGAAGTTCAATCCAAAATATGCAGACAAGATAGCCTCGATGCCATTTTTCAGCGAGATTCATCCGCTGAGACCCGAATGGTCAGTCCAGGGAACCCTGCAGGTTATGTTAGAGCTCCAGGAATACCTGAAGGAGATATCAGACATGGATGAAGTTTCCCTACAGCCGCTTGCGGGTGCGCAGGGAGAGCTGACAGGTGTTCTGATTATAAGGAAGTATTTTGAACTTAAGAAGGAGCTTTCAACCAGACGCGAGATTGTTGTTCCCGACTCTGCCCATGGTACAAACCCTGCTTCTGCGGCGATGGGTGGCTTCAACGTTGTAGAGATACCATCGAACGACAAGGGAACAGTGGATCTTGATGCCCTGAGATATGCGGTGACGGATAAGACAGCTGCCTTCATGATAACAAACCCGAACACACTCGGCATATTTGATCCTAATATTATGGAAATTGCTGAGATAGTGCATTCAAAGGGCGCTCTTCTCTACTACGATGGCGCAAACCTGAACGCGATTCTTGGTATAACATCACCAGGACTGATGGGCTTTGATGTTGTTCATTTTAACCTTCATAAGACGTTTGCCACTCCCCATGGAGGAGGTGGTCCCGGAGCCGCTCCTGTTGGGGTAAACAAGAAACTGGCCGACCTTCTCCCAGGTCCGATTGTCCGCAAAGGTAATAATGGTTACTATCTGGACAGAAGTAACAGCAAGCTTGGCAATATCGCCTCCTTCTACGGATCATTCGGCGTTCTATTGCGGGCATGGTCATACATCAAGAGAAACGGTTCGGATGGTCTCAAGATGAACTCATACAGGGCTGTGCTGAATGCAAATTATCTTGCAAAGAAGATTTCGAAGGATGTAAGGATATCTCATCCCGGGTTGAAGAAACATGAAGTTGTTGCATCTTCCGAGGAAAGCGGTAAAAGGGCACTAGACATTGCAAAGTACATAATAGATGCTGGATTGCATGCCCCTACCATATATTTCCCTCTGATAGTCAAGGAAGCCCTGATGATAGAGCCCACAGAGACAGTAACGAAGAAAGATCTGGACGATTTCGCGGATCTTATCCATAAAGCTGTCTCATCAACACAGGAGGAATTGAGTGCCCATCCGGTAAACACTGCCTCAGGCAGGCTTGATGAGGTCAAAGCAACGCGGGAATTGATCCTTAAACGCTAGGATATCAGGATCAGACTGCCTTGTATCTCTTCAAGGCAACCTCATATATTTCACCCTCGGAGCCAAGCATGTTCAAGAGCTCATCAGTTTCCGCCTGATCCGCTTTCTTTTCCTTCATATGGGCCACTATGTCCTCGTATTTGCAACCTTTCTGCGGGTCTGCGTGCGTCTTTATGAATTGAAAGACCTCTTCCTTGAGAGAAGCATCTTCGGCTTCTGCAACCGGGATCTTCGAAGCGCTGGTTATTGCCTCCCTGAACCCCTGAAGATCATATGACTTGTAATGCTCAAGATGCCGTATGGCGCAATCCGCTTCCTCTTCTGAATATCCCATGGCAACAAGTTTTGCCCTGTCAGGGGATTCGAGCTTTGCCATTTCGCCAATAGCGAGTATCTTCCGAATGGCTATTCTCTGGCATCTGCTTGCCCAGTATTTCAGCATCACCGAATCGACTCGCATGATCTTTTCCGGGTTTATGTTGATATAAATAACGCCGTCATCGGTCTTGAAGGTATTGACCCTACCCATTATTGTTACCGATTCGTTAAGTTCAAGCTTATCTGACATCTCCTTGGTTTCGGGCTGGTATTCGCTGTTGAATACAGTAACATAGAAAGGCCCGATACTATCGGCTACGGTGAGCTTCGTATAGGTCTCCTCAATGCTCTTTGCAGTCACCGTGCCGGAAACAAGAATCCTCTTGACCCTGGTACCCAGCGGCGTTATGACAAAGGGCTTTCCGCGTTCGCCCTCGGGCATCTCCTCTATGAACGTGGTATCCTTGAGTTCCATTGAAGAGATCCACTTGGAACTCTCACGCTTTTTGGACATCATAGCATCTCACCTTCGTAGGCTTCCAGCACTTTCTTCAGAAGGGGATCATCCATCCTTCTTATCCTGCGTGCTCTGAATAAAGGGCCGTTGGTACCGAGAACTGAATCACCATCAAGCAGTAGAGGGACGGAGAGTATCTTCTCGGCCAGTCTCTTTGAGACCTCTGCCCTGGAAACTTTAGGTTTTTCAATATTCAGATCTTCCTCTTTCAGGTTCAGCAATTCAAGCATGCCTGCTCTTCCGACGTTGCACTGAATATCCCCAGTACCATCCTCAATTGTAAAGTATGCATACAGATCCAGAAATATCTTAGCTTCAGGATGATCGGGGCAGCGGATATCGTCGAGAGTCTTCCTGCATTCGCTGCATCTGCTGATGAGCCCTCCCTTTTCCCCTAAGAAAACGGTCACCCCGCTAATATTGACGGAATCCACTGGCCTCATCAGTTCGTTGATATTATAGATCTTTGTGTCAGGAATGCGGAAGCTTTTGACCTCGGCTATCTGCGTCTTGTCTCCTGCGGTTAACCTGTACCTCCCTTTATATTCAGAAAGCTTCGCACCATCGATCTTGTAATATATCCCGGGAGCGAGCTTCCTGTCAAACAGTGAAAGGCGGATAGATCCCGAATCATCCTCCAGCGTGCAATGAACGACAATTTTTGACTGCCCATCCTTCTCATATGTCTTTTCCAGCGGATCCTTCAGGATACCGGTTACAGAGACAAATGCGTCCTTGAGATTGAGATCCTTGATCTTGTATTCTTTGTAGACATGCTTAACATCAAGCTTGTCGTCAGGCCTCAGCACAACCTCCGTTCTCGAGTCTATGTATACCCGCAGTGCGTCGTTGTATTTCTTTACAGTAAAATTCTTCAGCTCGACTACGTCTCCCGCGCGGATTGTAGCGGGAATAGACCAGGCTGTAAATGGGAGGGTGCCGCTTCCGTCCCCCAGCATTCCATAGTGATATACACCCTCACCTTTTTCGGTCTTTGTCTCTTTCTCCCTGAGGGAAATTATCTTTACTATCATCGTTTCGTTTTTGGTCTGTTCATTAATCTTGTCAACTGTTATGGCCATCCTCATCACTATCCGTACAGCCTCTCGTTTCCCCTCATATCATCATGGGCAAGTTCAGTGACAATCTTCCTTGCTTCTTCGTCCTTGAATCCCACGTCATGCACGAGGTAGTCAACAATCTCTTTCTCGCTCTTTCCCTTAGCCTGAAGCTCCTTGACGAGCATCAACATCCGGCCCACGATCTGCTGGTTGAATTCCTCCTCCAGGTGAAGTACCCTGACCATGAGGTATAATGAGGATAGCAGCAGCGAGAGGGAATTATCAAGCTCATCCTTCGTTATCGTCGGAAGATCTATATCAGCCCTGGCGACAACATTCTCCCCTAACCCCTCCAGCATGAATTTGACTTTCTTGATCTGCGAATTCAGTATCAGAAGGGCACGGTATGTCCCGAGTCGATCCCTGCTTTCCATCGTTGCAGTCTCTATGTTCGTATCAAGCTTTATCTCCATAAGCTGCTCTTCACCAAGAAAGCCCAGTTGTAGCGTAAAAGGTACCTTTTCGCTTTCAAGGAAATAACCTCCACCAGCCTTGGTGATCTTCCACTTAAGGTCTATGAGCCTTTGCGTGGATTCGTTTCCCTGCTTCAGCCATTGAAGGATTTCAGTTTCATTTGCCATATAGGGTTCTAAAGCATCTTGAACATTATATTATTTTCT
>JBMFWM010000074.1:0-6493 GCA_049965275.1 Thermoplasmata archaeon | reverse complement strand
GATAAAGCATGAACTTGTTCCTGATATCTGCAAGCGTTACGGTCTCATTTTTTAATTCTGCCATAATATTAGATAATATTCTGCCTAAAACTTTTTCCCGCCCATCAAAAATGAAGGCAAAGTCGCTAAAATGTGAGATCTATGAACTCACCGAAGACTGCGGATAAGCGGATGTTGCAATGCTTTTTACCAGTATCATCCAATTATTGTACCGCGTGTTTTTCGCGTATTGCAGATACTATGGTATTCATCTATGTCATCGCCCCTGATCACGTATATCTTGATTGAAGATCTCTTTGCAATAACAAGCGATGTCAGATCCATGAAAACGCTGGGTCCTGCCCCAACCGATGAAACAATGCTCTTCTTAATTGCATCCTCGTATGACAGGGACGAATATTTTTTTGCGTCCTTATTTTTTGCAGGGTCCGAATCATATACTCCATCCACGGAAGTACCGTTAATCAAGATACCGGCGCCTATTCTTTCTGCAAGCAGTGCAGCAACCGTATCAGTTGTATGCCCAGGTTCAGTTCCGCCCATAACAACGCAGCCGTAAAGGCTAATCATTTCAGCGGCATCATTCACGGTTGTCGGTATCTTGGTGTTAACGTTGTCCAGAAAGGATGTAAAAGAAAGCGCGTTCATTCTGGTTGCATAGATACCTATCTCATCCAGGACGTTGTCGTTGACATTTTCGGGCCTGAGTGCAGATATGTAGGATCTCGCCAGAGTGCCTCCCCCAACAACTATTCCAATCTGAAATTTTTCCCTGAGCTGCGTTACGGTGGCCGCCAGTTTTCGGATGAAGCCTATCCTTAGAGGATTGTCTGTGAAGACTGAACCGCCGAGCGAGATTACTAGCTTATCCATTGATTTACTCTGGTTAAGATTAAATATGATTATAAATTTTCCACACGAATGGCAGGCGATGATTCACAGATAAAAAGATACGAGTTCAAGAAGGCCCTTCATGAACTTGAGGAGCTTAGGGGCAGAGGTACAGAACTCATATCACTTTACGTTCCTCCAGGCAGGCAGATATCCGACGTGGTACAGTATCTTCGGGAAGAATACTCCACCTCGTCAAACATTAAATCCAAATCAACGAGGAAAAATGTTCTCGCCGCTATAGAGTCGATAATGTCTCGTCTCAAATACTACAAAGCGCCACCTGAATCCGGCCTGGTTTTCTTTGTTGGCCATATTGCAACAAGAGGTGATCAGACTGAGATGTATACAAAGATAATCGAGCCTCCGGATCCGATACAGACATTCATGTACAAATGTGACTCGGTATTCCACACAGAGCAGCTTAGGGTACAGTTGCAGGAAAAGGATATCTATGGCCTGATCGTAATCGACAGGAAGGAGGCTACTATTGGTTTTCTCAATGGAACAAACATACAGATGGTGGCTAACGAGGAATCACTTGTTCCAAGCAAGCATCATCAGGGTGGCCAGTCCTCAAGAAGATATGAGAGGCTTATAGAAATAGCCGCACATGAATATTTCAAGAAGATTGGTGAAATTGTGAACAATGCGTTTATGCCTGTCATCAGAGACATAAAAGCAGTATTCATTGGCGGTCCTGGTTCGACCAAGAACTTCTTCTTCGAGAGGGATTATCTCAGGAATGAGATAAAACAGAAGGTGAAAGATCTCTTTGACCTCGGGTACACAGACGAAACCGGGCTGCGGGAACTTGTAGAGAAAGCAGCATCTTCCGTGAAGGACATGAAGATAACAAGGGAGAAAGACCTCATGAACAGGTTCATGATGGAGATAAAGAAGAGCGATGGTGGCCTAGGGGTATACGGCCTACAGTCAGTCCTGCAGTCGCTTGAGAATAAGTCGCTTGACATCCTCCTGCTGTCAGAAGGACTCAACCTGAACATGATTGAGTATACTTGCCCTAACTGTGGCTACCATGGCAAAGAATACAAGAAAAGTGCTGATGGGTTGAAATGCCCAAAATGCGGTTCTGATGTCAATGTTACAGGCAAAGAGGATCTTATAGAAATATTATACAAAATGGCAAACGAGTCCTCAACTACTGTAGAACTCATCAGCGAGGAAAGCGATGAGGGAAAGCTCTTGATAAGGGCATTCGGCGGTGTAGCCGGAATTCTCAGATATGTAGCAGGTGCAACTGTACCGCAATAATCATGGTTTCTTGGTCGATACCGAGGAGAGATCAACTACAACAACGTCTTCCGTGGACCGTATTCGTTTGAGTGATATCACGTAGCGACCGGATCCATCCCTTTCAATTGCTTGGATAATAGAACCTTCCGCGGGTTCTATAAGCAGGTTAGTAACTTCCCCGGATTCCAGGTTGGCAACAAGGTTGTCCAGTTTTCCGATCAGCTGGCCAGTTGTCGTAACTACCGATTTCCCAATAATATCTGTGCTGAATTTCCTGTTTTCCATAATATCTCTCCTTATACAGAGACTATTGGTAAAGTCCCAGTTCCTCCACCTGTCTTCTCTTTTCCTGAACAGTCTTGCCCATTTCCTGTGCAATGGTCTTGTAGAATTTCAGCACGTTCTCGTCTACGGACGGCTTGATTACGCGCATTGCTTCCATGAAGTTCTTCTGTGATACCTCAGAAGCATCCGGGTTCTCCCTGTAAGCCATCATACCCGCCTCACGGCACAGGTTTTCAAGATCGGCACCGACATATCCATCGGTCTTGTCTGCGAGCTCTTCCAAATTGACATCCCTCGAAAGAGGCATGTTCTTCGTATGAACCTCGAATATCTTCAGCCTGCTTTCCCTGTCTGGTGGCGGGATGTAAATCATCTTGTCGAACCTTCCAGATCGGACAAGAGCGTTATCGACTATATCAGGCCTGTTTGTTGCTCCGATGACAACGACTCCCTGAAGAGTCTCTATTCCATCCAAGGAAGTAAGAAGCTGGTTGACCATTCTCTCGGTCACTCCTGAATCTCCAAGACTCCCGCGGCGAGGCGCGATCGAGTCAATCTCGTCCAGGAATACAATGCATGGTGCAACCTGTTTAGCTTTCTTGAATATTTCCCTAATGGCTTTCTCGCTCTCTCCCACCCATTTGCTCAGGACTTCCGGACCCTTCACGGATATGAAGTTTGCCTTGCTTTCTGTAGCTACCGCCTTCGCAAGAAGGGTCTTACCGACGCCAGGAGGCCCGTAAAGCATGAATCCCTTGGATGGTCTGATACCGAGTTTCTTGAAGACATCTGGCTTAAGCAGCGGCAGTTCCACGGCTTCCCTGAGTTCACTCTTAACGTCGTTGAGGCCGCCTATGTCTGTCCACTTCACATTAGGAATCTCGGCAGTCACTTCTCTCAGGCTGCTTGGCTCAATTAGCTTGAGCGCTTCCATGAAGTCGTCTTTCCTCACGGCCATCTTCTCTAATATTTCAGCCGGTATCGGTTTATCAAGATCAATTTCAGGAAGATATCTTCTCAGTGCATTCATTGCGGATTCCCTGACCAGGGCCGCAAGATCAGCGCCAACGAAACCGTATGTGTATTCAGAAATTTCATCAAGAAACTCGTTCTTCTCCTGCTCGGATATTCCCATCGGCATTCCCCTTGTGTGAATGGAAAGAACTTCCTTCCTGCCATTTTTATCTGGAACGCCGATATTGATTTCCCTATCGAATCTACCCGGCCTCCTTAGAGCTGGATCAACTGCGTCAATCCTGTTGCTTGCACCTATAACTACTACATGTCCGCGTTCTTTCAGTCCATCCATTAGGGTAAGAAGCTGTGCAACGACTCTTCTTTCTACCTCTCCTTGTACTTCTTCCCTCTTTGGGGCAATTGAGTCTATTTCATCGATGAATATAATGGAAGGAGCGGATTCCTCCGCTTTGAGGAATATTTCCCTCAGCTTCTGCTCGCTCTGACCATAATACTTGCTCATTATTTCAGGCCCATTTATAGAGAAGAAGTTTGCGCCGCTTTCGTTCGCAACAGCTCTCGCTATAAGCGTCTTACCTGTTCCAGGCGGCCCATAAAGAAGAACTCCTTTCGGCGGATGTATACCCAGCCTTTCAAAAAGCTCCGGATGCTTGAGTGGAAGCTCAATGATCTCCCTGACTTTTCCAAGCTGATCCCTAAGTCCGCCTATATCCTCATAACTTATCCTGGAAACATCCTCAAGAACCTCAGAGGCAGGTTCTTCGCGTATCTCGACTTTCGTGGTTTCACCGACCTCGATCGGTGTTTTCGGCGGAATTGTTTTAATTACCTTGAAAAGCAGCCCAGAATGACCTGCCAAAGTGAGACCGGGCACGCTGATATTGTCCTGCTCAATCATAGGTCTCCTGATAAGCGCCTTCTGGACAAATTCCTCAATGCCTTCACCGAATTTCAGCCTCTGGTCCTTGCGTATGATTGGCGCAAGTGTAACACGTTTTGCCTCTTCGGCAATAACTCTCTTAACCTTTACTTTGTCTCCGATTGAAGCACCGCAGTTGTTTCTCATTACACTATCTATACGTACGATGCCGCGATTCTCGTCTTCGGGCCTCGCCCGGTAAACACGTCCCACGGTCTTTTTTACTTTTTCAATCTCAACGACATCTCCTATCTCTGCTCCAAGTGACATCCTGGATTCCTCGTCCAGTCTGACCCTCGACATGCCCGGGTCAGTTGAGTTTGCTTCAGCTACTCTTAAAGTGATGCCGCTATCTGATGGCATAGTTGTAGACATTAAAAAAGAGTATTTTAAAATATTGTGATTTTCAATAAAGAATGCATTGCATATATATTATAATTTTAATTGAAAAGATTGATCAGTTGGAGGCTACCCAGTCCCTGTTTCTGGCGAGCATAAACGCTAGACCGAAAGGAACGATAAGCCAGACAATCCCGACGATCAGGATTTCTGTGAATGATACGCCGAGGCTGAAGAAGCTTATGCCAACTATATTGTCCTCAAGATAGGTAGTGACAAGGTTTGCGTACCCGATCGGCGAGAATGAGTTGATGATGATGTAAGCATGAGAGTAAGGTATTGTGCCAGGAACAAGGCCGAGTGCGAGTGGAAGCAATAAGGAGGAAAGCGTGGACCAAAATAAAACAAGAACGATATAGAAAACTATTGATATGCCAAGTACCAAACCCGTCGATTTCGTTAGCTGTGCTATAAGGTAAACAAGTCCGATGAATGCTGTTGCTATGACAAAATACGCCCATATAATGTCTAGTACCTGGTATTCGGGCAGGAATACACCCGTATATCTCGAACTAAGTACGTCAATTGCTGCAATTCCTGCCGCTAATGCGATAAGCGAAACCACGACATTTGAGAGAAAACGGGATGCTATCAACCTCCCCCTGGTAACCGGTCTCGACAGGATTGATTCCATTGTTCCGTTCGTTTTATCCTTAGCGTAGTAAAGATAAGCAGAGAATATAGCAAGTAAAGGCATTAGGAAAGCGAAAAGTTCAGAGATAACCGCTAGAAAGACGATAGTCACCTGTGATGTGCTCACGTTCGTGTAAAGATCGACAACGGTTGATTGGTAAACATTGCCCGTTAAATTTACCAGATACAATTGAAAAGTTCCTGTTCCGTTGTGGACACCTACACCTGCAGGTATCACGATGTACGAAAAGTTCGAGTACGTACCTAGATCGATCAATCCTTTCGTTGATATGTTTGTTCCTGGAGCAGGTACATTTACCGCAACATTATTTGCGACCGGATTTGCGTATAAGGTCATTGGGGGTGCTTTTGTTCCATCTGGCCCGACATAGAAGAGTGCAATAGACCTGTTAGTGCTGCTTGACTTCTGTGCTACGCTCCATATATTTACCACATCGGCATTAAAAAAGGCGAGCTTCGGATTACTCGAGTTGGAATAATACACGGTTCCAAAGTCTGCAAATCCAGAGTTTATTGAGCTGCTGGAATAGTTGTATTGAAAATACTCGAATCCGTTCGCTTCAACAAGAGTCTGATTAAGTATTACAGGTATTGTAGCGTTGAAAAAGCCATACGAATCCGAAGTACCGTTGAAATAGGAGCCATTATAACCTACGCTGATTGGTAGACCCGAGATTGTATTTCCGTATTGATCTGTTCCTAATACAGCAATATGTAATGAGTTGTTTTCATAATATCCGATGGAGTTTAGTGAGTTATTGGAACTTGAACTGGAGAACGAACCAAAGACTAGTCCTACAATAACTGAAAACAGTAGGATTACTATAATCATGGCAATGCTGAATTTCCCGGTTACAGTTTTACGGAAATCGAAAAAGAATGCTCGGCCCAGTGTGCTGTTTTTACCTTCACGCACCAGAACCACCCACCAGTGAAAGGAAATAGTTTTCAAGCCCTTCGCCAGATATGTCAAACTTTGTTACAATGTATCCCGCTCTTGCAAGGTCTCCGTTCAGGAGCCCTGCCTTCTCGTATGAGACCTTAAGGTCGCTTACAAGAAATTCATTGCCAGAATGTTCAACGCCGCCGTACTGTTGAAGAATATCAATC
>JBMFWM010000073.1:0-6551 GCA_049965275.1 Thermoplasmata archaeon | reverse complement strand
AGAGTTTATTAATGGCATATCCGGAACAAAGAATATCTCGGATTACCTGAAAAGAAGAACTCAGGGTATAGCTAGGCACGACCTTGACAAACAATTCATCAGGGATTTGAAGAAATGGTATGGATATCTCCAGGAACTCAAATGGACAGAAGATCCAAAGAACAATAGCGTTCTTCTCTTAAATAAACTTATTTTTGCCCTCACTTTGGAAGACTTCATTATAATCGATTATAGGTACGTCTGGGAGACATTTGTCTCTGCATATAAAAGATGGAAAACAAAAGGGTCCATGAAAGTGCTTGAAGCATTCTTTCATGACCTCGATGAATTTCTTTACGAATATTATGATACTGAACTCTTCATTCCATCAAGCAACATTCTTTCTAGGCTGGAACAGAGCAAAGAGAACTATGACAGGGCTCTTGACGTTTTAAAGCGTGTTGCGGGGTTCGATGAACAGGCTAAGATTTTCTCAGAAGGTCTCTATTCATACAGCTTCAGGGTGATAGACGAGGACGTTTTTGGCAAGTCCTACGAGACGTTCCTGGCAGAAGACAGGAAAGATCAGGGGATTTATTACACACCAAGGGAGATCACAAGACACATGTCGTCGGCGATTGTAAAAGAAATATTTCGCCCATTGGCCGATGAGATAGTGTCAAACATCAACGGGGGCCATTTCGACGTCGCGCGTGATAGGGTGAACAGATTCCTATCCTGCGGCGTAATTGATCCTTCATGCGGTTCGGGTCCATTCCTGATAGGTGTACTTCGTGAGATTTACCATATTTATCAGGACCTGGATAATGAAACTATCTGGGTGGAACGGCAGTTTGGCCAGCACTCCTCGCTTTTGTTACCGCCAGATGTAGCTCACAAGATAGAGGAAACAGGAAAAATCAGGAATATGCTGGGACTTAGGAGTGATGGCATACAGAGAGACCTTATCTCCAAAATAATTCTTAGGCATATATTTGGGGCAGACCTGGATCGCACAGCGCTTAACGTAGCAAAGGTGAATCTATGGAAGGAAGCAGTGAAACTCAACGCAAAATCATTTTATTATCAGGAACTGCCAGAGAATGAGAACCACATACTACCTGATCTGGAATTAAACTTCATCAACGGAAATTCCATAATAAGCCTTCCTGATGAACAGATAATTAATATCATGTACAGCGAATTTAAAGTTGATATCCAGGAGATGATGGCACTCTACAGGAGATACAGGGAAAACCCTACAGAATCAGAGATCCCAGGCAGTATTACCAATATCAAGAGAAAGATTCGGGCAAGGCTTGACGTAGAGTTCAGAAAGACATATAGCTTGCTGAAGGGTGCACTATACTTTCCATTGGAGTATTTTTTCTTCTATTTCGACGAATCTGGATCTCCACTTGACAAAGAAAATAGCGGGTTTGCAGGAGTTATTGGGAATCCGCCCTGGAACAATCTTAAACCAAACAAGAAGGAGTTTGCAGCAAAGCATCCAGAGATATTCGGAGAGGGAATTTCAAAATATTCAATCACAGGGAAGGAATTTGAGAAACTTTTTGCGGAGAAGATGAGTGATCCCATCGTCAAGGCCGAGTGGGACTCGTATGTCTCGTATTTTAAGGAGCTATCCAGTTTCATATCCAATAACTATAAGTTGCAGTACGGCGGAGATTTCTCATTACAGAAGGTTTTTACGGAGAGATTCCTGGAATTAGGAAAAAGAGCCTTTGGTATACTTATTCCCTCAAATTTCCACACGGATAAGGGCACTTACCTGATCAGAAAGGAAGTGATTGAAAAGTGGGAAATACGTGAACTTATCTCATTTGAGAATAGGGGTAAGGTATGGTTTCCAGACATTCATGCACAGTTCAAGTTTGATATGCTCTTAGTGTCCAAGGATAAGACGGGGAGATCCTTTAAGGCGAAATTTTACGTTACAGACTGGAAACAGATCGATGAGATGTTCGACTATCCTGCGCAGCTGGTTGGAAAGATGTCTCCTGACGTCATGGGAATCACGGAATTCAGGTCATCTGCAGACATTCCATTGGTATCAAAGATCAGGGGAAATTACAGGCTGTTAAAGGATACTGGTTTGGTACTCCGAAGCGAATTGCACGAAACAAATGACAAGGATATTTTCTCTGAAGAACAGAAAGGCCTGATCCTCTATGAAGGCAAGATGATCCATCAATACAATTCGCATTTCTCCCAGAACAAATATTGGGTTGATGAGGAACTGGGTCGACAGAGACTTTTTGGACGAACAGTCGACAGAATTATGGAAAAAATAATGAACAAAGGATATAAAATAGATAAAAAAATGATTGAGAAAGGAATCAAAAACGGGACAATAAAAATGGATTACAAGAACGAAAGATTAGTGTTTAGGGATGTGGCAGGCGCCACCAACGAAAGAACCATTATATCCTGCGTATTACAATCTGGTGCATTTCTCGCCAATACCCTCCCCTACATTGAGCCATTCAACGTAGAAATTGGACACGAGGGTATCATCGAACAGAAACCGATCGGAGATTATATATATTATATCCAAGCCCTGTTCAACAGCTTTGTCCTGGATTATTATATAAGGCAGAGGGTGACTTCACACCTGAATTTTTTCTTTGTTTACGAACTGCCTATTCCAGATATTCCGGAGGTCCTACTTAAAGAAATTATAGCTAAATCACGGGAACTCTCTAATAATAATGATTTAATGTTAAGGGCCGAATTGGAAGCTCAGATCGCTGGCAAGATATTTGACCTCACCATTGACGAAATGAAGATCATTTTAGATTCATTTATCTATGGAAATATAGATGAATCATTAAAGGATGAAATCCTGAAGAGAATGAAGACCAATGAAGCATAGCTATCTTGCAACGATGACGATATTGACGCTCCGGATATGGCTAATGAATGTTATCAATTTCTGCCGTTGAATCCAGCTGAAGCCACAATGGTAAATATATCTTTATCGTAGTAAATACTTTCTAGAACACCTTTAAACATGAATGCGGTTGCCAGGCCAGTTTTCTCCTGTATCATAATTAATTCCATCACCTTAGCAATGAATTCCACAGAATACTCGCCATATCCGTCCAATTCAAGGAATTCAGAAATGTCTTCTTCTCGACTGTATTTGAGTAAACATTTCTGTTGTTCTTCTTTTGTTCTGAATGGTGTTACCTTATCCCACATAGAAAGGAGGTATCTTACAAATTTTTTTGTTAACTGCGGTCCATGCTCTTTTTTTATTAGTAAATCAATGGCCCAGTGCAGGTGTTTTGGTGTCCTTACTTGCTTTCCCGGTTCCTTGTATTTCACAATAATGTCCAAATCTGGATTATTACCTCTTGATCCCTGAAATACTCCAATTGTAGTTCCATTTTTTATTCTGAATTCCTTGAAAGCTTTGATATACTCGCCACTGCCATCACGTTTGGAAATTTCCATGAAACAGTTACGAAAATTTGCATAAAGAACTTAATAGTGATGAATAGTGATAAATACACATTAATCGTTAGAGATAGTGAGATGACAAAAGTTTCAATAAATATAACAGTCGATGAGGAAGTAATCAGCGAATTCAAGAGGAAGTGCAGGATGATGGATATTAAAGTATCTACCAAGATAAATTCACTTATGCGTGAATGGAATGCGCGAACGGACGAGGGAAAAGCATGAATCATAAGATATATGGAGGAGACGCACTCGACATCCTGAAAACTCTTCCTGAGAACTCAATTGATCTGGTCTTTGCAGATCCACCATACGGCCTTGCCAAGAAAAAGGGTCTTGGGTGGAAATACAGTAAGCATATAACTCTGCAGGAAACATGGGACCTCTTCACAAAAGATGAACTGTTTGATTTCAATCTTAGATGGATAACGGAAAGCCTGCGCGTGCTGAAACCGGGAGGCAGCCTCTGGGTCTGTGGGTCGTTCCACAACATATACCAGATCGGCTTCATATTGCAGCATTTAGATGTGAAGATCAACAACAGCATAATCTGGTTCAAGCCAAATGCACAACCTAACATCACCAGGAGAATGTTCACTGAAAGCACTGAACAACTGATCTGGGCTGCTAAGAACCACACGAAGAAGAAATGGGTATTCAATTATGAAGTCATGCGTGCCCTTAATGATGGAAAGCAGATGAGGAATCTTTGGGAAATACCATTAACGCCAAGGAAGGAGAAATGGGCGGGTGAACACCCCACGCAAAAACCGTTCGAACTTTTGAAAAGAATAATACTAGCATGCACCAATGAGGGGGACACTGTTCTGGACCCCTTTCTAGGTTCTGGTACAACATCTGTGGTTGCTGAATTTTACGGCAGAAACTCAGTAGGCATAGAGAAGAACCTGAACTATATGGATATTATAAAGAAGAGACTAAACCCTCCCCAGAAGACTGTGGCTGAGCAGGAGGCTATAGTGGAGTTTATCAACTAAAAAGAGAAAATTGCAGCTTATTTATTAGTATTCTGCTGGAATGGGAGTTGTGCTTTGCTTTGGCCTCAACTCCATTGCCTGCTCAAATGTCTCAGAATATATGAATTTGTCAGCAAGGGCTTTGTACGGAACCCACGTTCCAGCAAAACCTAGCACCCTCCTAGCATCCGCAATCATCTCAAGCTTCTCAGGAGTCCAGAGCGGAGACACATATCCTATTCTGGTAAGTGAGTTAAGTGGGATGAATCTCATAGGATAAACCGATGCGCCCCATCTCATCAGATTCTTGAGCCTGAGAAGGAAATCTTCAGAAGTATCACCTTTCTTATGCTGTTCATCCCAGCAATTGTAAAGCATATAGAAAATAAGATTCTTCTTCTTG
This sequence comes from Thermoplasmata archaeon, assembly GCA_049965275.1. Classification (GTDB taxonomy): domain Archaea; phylum Thermoplasmatota; class Thermoplasmata; order Thermoplasmatales; family Thermoplasmataceae; genus UBA582. The sequence continues at coordinate 1,706 of JBMFWM010000073.1, read as the reverse complement.
TATCCAGCATCTGCACTTGATTATCAAGTTTCTTCAGCACGCTCATTTCCTCCCTTATCTCTTTGTAAAGTTTAGAGGTTCTCACTTTTTCACCTTTATGTCCTTAGCTAACCAACAATGCCTTGTCGCTCCGCCTTACACACACAATTGCCATGGCACTTTCTGTTAATAAGAAAATCCGGGCAAGAAGGCAGAACCGCACGCAATTCGTCACCGCGAGGAAGTTTTACCATCTCACCAATTAACTTTACCAGTGCCTTTCTTATGCCTGACAGATCGTTGAAACTCAATTCCCATAAAATACCAGCCTGTGGATTCTTAAAGAAATGAAATATATATCCAACTTCAGTGTTCATTGCTGCACAAACTGCACCTATTTGCGCCTTATGATAATTATTAGGGTACAGTGACCTTGTATCAGATACTCGTACCAGCAACGGGAACTTTTTGTAATTCCCTCTTCGGGTGCTATATAGGAGTGCAGAGCCTGAAAATCCAGGGATATTTTTAATCCCGTGTTCAACGACGATCCCCTCGCCCAGAAGTTTCCTTTCAATCTCTCTACGCAACCAGTAATTCTCCAAAGACTGATCGTCGTCATTTTCAATGTACTCCAAAGGATTCAGTTCATTAAGTACCCACCGTCTAGGCTGAAAAAGGTCCCAGAAGCCGATCACCTTAATATTTTCTCTCAATGAGTTAATGATGCTCCCGCTCCAAGAATTTTGGGTTTCTCCGATGTAAACGTTCTTTCTGAGATCAGCAGTATCTATTTTTTCCTTACCGTCGCAGTCGCAAATTCCCCCTTCCTTAAACTTACACAATTGATCAAAGTACCTACAGCGGCCGAGGGCGGAAGGGTCTGATTTTTCAATCGCCTCACGAAGTGAATCCCGTCTTTGAACGAAATACGAGACGATAGGATCCTTTTCTATTATCTTTACCTTAAAGGATCTCACCTTTATGTTAGGGTGCTTACCAACAAAATATAGTAACCGATGGTCTTTCTTCTCCCTCTTGGAGAACAAAGCGTATAGCAATAACTGTTCCAAATCATGAGGTTTTGCAGAAAAAAGAAAATCCACATTTCGAACATCCTGTTCTGATGTCTTGAACTCAATCAAGGTGTCTCCAATTCTGAAATCTATTCTTCCTGAAACATCTGGCATTCCAACATGATCCCCGTAAACTTTTCCTTGCTCGTTTACGAACCTGTCATCTTCCGACAGGATTCTCGCAACTTTCTTTTCAATAAATTTTCCGTAATTAAACTTGTACTGAAGATCGGGAGGATTTGGAACAGAAGGGTTTATAATGTCATAGAAGGCGTGCGTTGGATTTACGAGATCGATGACATAAAGATTGCTCCCCCGTCCGTTTTTTGTTGCCCTGTTTTTTTCAGTAACTGCCTTACTGACTTTTTCCAGATCTGACACCTCTGTTTCATTAGAAACGATCCTTGTCACTTTACCAAAGATGTTCAGAACAAACTCATCCGCACTGACTGTGTCGTTGTTCATGTGCCCCCCAGATAGTTGAACGGACTACCAATACTCATTTCCTCCCCTAACCCTTGCGAACATATCCTGCACCTTGGGAATATGCGCGGATGAAATATTGCTACAAGCTGGGTCGACAACAAATGCGGGAATGCTCACCACGCAGCATCTACGCTATGACCTTAGATAAACCTTTACATTGGATTT
>JBMFWM010000072.1:0-6803 GCA_049965275.1 Thermoplasmata archaeon | reverse complement strand
GTGTAAAGGAAAAAGTGGGAATGAGAACAATTTTAGTATAGCCATAATATCTAAGGAAGCTTATAAGAATGATGAAGCAGAATCACAATCAGGTGAATCTACAGTATCTGCAGAACTAAGAAGGAGAAAAAAATGAAATAATATCTATATAATGGAATGGAAAAAGTATATAAGTAAACACCATATTAAACATTATGACTGCAGTTGAAATGGACTGGGAAAAGATGAAGTCAATAGTTGAAGGGAATACCTCTGCTATCCGAAAGATTGTAAAACTTTATCCTGCCGGGGGTCCCGGAAGCAAAGTGTCCCCGCCGACATACGAAGGTGGAATTTATGCTGAGGAGGAAAGACTGCTTCAGGATAATGTCAAGGTCAACACCGTTTTTCTCGATACAGTTCAGTCACAGGCCAACAGGATGGAGATGGCGCTCTTGGAAGCTTATAAAAATGGGCAGATAAGGATACCAATGCTACAGGTGGACTTCTCTGAAAATTTCCCTGAAATAGGAGTAATAACGTCACTGGAAGCTCCACACAGGATATCCGATGCCATCTTCCGAGACAGCAAGCTAAACGATACAAGTTTCAGAGATACCGACATCGGAAAGGAATTCATCAAGTCAAATCCCAAGAATATAACCCCCCTCTTAAAAATTGCACCTCACTCACTCATATTTGGATACTGGGATTCAGCAAAACTTCATGATACGTTCAACAATAAACTGCAAAGGGCAATAACTTCAGAAATAATAGGTATAAACGCAGTGAAGGGCATACACACCACATCAAGAATAGATCCTCTGCCAATATCCAGCAGATCTAAGATATACCTGAGCAAAGACGGAAAAATGACACTTGATCCAGACCAGGCTGAAGTAAACGATAGCGGTAAGCCCACACCCATGAAACCATCGGAACTAGGGCTTGGAAATATAGCACCAGGAATAGAGAAAGGTAACAAAAACGGAGAAGAGATAAGGGGTGGCGTCACGATTGATTACGCACAGCAGACCATGGTTATTTCGCTACCTGCCATTCGCCGACTTCACTTTCCATTATCGGGCGAAGAGGATTCAAACGTCAATCTCGTGGCAAGATCACTCCTCGCCTCCTTAGCCCTTTACGCCTTCGTAAAGATGGAAGAAACAGGCTATGACCTCAGGTCAGGGTGCCTCCTCATTCCCGCAGGAGAGTCACACTTCGAGATCATAGCCAACGACGGCTCGGTCGAAACGTTCACCCTCGATGCAAAGGGTGCACAGGAACTCATGGATAATGCGATAGAAGAAGCGAAACGTATCGGATTGCCATGGAAAGAAGAAGTGATTACTCTAAAGCCCAGTGAAGAACTTATAAAGTTGATAAAAGAAGGCCGCAAGTACAAACCTAAACCCAATGGAAGCGGAAAAAACAAAGAAAAAAAGGAAGTGAAAGATAAAGCTGAAGAGAACAACGAGGAAGAAAATAAAGAAGAAGACGAAAACGCAGATTGAAAGAGGCGATTCCATTGTTTTCTATAGAAGTGGAATTCCTCACGAAAAGGGTTTATGCGGCATCATGGAGCAGGAAGGATGCTGTTGAATGGCCTCCGCATCCCAGCCGCCTTTTCTCTGCCCTCGTTGCTTCCTATGAGGAAGCGGTCCATGAAAAACAGGCGTCGAAGGCACTTGAATGGCTGGAAACTCTGCCTCCGCCTGAAATGTACGTGGAACCTGATTCATTGCTACAAAACCACAACGTTTTAAAATCAACATCACCTTCGTTCTACGTACCAGTGAATGATGATAAAAGTAATCCAGAAAAAAGAATGAGGAAGGAAAGACATTTCCCGTCTCTTTCCCTCATTGACGGCAAGGTATATTTTATCTGGAATCCGGATGGCAACTATGAAGAAATGCTGGAATCGCTGCAGAGGATAGCCGAAAACGTTACTTATCTGGGGACTTCGAAGTCACCCGTGAGAGTCACTATCAATAGGTCACCACCGAAACCGAATCTTGTACCTGACATATATGGAAAAATCATGCTCAGGACCGTGAGAAAAGGCAAAAAATCCTATCTCGAGAATATATACGATATGAGAGGCCATAATCTGACAGTTCAACCCCATCTGGGTGCAGTAACTCCCTACACCTTGATCAGCAAAAAACCATCAGAATTTCTGAAATACCATGAATCATCAATGAAACTCGTATCGTATTTCAAATTTGACCAGAAAACGCTTCCTTCCGGATCAATAAACACAATCACCACAACCATGAGGAAGGCAATCCTGAGCCTTTATCCACCGCCGATCCCGGAGACTGTTTCGGGTCATACACAGGACGGAGGAGTATCAACCCTGCCTCATATGGCCATTACCCCCTTTCCAGATGTAGGGCATGATTATGCAGACGGCCATATAATGGGAATTGCAGTGTGGCTTCCTGCCAGTACTGATATGGAGACTCGAAGGAAAACCAATGATGTATGCAGTAAAATAAGAGACCTCACACTAGGGAAATCCGGGGTCATAAAGTTAAAAAAACTCAAACCCATAGACGAGGAGAGAATCCCATACGGTCTCCGACCTTCCACTTACAGGGCAAAGAGCGACACATGGGCAACCGTGACTCCCGTTATATTCGGCAAGCATCCGAAAAAATCTTCAGTAGGACCGGGCAAGGACGGAGGGAAGGTTTTCAGGGAAATGTGCGTTGAGGCTGGGCTTCCTGAACCTGTCGAGGTACGCATGGGAAATGTCAGTGTATTCTCCGGCGCACCGACTGCTCCAGACGTTCAGGTGCCTGAAAAAATGTCCGGGCGCCTGAGGTCTCATGTTCTCATAAAGTTCAGGGAAAAGGTCGAGGGGCCTGTTCTCTTGGGTGCAGGAAGATATTATGGCTTCGGCCTTTGTAAACCATGGTACAGTGATGTGCAATGAATCTGGAAGATTTTAAATCATTCTTCGAGAGAATACATAACTACAATCCATTCCCGTGGCAGTTGAGGCTGCTGAGGGAAGTTGTTGATAACGGCTGGCCAGAAGTGGTCAACCTTCCGACATCATCAGGGAAGACAGCAATAATAGATGTGGCCGTTTTCCTCCTTGCTCTTGAGGCAAACGGGAATCAGGGAATCAAGAGATCACGCAGAAGGATATTCTTCGTGATTGACCGCCGTGTGGTGGTGGACGAAGCTTATGAGAGAGCTGAGAAAATCAGGAAGGCACTTGAGAACGCAAACGATGGCATTCTTCTTGAAGTTGCAGAAGCGTTGAAAAAGATCAATTACGGGGATCCAGAAACGCCGCTTGAAGTAATAAAACTTCGCGGTGGTCTTCCGAGAGAACCGCCATTCTTAAAAAATCCTATGCAGCCAGCGGTCATTGTGTCGACCGTCGATCAGGTAGGATCCAGACTGCTCTTCAGGGGATACGGGGTCAGCGGATCAATGCGCCCTGTTCATGCATCACTTGTGGGTGTCGATAGCTTAATAATTATCGACGAAGCCCACATCTCACGACCGTTCGAAGAAACACTAAACCGCATAAGAATGTTCCAGACGGAGAAATGGTCTAGGGTAAAGATAGCAGAACCTATAACTGTGGTCAGAATGAGCGCAACTCCTTATATCCTGAAGGAAATGAAATCATTTGGGCTTCAGGATGAAGATTTACAGGACGAAGTCCTGAAGAAGCGCCTATCAAGCAGCAAGATTGCTAAACTTGTTGAAGTCAAGAAAATTCCAGAAAGCATGGCAGAGGCAAATGAGAAAATATCTGAAAAACTCAAGGAAGAAGCTATGAGTGTCATGGAGAAGCTCGGAAAAGAAAGAAACCCCGTCATAGGTGTGGTTGCAAATTCAGTTATCGTGGCACGCAAGACATTTGAGAAAATAAGGAAACAAATAAACGACAGCTCCGCGGATGCTGTTCTCCTCACAGGCAGGATTAGGCCGTACGATAGAGACATCCTGATGAATGAATATCTGCCAATGATCATTGCCGGAAGGGAAAGGGCTGTAAACTCAAAACCGCTCTTAGTTGTCGCCACTCAGACGATCGAGGTCGGTGCAGACATAGATTTCGACGCTCTGGTGACAGAAAATGCTCCTCTGGACGTACTTCAGCAGCGTTTCGGGCGCCTCAACAGGCTCGGACTCAGAGACGACTCAATTGGAGTCATAGTAAACGGGAAAATTTCAAAGGTGGATAAAAATAAGGTGCACCCCATTTATGGTGAGTCTCCAGAAAAAACGTGGGATATATTATTGAAACTGTCCGAGAAACGGAAGAAAGACAGTTACGTTGATATGGGTGCGTCATTGAGAGAGAAAATTCAGAACATGGGACGTAAAATGATAGAGGGAGCGGTATCGCCTTCATCAGATGCACCAATACTCACTCCATCTCAGATGGATATGCTTGTCCAGACGTTTCCGACACCTTTCACGGAACCATCGATACCGCTTTATCTTCACGGTATCAAGGCAGGAGATGAAGACGTGCAGGTCATATGGAGGGCAGACCTTCCGGAAATCAATGAGAAAAATGAGGCGGATATCATTGAAACAGTGGAATCCCTCCCTCCTGTCAATGCGGAAGCGATGTCATTACCGATATGGGCTCTTTCCTCCTTTTCAGGCATAATCCCGGAAGATGTTGCCGATATTGAAGGTGTAAGCGGTGAGAACGGAATCAAAGGGGATGAAATAAAGGTGCTAAAATGGATGGGCCCTGATGAAAGCAAGGTCATCAAGCTCAGCCAGGTTATGCCAGGTGATACAATCATCGTGCCATCGTACTATGGAAGATACGACAGGTATGGATGGAACCCAGAATCATCAGACGATGTTGAAGATGTGGCAGAAGAGGCCATGCTCGAGAAGGGGAAAATAGTTCTGAGGATCAATGAGAATCTTGTTCATAAATGGTTCCCGCCGGATAAGGAGGAAGAGGTCGAGAGTGCACGTTCACTTGTAGAAAACGCGATGGAAAGATACGGGAACGAGGAGGATTTGACTGAAATATGCGAAGAACTCATAGACAGTCTCCTTGAAATTCCTTATATGAAGAATACTGTGAAAGATGCTCTGACAAAGCTCAAAACTGAGAGGGAAGAATACGTTTATCCGGATGACGAAAAGCCGAATGGAATCATAATTGAGAGGAGATCGTTAGATGATGCGACAGAGGAGGATGATACGTCTTCCCTGACCGCAGAAATGGAACTCGAGAATCACAGTACAATGGTGGCAAATATGGCAAGGGAATTTGCGACTCTTGCTGGAATTCCAGATCATGCTATAAGAAACATTGAGATTTCAGCAAAGCTTCACGATATTGGAAAAGCTGATCCAAGATTTCAGGCATGGCTGGCCGGAGGAGATCCTGGTTACGTGGAGAAAGGAAGGCTGCTTGCAAAGTCGAGGGAGATATACGCTAATGACTATAATGCTATTCGCATGGCGCGCGTGAATGCCGGTTATCCTGCAGGTGCCAGACACGAATGCTACTCTGTTGCAATGATCGTAGAGAATCAGAATCTCGCAAAGGACGCCTCCGACAGGGAACTCGTGAAATACCTCGTGGGAACACACCATGGCAGGGGCAGGGCAGTGATGCCTGCAGTCGACGACAACGGAATGGAAGAAGTGAAATTCTCTTTCAATGGAACTGAAGTAAGATTTAAGGGAAAGCACAATCTTGAGAGACTTGATAGTGGATGGACGGAGCTTTTCTGGGAAATTACAAGAAAGTACGGCTACTGGGGAACCGCCTACTTGGAAACAATAGTAAGGCTCGCCGATCACATATGCTCAAAACCGAGGGAAGTGAAATGACGGAGATTATTCTTACCGGACTTGAAGGGAGCAACCCAATCGGAGCTTTAGCATCATTCGGGCTTCTGAGAATGTCATCAAGAATCGACGGAATGAAGGGAACGAAACTCCGGTGGATGGTAAGGGACCAAGACGGCTTTCCCATTGACGAAGCCACTGCGGTCATAGACGTACCGGCGGAAATCGACCGTGATAAACTTGTGCACATCATACACAAATCTGTCCGTTACAATGAAAATGTCTTCGGGTGGAGCATAAACAATGATATAAAAACGAAATCCACGAACTTCAAACAACACGCGGAAAAATGGAACGCAAAGGCGGGGGTGGATGAAAGAGAGGAAATAGACTATTTTTCCGCATACGGCACGGAAGTTGCGATAGATGACAATGGAAAAATCAGGAGAACTCCTTTACACATGCTATCAGGTACACAAAAATTTTTTAATACGGTTCATGAAATATATACCATCGTTGAAAAAGATGAAAAAAAGATAAGAGAAGCTATCTTTGGACCCTGGAAATATGAAGACAGGGTTCACTCACTTGGTTGGGACCCCCAAACAACGAGACTTCACGCATACCGCAACATTCTTCCTACTTCAAAAAATCTTCAATCGAATGCTGGAGTTACATTGCTCGCCTTACAGGCACTTCCTCTGTTTTCCACTGTCCCCTATCAAAGCAGCATATCTAAAGGTGTAATGTTGAAAACCACAGGATTCAGAAGAGAGGGGGGTAACGATGTATTCTTCTGGCCCATTTGGGAGCCACCCATAGGACCGGATGCCCTGAAAACACTTCTTTCATCTCAGGAACTCGCAAACGGAGATAATGGCAGAGAAGCACTGGAAAGGAGAGGGGTTGTTTCAGTCTATAAATGCATGCGTCTTGAGGGCGAGAAGGATCGATTCTCATTCAGCTCTCCTGAAATCGTTTGGTCTCGATGAATGATTACTATCTTTGAAAGAAAAAGT
>JBMFWM010000071.1:0-7005 GCA_049965275.1 Thermoplasmata archaeon | reverse complement strand
ATGAAGACAACATCCTATTGAGAATTAAAAATGTAGGCACCGCATTCATTCCTTCCCGAATTTACAATATCTCGTTCTTTCGATTGAAAGCCAAGGCACGTTTGAATGTAATTGAAAATACAAAAAAGTAAGATACCACTTTTGATAAATTCTACTTCATTGATAGGTCAGCCGCAACTATAAGAGGATCCCATACTGGCCCAAACGGGGGGCTGTATCCCAGGTCTGAGAAGAAGAATGCCTCGGCCGTTAGTCTGGCCTGTATGGCAGCAGCCACGGCATTGACCCGCCATGCGGCGCCATCCTTCGACACAACCTGGGAGCCAAGGATCCTGCCCGTCCCAATTTCAGTAACCATGTTTACGAACACAGGCTGTTTTCCCGGATAGTAACCTGCTTTGCTCATTGCCTTTACAAAAATAGTCTTCGCGTCCAGTCCATTCGTCTTTGCCTGTTCTTCAGTCAATCCTGTGAATCCGATTTCATAGTCAAATACTTTTACCAGGGTGGTTCCTACGGATCCGGGAAAGACCATTTTGCCACCTGCCACGTTCGATCCAGCAACTCTGCCCATCTTGTTGGAAACCTGTGCAAGCGGGTGCCAGTCCAGTTTTCCTGTTACAATGTTGGTTGTAGAAGCACAGTCGCCCGCAGCATAAATATTTGGATCACTAGTAAGCATATATCCATCAGTAATTATTATTCCACGCGAATCAGTAGCAATACCGGCATCGATTGCAATTCTCGTGTTTGGAACTATTCCAGTGGCAGATATGACAGCATCGACTGCAACCACTTTCCCCTTGGTTGCAAGCAAGAAGGAACTATCCCTTTTGGTCACCTGAAGATCTGATGCTTCAGTCAAAACATTAACGCGTTGCTTGAACTCCTCCCTGAAAGCTGCACCTATCTTCGTGTCAAAGCCCTTCAGTATCTCACTGTGCCTTGAAACAAGGAAGACTTTCTTTCCGCCTTGAACAAGCGATGACGCAAGCTCTATGCCAAGTATCCCGTCACCGATTATTGCAACTGTAGCCGCATTTGCAATATCCTGGTGAGTAATTTCGCCTGATTCCAGAGACCGTATCCCATGAATACCGAGCGCAGAAAGGTAGTCTGGAACTTTAGGGGAAGCTCCGGTGGCTATAATCAGGCGGTCATATTTCACTCTAGAACCATTGGAAAGAAACAGTTCCCGGTTCTTCCTGTCAATTGCATTTACCAATGTTCGGGTAATAACGTTGATACCTCTCTTCTCTGTGAATTCCTCCAGCGGGTAATGGAGCAGTTCAGCCGGAGAGTTCACTATGCCTTCGAGATAATATGGGATGCCGCATTCTGCGTACGAAACGTAGCGTCCTCCCTCAATTACAGTTACTGTCAAGGATGGATCCACACGCTTTGCCTTGGATGCAGCCGCCATCCCGGCCGCACCACCTCCAATAACCACAAGATCCATTAGTATCGTTCTCTTAATCACTTCCACATATTTATGCGATCCAGGAAATGAAGGAAAAACTATGCACATGAACGCTATCAGCGCTTATTGGTAAGTGCCGAAGACATCCTTCTCTCTGTAACAAAATCGATCCGATCCTTTATCTTCATGTCTCTCTCGATCTCTGTACCGTTCTTTCTGCTATCGTTCGGTCTTAACGCAATTCAGGTTTCTCTGGTGCTTCTGTTTGCTATTGGAATTTCGACCTTCTTCATCTTCTTCTATACGATTCTTCGCGTACAAATCAAGGAAAAGCTGGTCATGATGGCGCTTCTCCTCACAGGTGCCATCGCCCTGCTCTACGTATTCCCCACGCTTCCCGGCCTGCTGATTGCTATCGTGATAGGTGCGATCTCGCTATCCGGGAAAGACATGGCTACAAACCAGTCATTGGAGCAGTATACTATCGGTCGTGTATCCAGGGATCAGGGACAGAAGAACCTTGCGTTCTCGATCTACAACTTTTTTTCCTATGGTTCGGGCACAGCTGCTTCCGCCTTCCTTTACATTGTAGGGGCTAAAAGCTTCCCGGACATTTTCCTGGTGCTACTGATACTCGCTGCTGCTCAGGTCTTAATCTATATGGCAATGAAGTTTCCTTCACGAAGGGAAACGCCGATTTCTGGTGAAGTACTGCCGGAAACCAGGAAGAGGATCAATACGCTCGGGTCACTCTTTTTTGTGGATTCATTAGGCGGCGGACTTGTCAATACATCTATAATAGCACTATGGTTTGAGGTTGTATTTCACATAACGCTTTCACAGGCTGGTCTTATCTTCATAGGAGTAAACCTGATTACTGCGTTCTCGATCCTTCTTTCCAGCTACATTTCGTCATCGATTGGACTTGTACGTACCATGGTATATACACATATAATAAGCAATGTCTTCCTTTTTCTTATACCTGTATTTCATGTTCTCGCATGGAGTGAGATCCTTCTTTTCATCCGGCAGACAACAAGTCAGATGGATGTGCCCGCAAGAGACAGTTTCGTCAACACGGTTATACCGGAAGATTCGCGTGTTACTGGAAATTCAACATTCCTAGAGGTAAGAAATGTGGGACAGGTACCTGGACCGGGAATAGCCGGTGCATTGCTCGAGTTCTTCCCTCCTGCTGTTTTTATGGCGGCTGCGCTCACAAAAATATCGTATGATGTTGCTTTTTACGTAAAATTCAGGAAAGAGCTTGTATAATAATCATTGTTATTGAATCAGGATGTTCTGTTCGTCGTCTATCCGGTATCCATGATATTCATCTTTGTTGATTCTTCTGTATATGAATACAAGTAGTATGATGACTGCAATTGCAGGTATCCAGAGAAGAAGCGGGCCATAAAGGTCGTAGGGACTAGAATAAGTTGTTTCCATAATTATTGCTGCCGATTCAAACGTGGCGGCGATCAAAAGTTCTAGCGCAGCGAAGGCATAGTTCAGCAATATCTTCTTTGACCTTGATCTCATCTGTGAACGCTTCTTTATAAGAAAGTATAGGAGGTAGATGCCTGTGCTTGATGTAACTGCATAAGATGGCAGCTCTATCCATGTGTCCGGCAGCAGGGCTAAACCGAGAAAATAAACAATGCCAAGTGTGCCATTAGACGTGCCCTCAACTGCCAGAATCAGAGAGGTTGTAACCGCAGAAAGAATGTAGAAAAACTGCCCGAGGATTGGAACGATCTCCAGGGTTGCCACCTCAAGGTTGTGCGGGAATATGGAGAATATCATCTGCAGGAGCGGCAACGTTGTTATGGATGATTGCTGCTGCTTGAACTGGTTGTAAAGAGCGGGATCCTTTAAAGGAAGCGAGGAAATTATGATGAATATTGCAATTTCCATCAAAAACATGAGGAGGAATAATTTTCGCAGTTGTAATTCCCCTTTCTTGAAAAAGAAGCCTTCTTTGCTCATGTCAGGATCAGCGAGGCGGAATAGATCAATCACACTATTTAGACCTTCCTTTGGTTAACATCCACTCATACTAACACTCTTTTCTTGCATTGAGTCGATCAATTTAGAGTGGAATTGTTTTTTGTCTTGAGAAAAAGTCTTTGATACATGCATCGTGACCAGCCATGTAAATAATAAGGCTAAGTATGGGATTGATATCAAACAATCGTGGATATATTATTACTTGGAGGAAACCGGTTCGGGTTTACCCATGCTAAAAGCTACGATCGGCTTGGATATGATTTTTCGGTATTTTCAAGAAATGAGGAGGTTTTAAGAAGATACAGGGAAGAATTTCAAGTCAGGAAAACCTATAGCGACCTTAACGAGGCTATGAATTCATCACATGATATTATCGACATGGTAATGCCACACTACATGCACAAAGACCTCGCCACAAGAGCCATGAGGGACAAGAAGCATGTTTTGATAGAAAAACCCATAGCGACTACGCTGGAAGAAGCAAGAGACATGATCACGTCATCAAAGGATAATAACGTAAAATTCATGGTAGCTGAGCAATATTATTTTGATTCCTCTCTAAGGCACACAATTGGGTATTTGGAAAAGGGGTTGATAGGTAAAGTACACACCATAATAGTGAGAAGCCAGTCGAACTTTCAGAAATTGGATGGCTGGAGGACCAGTGAAAAACTAATGGGTGGAGGCGCTCTGATTGATGGGGGCATACACTTTATTGAAGCTTTACTTGATCTTGGAGGAGAATACAGTGAAATAGTTTCAAGGGTGTATAAGGGAAAAGCATCAATTGAAGGTGAAGACAATACAGTATCGTTGATCAGCTTCAAATCCGGTGCAACTGGTATTTTCTTCTATTCATGGAACTATATGTCGCCACCGGATGTTCCTGCCTATGAAGTAATAGGAACCAAAGGAAGTATATACGAATACAGAGGAGAGGTAGGTCATATGAGTTCCGACCATCCTAATACTGCATTCGGTGTTCCGGTACTGAATGGCCGGATCCAGGAAATAGAGGAATTTGATGTTTTCGATGCGGAAATATCTGGATTCCTGAAGGCCGTTGAAAAAGACGAAGATGTTCCATACTCGCCGGAACTTGCTTATAGAGATCTCGAGACCGTATTGCGAATATATAAAAGTTCAAAGTAAAGTGGAGCCAGAAACAAGTGTATTATTATAATTTCATCATATTTTCTGAATACTTTTAGACAAGCATGTATTGCCTACTTTATGCCGAAGTTTCTGGATTAATTGGCTTCATTTCTTATTTAACAAGCACTTTCTTAAGAGTGACCGCACCAAATCCTTTACCACGGATTTGTGAATTAGCCCCCCATTTGTAACGATTATTTCTCTAAACAAGCTCCGCATTTGAAAGCCTCGCGTCATTGTGACTTGACTGGAAAGATACCCCGGCGTCAGAGATAAAATGTTGGTCGGGAAAACAATGTTTCCCGGCTTATAACACAATTCCTTAATTGTTCTATTGAACTAATAGTTAGTGTGTACTAACTGTTATATACATTCAAGCAATTTACCTTATCGAAAGTTATGGATCAGAATGGTAAGGTGGGTGCAGGAGATCTAGTGACGTGCTGGAAGGACGTCGTAAAGGAAATGATGGCACTCCAGACATACTTCCTCAGGAAGGAGCATATATCCAGGCCTGCGTACCTGATAATGCATTACCTCTTCATGCATGGACCGCAACAGCTTACAACCCTGTCTGAGATAATAGAGGTTTCCAAGCCGACTATAACAAGCCTGATTGACAACCTGGAAAGCATGAATCTGGTTCAAAGGGTCCACAGCGATATGGACAGGAGAAGCTATTCACTGCATTTAACTTCGGAAGGGGAGAAGAAGCTGAGCAAGCTCGCTTCAATATATGATGGGATCTTCATGGAGTTCATAAACGGATCCACCGAAGAAGATCTAGCTTCTTTCAAGGGATCGCTGAACATTCTGCTGCATCTGATGAAATCCATGACCTTGAGAATAACGGAAGATTGAATATAATGAAAACAGACGATATTAAGGAAGATTACGACAAAGCATACACGACCAGGGTAATGTTGATCCTTGCGATGCTTATAATGGTAGTAATGTACGTGGAGGGAATGCTGACACCTTCCCTTCTCTCTATAGCATCAGAATTCAAGGTCTCGATATCACAGGTAAGCCTGCTTCTTTCAGTATACCTTGTTACAGGGGTTTCCATAAGTCCCATAGTTGGAAAGTTGGGTGATATTTACGGAAAGAAGAGACTGCTTGTTATTGTCCTGCTTATTTATGCCGTGGCTGTAGTGTCCACGGGATTCTCACCGAATTTTACCTACATGCTTATATCCCGTGGAATACAGGGTATCGGGTTGACCGTAATGCCGCTTGGAATGAGTCTTGTCAGAGAAGAGTTTCCACGCAGGCTTGTGCCAAAAGCTCAGGCACTGCTCAGCGCAATGTTCGGAGCTGGATTCGCAGTGAGTCTCCCTCTTGGATCACTGGTCTCCAATGATCTCGGATGGAGGTACACTTACCACACTGCTTTTCCATTCGTGTTCGCTCTTGTAGCTATTGCCTATGTTTACATAAGGGAATCCGCGTACAGGAGGCCGGGAACCCGCGTCGACTACATTGGTGCGGGTGTTTTTGCCGTTGCACTTGGTCTTGTAGTGTTCGGTCTATCGGAAGGTGCGCTCATTGGCTGGACTTCTATAACAGTAGTTGGCATGATCCTGGCAGGTGTAATCCTGTTTATACCCACATTCCTTTATGAAAGAGCGTATTCAAAGAAAGGCCTCGAGGCAATACTAGATTCTAGGCTTCTTTCAAAGAGGAATGTTTGGGTCCCCAACGTGGTTCTGGCCATCTCTGGCCTTGGAATGTTTCTGGCAATGCAGGCCCTAACGTACAGATTTGAATCACCGACTCCTTATGGTTTCAGTTTTAGCATATTAGACACGGGACTTTCTCTTGTTCCATTTGCGATTGGAACGCTAATATTTGGGCCGATTACTGGCTCTATAATTACAAGAATAGGCGTCAAGCAAATGTCTGTGATTGGTCCGTTGGTCGCTGCCGCAGGGTTCTTGCTGGAGGCAACTCAGCCCTCGTTCATTTTGACACTTGTTTACGGATTCATCATAGGTTCAGGATTGTCAATAATGAACGCCTCTGTGATAAATATACTTGTACTTTCAGTTGAGCCAAGAGATATGGGGTTAGCCACATCTATGAACGGCACTTTCAGGAACCTTGGGAGCAGTGTGGGCGCATCCTTGGCTGGTGCCATACTTGCGACCTACTCTATTGCCGCTATTCATGGATCACCTTACGATATTCCGATACCAACGCATTTCGGTTATGAATTCTCTTTCCTGCTTGCTTTTGGTGCGTTCGTGGTGTCGGCTGTGATTGTTGCATTCGCTCATGAAGTTATATTTTTCAAAGGCAGCACTGTTGGCAGCAAGAAATCCGAACTCCCGGAGAAGCAGACAGAGGTCGTCTGACCTGGTCTCCGTATGAGTTATGATGCCTCTGACTTGCGATAATCTCTGTACCATCAATTTTAA
>JBMFWM010000070.1:0-7011 GCA_049965275.1 Thermoplasmata archaeon | reverse complement strand
TTTTAATACATCTCAGTGGGATTTCCCACAGAATGGTCGTATCCAGGAAACTCGGAGGCACAATGGCAATTGCCTTTTCGACTTTCATCGCCTTCATGGGTATTGGTGTCGTTGATCCACTGCTTCCCCTGATAGGGAGGGAGATGGGCGCATCTCCATTTCAGGTGGAATGGCTTTTCACGAGCTATATAGCCGTTATGTCACTATCAATGTTCATTTCAGGATATTTTTCAACCAGATTCGGCAGCAAGAAAACATTGATCATAGGTCTTCTGGTGGTAGTTCTCTTTGCAACGTTGTCGGGACTTTCTCCTAACATTACAATATTTGCGATATTCCGTGGAGGATGGGGATTGGGAAATGCCTTTTTTACATCAACCGCACTTTCCATTATAGTGGGCATCTCCGTTGGAAAGCTAGAGAAATCTATTACGATATATGAAGCTGCATTAGGCCTTGGAATTGCTTCAGGTCCGCTCCTTGGTGGGTTTCTTGGTAGTTTTGACTGGCGCTATCCGTTCTTTGGCACTGCAACATTGATGGCCATCGGCTTTATAGTTACAATGGTATTTGTCAGCGAGCCCCAGAACAAGGAGAAGCCCAGGACCCCGGTAGAGATTATTGAAGCTTTAAGCGACAGCGGCGTCAGAACCAATTCCCTCATAGCTCTTGGATATAACTTTGGGTTTTTCACCATCCTCGCCTACACTCCCTTAACACTTGCCGGTCTTACAACGATTGACCTTGGAATTACCTATTTCCTGTGGGGAATACTTGTCGCATTTTCTTCAGTTATTCTTGTCCCCAGACTCATTAGGGTAATTGAAAGGCTGAAGCTTCTGCAGATAAATCTTTTCATATTTGCGCTGCTTTTCATCATTATGGGTGAATTTCCTTCCTACAGACTGGAAGCAGTAGTTGCATCGGGTCTATTCTGCGGTATTTCCAATGCGTCATTCACTTCTCTTGCAATGGAGGTATCGCCATTTTCAAGATCTGTGTCCTCCGCTGCATATAACTTTCTCCGGTGGGCAGGTGCTGCAATTGCCCCTATACTTGCGGGCTTTCTTGGGCAGATGTATGGTTTTTCCTTTCCTTTCTTTGTCGTTGCTCCGGTCATACTTGCAGCCAGCGCAGCGTTGATCTTTTATGCCCCAAGACTCAGGTCTTCAATTGCGACAAACTACTCAAAACTCCCCCTAACAAATATAAACCAATGAACAAGTACTTTCTAAAAATGAAAATAAGATGCTAGCCAGTTTCCGGAAGTTTCCATGGCTTGAAGAGTCATCATCAATAATTTAAAAATATGCATTACGCGATATAATTTCCACCTGGTGTAACATGAAAACCAATATCCTCATCTGTAGGCGTAATTTGAGAACATGAGAAGCAGCAGATACCATTACAACTGCCGGGATAGTTTTTATGTGATAGAATTGTGTTAACTACGATGAACATTTATTGCTCTATTATGCCTTAAGGATATAATTTTCGTACATTCTGTGTGATTAACAAGGGATATGACAAGACACAAATGTTGATGCGGAGGGCCGGATTTGAACCGGCGAATCTCTACAGAAATGGACTCTGAATCCATCGCCTTTGACCAAGCTCGACAACCTCCGCTTTGTAATAGGGGTATAATAGTTTGGTATTTTAAAAGTCTACATTTTTCCTTTAGACGAAGAGTTCTATCCTTTCCTTAAATTGATAAAATGGATATACAGGGAAATGAGGATTGAGAAAAAATTCAGTTAATAATTTTATTTAAGGTTATTGGGTTTTCACACTTTCATGTGGATAATTTTATCTAACATTTAGTTAATATGTTTGGACTCCTCTTCCACAGAATTAAACTAAGTCCATATAATAACGGTCCTGCATGCATGAAGACTTGAAGATTCGCCCAGATGATACGATTTTCATAGCAATTAATACCGGCGTAGAAAATTTCAAGGACATATCAACCAAGCTCGAAGTAGTAACGGCTTTTGAGTATATTTTTGATGCTGCACGCAAAAGACAAATTCCAACTCTATTCTGCAGAAGAAAAGAATCTCTAAACATGGAAAGAGGAGTCAATTCAGCTCATGTCTCCTCCTTTGATGATGAATTCTTCAAAAGGTACAAGAATGTCCTGTCAGCGTTTAAAGACGGATACCTTGCTTACGATGGACTTGATGCATTTACATCTCGCGATATAGTAAACAAGATAAGGCTATCTGGCAGATCTGCAGTATGCATATTTGGAATACCTATTGAAATGGATGTCATTGCGTCCGTATTTGGTGCTATTCGTCTTGGATGGAAACCATTAGTTATTTCAGATGCATCATCGTCTGTTTCAGAAAGAATCTTTTATGAGTCTGTCGATATTATGTCAAGGGTTGTGACTATCATAGATTCCAGAGATCTGATGAAATCCTGGGGAGATATCTGATGGAGAAATCAAAAATTATACTAATTGGAGGGGTTCCTGGAGTAGGCAAGACATCTATTTCTGGTTACGTTGCCTCCAAATTAGGCATAAACATCGTCCTGTCGGGAGATTATCTAAGGGAGTTTCTCAGGGCATATACCTTTGAAGAAAATGCTTCAATGAAGTACAGCGTGTATGATTCCTGGAAGGATTTCGGTCCCATGAATGAGGATAATATAATCAAGGGATACCTGAAGCAGGGAAACCTCCTGTGGAAAGGATTGCACAGACTCATCTCAAGGGCAATAGAAAACGGTGAGAGTATGATAATTGAGGTGCTTTACTTCTTGCCTCAATTCTTCAATGATTTTTCATACCAGGATCTATTGCCTCTCTACCTTTACATATCAGATGAAGATCTTCATGCAAGAAGGCTTAACGAAAGAGGGGAATTCACTCATTACAATTCTCCTGGCAGCAGGTTAGTTTCCCACCTTTTTGAATACAGGTCAATAATGACATATACATTGAAGAACATTCAAGATGCAGGTATCATGGTCTATAATAATCTCGATTACAATAAGACGAGGGATGAAATACTGAAAAGGGCAGGTGACTTCGCTGGACGCATTCCTGATAAATGACTTCAAGACCAAGGGAAAAAGAATCTATTCGAAGCTCAACGAAAAGGGCTACATCCAGCCTCTTCCGCAGGCAGATCCTGAACCAGAAGACGGAAAAATAACATTCGGCTCCGGGCATCCCGTCAAGGCCATAGAGAAATTTATAGGGTACTTCAACCCGGAGATGAAGATCGCCTATTCGCCTTCTCTTTCTTTCTGCACGGATTTTTCTATTACAAGATCATACTGCCTCTATATCAAGAAAGATGGTCGCGATCTCGTACATCTAGATGGTAATTATTCGGAAGAACGCACTTCGACAGCGAAGAAGGCACTTGATATTTTCAGACAGATTACAGGTATAAAAGGATCCTTCATTTTCTATGTGGAGCGAGAAAGGAAATACATCAAGGCAAAAGGAATGAGTGAATCATCATCTGTTGCAGCAGCAGTTTCCCGTTCTCTTGTTTCAAATGTTTACGGGTCAAAATTGAAAGGTATTGAACTCCTCACTTCGAGATTTGCGAAGTTCGTATCCGGTTCCGGTACAAGATCTTCAATAAGCGGTTTATCCATCTGGACTTCCTTTCCTGGGATAGAGGAAAAAGACTGTTATGCGCATCCTCTTAAATTCGATCCAAGTGCGATCAGCATTGCCGTATTCCCTAAATTTGCAAATTTTTCAACCAACCAGATGCATGAAGCCTCCGTAAATTCACCGCAGTATCCTGCATGGCTTGAGAACAAATACTCAAGCATAGAGAGACTCATCGACAATGATTTTCCCGTCGATGATCTTATGTTGAGAGCGGAAGAGGAAATGCTTAACCTAAACTCCATCCTTATGTCGGTAGGGAAAATACTCCAGACAGAAGATTCACTGGCCCTGATTGAGAGGATTGTTTCTTTCAGGAAGAAAAACCCCGGTCTATACTTTACTACCGATACGGGTCCAAGCGTTCTTGTCATGTCCAGGGATAGGAAACTGCTGGAGGAATTCTTGGAAGGCGAAAGCGATTACTATATCCGCGGTCGGATAATGGACAAGAATGTCCAGCACAACTCCGATCCTTTCAAGGAACGCGCAAGAGGTTTCTTCTCTGACTTCATGAACCTGAGCATATGAACATCCCAAATATCTATTCCGAGATACCAAGACTTACAGTTTCTGAGTTACACGCAGCCGAAAGGGTTGCCGGGCTTGAGCACGTTTATGATTTTCTTCCAGGAGGCGATTCGGGAAAATCGCTGCTACCTTGGGCAAAAATGTCACGAGCAGTTCTTGCAAGAGACAGCTATTCCTGCAGGATCTGCGGGAAATCGTCGCTAAAATCATTCACTTCGTCTTCGAATACGAGAAATGTTCACATCGATGTACAGGTCCATCATATCGTACCCAGGAAGGATTCTGGATCCGACAGCTTCCTGAACCTCATAACGCTGTGTGAATCATGCCATCACAAAACATACAAGAACGGATATGCGGGACTGCCAAAGAGCGAGAGATCACTTGAGGACTTTTCCACAAAAATGAGCTTTGGGGTGCCTGAAGACTATGCAATCAAGAGCGACAGCAGCACAAGATGCAGACTAATAGATTATGCCAGGTCTTACATGCAGGCATCCGGCACATACGAGATTATGGGTATGGAAGGTACCGTGCTTGATATTCCATCCATTTCAATAGAAATTAGCGAGATACCTGAATTTGCCCGATATTTTGAAAAGGTGTATGGCGCAAAATCTTATATTAGTGTCAAGGCCATAGGAACAAGAACAGGTTTAGTGAGAATTTTCATGGACTCTGAGAGCAAGCTGATCCTCTGATACCTCATGCTCACAGGATAATATGTTCAGGGTCCACGTTTCTGCCGGTCACACCAAGATCGTTTATGTTGATCTTATCGCCTGAATACAGAAGCGCAGTATCTCTTCCTTCCGTCAACGCCTCAGCTACTCTTCCAATGGCGTCTCCTTTCAGGATCCCGCTTCCACTTGTTCCGGTAACAACAATAGCATTCATAGTCCTGAAAATGTATGGATTCTTGTCAATCGTATTGTAGGAATAGTATCCGGCCCATTTTGATGTTACTTTAGAGTCTTTCAGTTGCGGAAAATATGCTGTAAGCACAGGATATACACTGGATTCATAGAAATCCTGCTCAGCCTCCGGATCCTCCACGAAAGAGAAATCCCTTCCGATGTCATCTGAAACACCTATCCAGATGGATCGCTCCTTCACCGCTGGTCTGAGATATATCCCATGTGAGGGTAGGATCGTGAAAGGCAAGATCCCGTACTTGGAGAATGAATCGGTGAAAAGCAGCTTTTCCACAGAAGGACCAGAAATCTGGAATATCTGCCTTTTCTTGGGTCTCTGGTGGCTGTCAACGCCAACAGGATCCAGAAGGTAGTTTGCCCAGGTATCGGTGGCAATCACGTACTTGTCTGCCAAGATCTGTCCGCTGGTTGTTTCGAGCGGTCCGATGAACTTTTCCTGCCAGAGGAAAGGCTCTCCGGGAAAGTCAAGTCTCTTTACTGGATCGAGCGAAAGCTTCTGAACGCCTGTTCCAAAGGAGAAATTCACGTTCATTTCCCTTAGTGCATTATAGTAAAAGTCACAGATCAGATCCGGTTCTATAATACCGCAGTTACCTCCAAAAATGCCAAACTCTGCAGGATCCAGGGAGAGCATTTCGGCACTTTCTTGATCCGTATCGGCAATAGACAGGGATTTCCGGAGTTCATCCTTTTCTATTCTCCTCGTTCCTGGAATATTCTTTATGTTGCTTTCAAGCGTTCTGCCCCTTTCATTGTTTGCAGCAAGAAATAGATACCCGACAAACTTCATCCCCAGATCATGGTGCATTTCCTCCTGTATGTATTTGTAGAACGATATGGAAGAAGAGGAGAGAAGGTGGTTTATCCTTGAAGAGAACATGTCCCTGAAACCAGCTGCACTCCTTCCTGTATTACCTTGACCATAACCTTGTGCCTTATCAACAATGAGCATATCGAGATCTGGATTATGCTGTTTTAGGTGATAAGCAGTTGAAAGGCCGGAAATACCAGCTCCTACTACAATGATATCATGCTTTTCCATGCCTTGAGGATTCCTAGAGTATATAAAAGTAGATTTCCTAAAACTATTATAAAGAAAGCGGTATTCTCATCGAATATAAAGGTTGGCAGATGATAACAGTAGAGAACCTTACCAAAATCTATGGGAGGAATCTCGAGCCTGCATTGAAGAGTGCTAGCTTTGAGATAGACGACGGTGAGATCGTCGGCTTCGCTGGCCTGAACGGTGCTGGCAAGACCACCACACTGAGGCTCATATCTGGAATAATAGTTCCATCTTCAGGCAGCGTAAAGGTAGACGGCAAGGACATCGTAAAGGAGAAAATAGCGGCTTCGAGGAATCTGGCAATCGTTCCTGAACTTCCAAACTTTGACATCACGCAGAAGGCAATCCCACTCTTGCATTATTATGCCGGTTTTTATGGCATGGATAAGAAGTATGCTGATAGCAGGATAGAGACCCTGCTGAAGACTTTTGACATCTGGGACGCAAGAAACAAGAAACTCCGTACCTATTCTCAGGGAATGAAGAAGCGATTCTCTATCGTTTCTGCCCTTCTTTCCGATCCGAAGAACATCCTGTATGATGAAACACTTAACGGTCTAGACCCTGAGGGTGTACGGGGTATGAGGATGCTCATGCTCGACCAGAAAAAACAGGGCAAAGCGGTTTTCTTATCTTCACATATTCTATCGGAACTCCAAAACATCGCAGATCGTGTGATGATAATAAAGAAAGGATCCATAATCAAGATACTTGAAAGGTCTGAGCTCCCATCTCTGGGAGCAAGCTCAGTCAGGATTGTTGTTTCAAATCCTGATTCCAAGATGATTGATATTCTTCAACAGTACGGCGGCGTTGAACATTCTGGCAATGAATTTCTT
>JBMFWM010000069.1:0-7097 GCA_049965275.1 Thermoplasmata archaeon | reverse complement strand
AATTATTCAAAAACTAATAATTCTATAATTGCATCATCACACTATCATGGCTACTGAAATTCATGCACCTACTGGAGAAAAACTAAATACTAAGGGATGGCAACAAGAAGCTGCATTAAGGCTGCTTATGAATAATCTCGACCCCATGGTTGCGAAGGATCCTGCAAATCTTATCGTTTATGGTGGAAGGGGGAAAGCAGCTAGAAACTGGGAAGCGTTTCATAAGATAGTGGATGCTTTGAAAGGTCTGGAAAAAGATGAAACTCTTTTGATCCAGTCTGGAAAGCCTGTTGGTATTTTCAAGACATTCGAAAATTCGCCTAGGGTCCTGATAGTGAACGCCCAGATCGTGCCGAGGTGGGCAACAGATGACATATTCTGGGACCTAGAGGCAAGAGGCCTGACTATGTTCGGGCAGATGACAGCAGGTTCTTGGATATATATAGGTACGCAGGGCGTCCTTCAAGGAACTTACGAAACGCTTTCTGCACTTTCTAGAAAAGAATACAACAATGATTCGCTGAAGGGAAAATGGGTTCTTTCATCGGGGCTTGGTGAAATGGGAGGCGCACAGCCTCTTGCGATAAAAATGAACGGAGGGGTTGCCATCGTTGTAGAAGTAGATATGGATAAGATAAATAGGAGGATCAGGGACAAGTACCTTGACAGATGGACCGACTCACTAAGTGAAGCATTAAGGTGGAAAGAGGAATCCATTTCCGCAGGGACAAACGAATCTATAGGTCTACTAGGCAATGCTGCAACAATATATGCTGAGCTAGCCAAAAGAAGAGTGGTTCCAGACATTGTAACGGACCAAACTGCCGCACATGACCTAAATGTTGGTTACATACCTGAAGGATATTCAGTAAAGTCTGCTGAAGAGTTCAGGAAGAAAAAACCAGAAGAATACAAGGAGAAGGTCTATGAAAGCATAGTCAAAGAAGTGAAGGCGATAGTCTGGTTCAAGGATAACGGCGCAAAGACATTCGATTATGGAAACAACCTCAGGACAAGGGCTAAGGAGCATGGCTACGAAAGAGCATTCGAAATTCCAGGATACGTCCCGGCATATCTCAGAGACCTATTTGCCATAGGCTCAGGTCCATTTCGATGGGTTGCCCTTTCTGGCGACCAGGCAGACATATTTGCAATAGATGATGCAATAATTTCTAAATTCAAGAATGACGAGCACCTTGTAAAGTGGATTAAGCTGGCAAAAAACCAGGTTCATTTCCAGGGTCTGCCTGCGAGGATATGTTATGCCAAATACAGGCAGAGGGAGGAGATAGGATTGTTAATAAATGACATGGTCAGGGAAGGAAGACTTAGAGCCCCTGTAGCAATTGGGAGGGACCATCACGATACCGGGTCCGTTGCATCCCCTTACAGGGAGACTGAAGCGATGAAGGATGGGAGCGACGCAATAGCAGACTGGCCAATACTAAATGCATTGCTGAATGCAGTTTCAGGTGCAACATGGGTTAGCGTACACCACGGCGGAGGAACTGGTATAGGCAATAGCATACATTCCGGGTTGGTGATAGTCGCAGATGGAACAAAGGATGCGGAAGAGAGAATAAAGAGGGTACTGAATGCTGACCCTGGTTCCGGGGTCATCAGGCATGCAGATGCTGGGTATGAAGATTCCATCAATCTTATCAAGAAAGGGGTCAGATTCAAGACTCCCTATTTCTGATATCTGTCCCAGAGGGAATTTAAAATGTCTCACCACGTAAATGACAGGAAGATCTGGAATAGCAAATACAAAGATAATTTCCGTGACCCAAGCTCAACATATATCACCGAAATGTCTAGCGATTCACTTAAAAACCCTGATATCTCAGTAATTGGAATCCCTTACGACGGAGGAATACTGTCCCACAGGAGGGGGACAAGGTTGGCCCCGGATTATATCAGGAAATCATTCTACAATTTTACCAATTACTGCTCCACTCACGAGACGGAATTATCCGGTCTCAAAATTAAGGATTTTGGGGATCTGGAATTGACGGACGTAGGTTCAAATGTATACGATCAAATCCAAGGTGGTATAACAAGACTTGCCAAATCCAGCAAAGTGGCGGTAATATTGGGTGGAGATCACTCCATTACTCTCCCTTCCTTTAGAAGTACAAGAGGGTCGGGAAAAGAAGGTAAGGACATGAACCTCTTGGTGATTGATCAGCATTATGACGTTAGGGATTACGATTCTGTCAATTCTGGATCGTGGTTGAGGCATTTACTGTTGGACAAGAAGGCCAAGCCAGATTCCACTGTGATTTTGGGATCACACGGGTTCAGATATCCGGAAAGCTACGCTAGATTCCTTAAGGACAACGGAGTAAAAACGATAAGTGGACATTACATTCACACTTATGGAATCGAGGAAACTGTCAAGGAAGTGATAAGTCTTTTTGGAAGTAAAGACCATGCATATCTCAGTGTTGATATTGATGCCGTTGACCAGGCATTTGCTCCTGCCTGCAGCGGAAGTTCCCCAGGCGGATTGATGCCTTATGAGCTTCTTGAACTAGTTAGGGGGCTATCCCAAAATTTTAGATTGGAAGGTATAGACATTACAGAATATTCTCCTCCATATGACATAGGAGACATCACGCAGAAACTCGCAGCTTCTGTAATTATGGAATTTTTGTGCGGGATCAAGACAAAAGCTCGATTTTAGGAGAAGTCATGAGTTTCGTTACTCGTTTTCTGCTCCCGGTTCAATAAAAGTCAATTCCCTCCCTTTGCAGTCCAATATCAGTGACCCCCCTTTTTTGGCCATAGACATAAATTCATCGCTGACACCGGTCACTATAGGTACGTCGCATATAATGGCTGCAGAAACGATCACCGGGTCTGGATCCTTTACGACTATCATGGACGGCTGATTATTATGCGTTAACAGCTGGTAAAGACCATCAAGTTGTACGACTGAGCTCCCCTTTCCGGACGGAATAACAAGAGCTTTTCCCTTGACTTTGATCCCCTTCAGCGGATGGTCATCCTCTAGAATTTCCGAAGTAACTGGGTCCACTAAATAAAAATTGACAGACTTTTTAGAGAACAGCACTTCTCCTTCAGAATTCCTCTCGCAAGCAGCTTTTACCTTCTGCACATAAGATTGTGAAGTCATATGTATCCCCTCACGGCAGCTTCCACAAGATTTTCAATGCTTGTAACCACGAATTCCTGATTTCTCCTCTTCCTATAGTAAGCGGCCTTGAGGGAATTTGTGGCTCCGAGTCCTCCCTCTGTAAACTTGAAGACCGGTTCATCAACACAGCTGTCTTGCATGACGTAAACTCCTTTTGATGCAAGTTTCTTCACGTTTTCCCCAAGAATCTTTATGTTTGTTGCAGATGTAAATATGAGGAATTTGACATCGTCATTAACCTTCCTGCCATCAAGCAAGTGGTTGACCTTCAACACTTCAGGTATAGTGGAATGTGGGCATCCTATGTATATTGAATTTATCTTTCCGCTTTTATCTGTAAATTTTTTTCTGACTTTTTCCACGTCATCAGATGTTACTTTTATCTTTTCCCTGCTTGTTACCCACGAAGACGGATCTGAAATTCTTTTTACCTCCGGAGTAACACCTTCCAAGTGAAAAAGTGAAACTGCACCAGATGTATTCATCATTGCGCCAAAATCCCTAAGCCCTTCTTCTGTTATTTCGCTGCCAAGTCCCCTTATCAAGGGAACATCATCCGGCTTAAGAATCTCCCCGAGATGCCACCCTAGCAAACCCATATCAAAATCATCCTTTATTTTGGCTGAAACATCGACCATTATGTTAGGAACTCTGTTCTTATCTAAATGAAGACCGTAGTTTGGCGTCTTACCGATAACTCCGGCAGCAAGTGCGCTTGACGAGCTTTCTCTGTTTGTTCTAGCACCATAAATTGAATTTATGTATGGAGTGGCACTTGATTCAGAAAATGCAGTATGTTCGCCAAATGAAGGTACGTCTTTATAAAGATAAGGGGTGCAGCTAAAACTCTTAATAACGCCGAGCTTGTCTGATACTTCAATGGTTCTGTCCAAGAGGGACCTTTCATAGTCATCAATGTTCACGTGAAATAAGTCTGAGAGTGAGGAGTCCCACGCAGGATTTGTAGTGGTAACCACAGATACTCTTGCACCAGAATTAGCCAACTTTTCCGCAAAAAATAGGTCACCTTCCTGACCACTTACAGCCCAGTGGGCTCTTTTAATCGGGATGAGCTTGTCTGCATCAAACATTTCTCCAAGCGAAACCAGCAATTTCATCGCATTAGATTTACCGGTTCCATAATCACCGCTCAGAACCTTCTCTTCTTCTTTAGATAGGAACATATGCAAAGATACAAACGTGGTTCTTTATTTTTTAGTCACTGCTCGCTTAAGTCATCCAATTTATTATGCAGACAGTCTTAGGTACAGTTCCAAATTTATTTCTAGTCTAAATTTGATAACAACAAAAATTTTCCTGCCCCCACATTGAATCTTTGG
The DNA here is from genome assembly GCA_049965275.1 of Thermoplasmata archaeon. Classification (GTDB taxonomy): domain Archaea; phylum Thermoplasmatota; class Thermoplasmata; order Thermoplasmatales; family Thermoplasmataceae; genus UBA582. The sequence goes on along the minus strand of JBMFWM010000069.1, from coordinate 2,597 downwards.
AATTCCTGTTAGACTCATTAACAGTTTACACAGCCTTCTGGTTTTCTATTGCTCAACATGCTGATTAGATTATTGGTTGCAAGGTGCTTTAAGTCCCTTATTGATTGATCTGAAATGTATACGGAGTGAGGGGTAACGAATAAATTATTCATTTTAAGTAGAGGACTATCAATATTAAGAGGCTCTGATGAAAAGACATCTAAAGCTGCTCCTCTTAAATTCCCAGCTTTCAGGGCATTGATTAGAGCATTCTCTTCAATGATTTTTCCACGAGCTGCATTTATTATGTATGCAGTCTTCTTAATATAAGGGAAATTTTTTGAATTCAGCAAGGAAATTGATGAACTGTTTAATGAGGCAGTAATAGCTATAAAATCAGCACTTTTAAGGCCATCTTCAAGGGTAACTCGTTCTTCGCCATTACTGGTAGTAAGGACGTTTGGGTCATAATATACAACTCTCATGCCGAGAGCTGTAGCCTTTTTGCCTACTAATTTCCCAATCTTTCCATATCCAATTATGAAAAGCGTTGACTCATAAACCCTCTGTGGCAGTATGTCCATTTCTTCAATGGACCATTCATCGATTGGAATACTTGATATAGCCCTTGCTCCCCAGAAACCCTGCTTGGCTCGTTCGTTCAAGTAGGTGAGTTTCTTCGAGAAGTTCAAAATCATAGCTATTACATATTCTGATACTTCATGATTACAGTAATTCGGTGACCTTGATACTTTTATTCCAAGGGCGGTTGCTGAATTCACATCGATATTATTATAACCGCCACCATATACAGATACTGCCCTTAGAGTCGGAAACTGTTCCATGAATTTTTTATCGACCGCGAAGTCAATTTGAACCAAAATCCCAATTACTCCCTCACGCTGCTTAATGATTTCTTCTTTTGAATAACCTAGCTCGATTATCTCGGTATCTTCTAGTTCACGCTCTAAAATTTCTCTCTCTATTTTGTGTTGATTGAACTCTTCGTCGATTATAAGAATCTTTCCCATGGGTCTATCACTCTTTGCACAATCATTAGGAGGGAAGTGTATAAGAGAGTTTACCTAGGGATAAAAAATATTTCTAAGGTCAAGGGAATGCTTAACAGAATAAAAGATAGGGATATTCTAAAATTAAAAATAAAAATAATAAAAAAATTGAACCTTTAGAGAGTGAAGTCACCAATCTTTTTGAGTTTTTCTGGGTTTTTACTCCTGTAGTAGAAATATGTGACTATCACGAATAGAGCGTAAAAACCAGCAATCCATGCAGAATATTTCAGAGGCGCTGGAGGCGCCGGATATACCACGTAGATTATTGCAACGAAAATCATAATGGCGGTAACCCAAGGTATGACTATGTGCCTGAATACCTTAAGGGTTTTATTCCTGTGGTGATAGACAGATAGTTCCAATCCCGCAAGTGCATGATTGAAAAAGCTAAAAACGGAGTTGCTTAATATCAGGAATATACTTGCAGTGAAAGGTCCCATTAGTATTCCTGCTATTATGGCTATGATCAATGAAAATACCCCAGTAAAAATTACCACGTTCCCAGGAACTTTATGTTTGTTTATTTTCGTGAAGGACTTAGGGAAAAAGACTCCATCTCTAGCATATCCATAAACAGTTCTAATAGTACTGGTTTCGAATGATACTCCTGAAGTGTTAAAGCTGTTTATTACGAAAATTATCAGAAGTACACCACCTGCTAGTCCTAGATATTTGAGGTATAGAGTTACTCCTGGGTCTGGCAAGGTAGCATAATTGAACATATTGTTAATTCCAAACAAAATGGTTTGGGAATATGAATTTAGGAGCAGAGTAAATCCTACTATCGAAGCTAAAGTAACCAGGGCTATAGGTATATTTTTCTTTGGATTCTTAGTTTCCTCAGCAACAGGTACTATACTATTTATTCCCCCAAAAGTTGCAATACCTAGCATCATGGCAACGAATATCAGCGTGAAGTTATTTCCAACGGGAAGAGCAGTGAATACTACGCCAGTGTTCTTTCCTCCTCCCATTATTATCATTATGATTGACGTAATCACTAGGAATATCACTTCTGCCATCCCTGTATATAGTATATACCTCATTGAGATTTTAATCCCAAAATAGGCAAGGGCAGTGGTTTCTGCAATAACTACTGTAATTATTGGAATCCATAGCCAGGGATATTGCGCAGTCACGGAAGGAAAGAGTACATATAGGAAGGAAGATAGCCCTAGCATTGCAAAACCTGTGTATCCTAGGAGGTAATAGTACCAGTAGGTCAATCCACCAAAATAAGAGAAGAAACCTCCAAACCGTTTAAATCCTCTTTTGTGAAAGGCAGCCCATGAGTACGCTGATGCGACTTCTTTTGACCACTCGTAGGTTATGAGGGTCATTCCGGCGTAAATCAAGAAGGCCAAAATGAGTACAAACGGAAGACTTGCACCAACCAGTCCTGCTATACTTACGAAGAAAAGTGCAGTAACTGCAGCAGGACCGTTTGTTCCGAGTCCTTGTGCAAAAGCTTCCCACATACTCAAGGTCCCAACAGCTAATCCGGATTTTTTAGGTTCGTCTATTTTTTCATTACTGTCGGCCATA
>JBMFWM010000068.1:0-7184 GCA_049965275.1 Thermoplasmata archaeon | reverse complement strand
TCATGGGGGAAATACCGAAGAGGGCCAATGACCTGGTGAAACAGCTCGACGTTGATCTGAACATGTTACGTAAAAATCAATGAGGCATCTGTATATCCGTCCATTTATGTTCTTGTCATAGACAAAAGACAAGTAATGGATAATTCCATTACGCCTTTTAAGGTTATGCTATCACGAATTACACCCACCCATCATCGCCTGATAGTTCCTAGGATGGCCTCAATATCCTTTCCAGAACGCAATAGGACCAAAGGAGGAGGAATGGAGAAGGCATAGAAAAACAGAACATATTCTATGCAATGGTTAAACAATACGGGATTCAGGTGAGTCAAGGATTGAATGATGCCGTTTCAATAATAAGGTTAATGACCTTCTTTGCCCTAATAATTTATGAAAACGCTCGTAACCTTTCGGGTAAACAAAAGACAAAGAGAAATTGGAGAAAGAATATTAGGAAAAGAAAATGTTGTGTGGTATCCTGAAACTGCCGAAGCTGATGTTCTGCTAATACGGGATAACAATTTCCCGCATAACAGGATCCCAAAGCTCATACAGGCTATTTTTGCTGGTATTGATCACATTGACCTTCATAACATCCCGCTTGAGACAATTATCTCTAGTAATGCAGGAGCCTATTCCATTCCTGTGGCAGAACATGTGTTTGCACTTATAATGGATCACATGAAGAAAATTTCAAAATTCAGAGGAGAGACGTTCAATGGGATATTCAAACCTGAAACTACTTCCATTCTATACGGGAAATCTCTAGGCGTTATAGGATATGGCGGCATAGGAAGCCGTGTAGCTCATTTGGGCCAGGCATTTGGAATGAAGGTTATTGCAATAGGACGGAGCCACAAAGACCGCAACGTCAATGAGATGTATTCCATTGAGGACCTTGAAAAATTATTGAAGCAGTCAGACATAATTGTCGTTTCTTTACCCCTGACCACTAAGACACTAGGGCTCATAGGAGCCAATCAGTTGACTCTTGTCAAGAGGAATTCCATATTGGTGAACATCGCTCGCCCAGAAATTGTAGTCAGGGAAGATATGTTGGAATTCCTCAGTAATAGGGACGATTTTTCATATCTTACTGATGTATGGTGGGACGAGCCACAATTAGCTGATAGCAAACGCGAAAATGTAACCATAACGCCACACGTAGCAGGAAGTCTATCTGAAGAGGCATTGGATATGGTTTTCGAAGTGGCCTTTATGAACATCAAGAGATTTGTGGATGGAGGACAAGTGGAAAACATAGTTAGGAGGGAAGAGAGTGTCTATATTCCAAGACAGAAGTGATAGTGAATATCATTTCTGGGAAATAGAATTTAGATGTGAATAGCCCTTAGGTAGCAATCTCTGAACCTTTTATACAGAGCGACTTAATTGATTACGCACAACTTCTTTAGTTCCTCATTTGGCCTGATGTATCTGTTGAATTCATTCTTGAGTGCACCGCTGAGGTTACTCAACATCTGGAAATACCTGTTGTGAGTTGCATGCTTTCTTACTAGCTTCCACACTCTCTCTATTGGATTCAGTTCGGGCGAGTAAGGAGGTAGGAACAGCAGGTCCATTCCAACCAGAAATGCAAACTCCGTCACAACGCTCGCATGGTGGTAGAGAGCATTATCCAGAACTACTGTGCTGTTTGGGAACTTGCTGTGAACGATGCAGAGGAATTCAAGAAAGGTCATAGAGTTGTATTTTTCAGCCATCTTCGTGAAGAGTTTGCCGTCATTTATACTCAATGCACCGAACACGCTTATTCCCTTCCTTCCCGGTTCCTGGAAAACGAAAGGATCGCGATCCTCTGGAGGATACCATGTCCTTACTCTCGTTCCGCGCTGGTAGAAGTGGCACTCGTCCAGGAACACCAGCGATCTGCTATCACTCAGGAGAGCGATGAGTTTTTTTGAATTCATCCTTCTTTTCATCATCCCCCTTCGCTATCTTCGGTCTCGGTTTCCTCAGCCTGAATTTGAGCTTCCTGAATACCCTCTGGCACTGCCTCGTTCCCAGAGCTATGTCGTACTTCACGGCGAGATGGTGGCTGAGCAGCTTCCCGTCCCATAGGTTCTGAGAATAACCCAGGTCAATGGGATTCTTCCTCAGGTCATCCGATATGTTTTTCATAACGCTCGATAGCCTTGGGGGTCTGCCCGACCTGCTTGACTCCCTCAGTCCGTTGAAGCCATGCATCAGGAACAGGTTGATCCAGTTCTCTATGCTCCTAGGGCTGTTCCCTATGACCTTGGATACGCTGTAAGGGCTCATACCGTTGGCAACGAGGAGTATTCCGTGCAACCTGTGATCGTACTTTGATTCGTCGCTGCGTCTTATCTCTTCTATTATTTCCTTCTTCCTATCATCTGAAATTGTGAGCTTCCTCATAATCAAAATAATGCATAGTTGTATTTAAAATATACGAAATAAGTTATGACGCTATGTATAAATCATTACCTACTTCAAACGTCATTTCAATTCGAGGGCTTACCGAAACTATATATACGGTTCGACGTATAACAAATAGGTGTTTTAAATGACTCAAGGAAGTAATCCAACATCTGGGACACCTCAAACAAAGAAAAGACGTACCGGTGTATGGATAACGGTTGTTGTGGTCGTAGTGGTTGTCGTGATTGCCGGGGGGTATTATGCAATTCAGGCTACAAAAAAACCATCAAGCGCTCCATCCGAGATAACGATCGGGACACTCTATGCATCAACAGGTTCGTTTGCGTCTACCTCGATACCTGAGTACGACGGGTTACTACTCTGGGCTAACCAAGTCAACTCACAAGGCGGGATTTATGTCTCTTCGCTAGGAGAAAAGCTGAAAGTTAAAATAATTGCTTATGACGACGGCAGTGATACGGGTACAGCAACCACCCTTTACAGCCAACTGGTAACCGTAAATCATGTTGATTTTTTGGTGGCTGACTTCGGGTCAGTTCTTACTGCACCTGCGGTATCTATAGCCGAGGAGCATCACGTTCTTCTCTTTGACGTAACTGGTTCTTCTGCCTCATTCTTCAATGTCACAAGCCCCTATATAGTTCTGACGTCCATACCTGGAACACCTGCTTACGCGCAATATGGAGCAGCTCAGTTACTGAGCCTTGGTATAACAAAGGTCGCAGTAGCGTATGCGGAAAATGACTTCACAACACCGCTAGCCCAATTCTTCGTGAATAATCTCAAAAATCACAGCGTCATTCCAGTGTATGATCAAGGGTTCTCCACAAGCCAAACAGACTTTTCTTCCATGATCACGACGCTACAATCATACAATCCGCAAGCTGTCGTATTCTATGGCTATCCTACAAATGATATTCCATTCATTAACGAGCTACATTCTATGGGGGTATCATTCCCCTATCTCTTCACGATATTCCCTGGACAGCTATACACTCTGATGTTGTCTGCAGTTGGTACGAATATGTCATACACATTCACTTACGCTTTCCCGCCTGAGGCTGTGTACAACGATGTTAATTACGGGATGAATCTTTCTGCACTGCAAAATACCTGGAATTCATCATATTCTAGCGTTCCGTTCGGATACTTAAGCGTGGCCGGTTATACGGCGGGTCTTGTGATACAGGATGGGATAACTACAGCTGGATCCCTTAATGCAACAGCAGTTAGAAACGCTATCAACTCATTTTCCGGGAAGATAACAACAGTGGACGGCCTATTCCAAGTTGATCCAAACAGTGGAATGCAGACGGGGGAGTCGCCGCCAATCGGTCAGGTTGTCCCCAATGGATCTGGGGGCCTGAAGGTTGTAATCGTGTATCCAAGTTCAATGGCGACTGGCAGTCCAATTTACCCGGCACCATAAGCTCAGAGGCTAAAGAATTTTTTTCTTATTTCATCATTTTTTCTTAATTCTTCGTATTTTCCCCTAGATATGATTTTTCCGAGGTCAAGTATCATAATTTCATCAGAAATTTCAGAGAAACTCGGGTTCTGTTCCGCAATAAGGAAAGTCATCCCGTCCTCCTTCAGCTGCTTGATTGTGTCAAGTACCCTGTCCACGAACGCAGGTGATAATCCAGATGATGGTTCGTCTAGAAGGAAAAGTTTTGATCCTGATGCGACTGCCATTGCAAGCATCAAAATCTTTCTCTGTCCACCCGAAAGCGATGCTGCCTTTTCGAACATACGCTCCTTTAGCTCAGTGAAACGGCTGACTACTGAGGAGATGTCAAAGTTGTTCGACTTCTCCCTGTTAGATGATGCGATTATAAGATTCTCCCTGACTGATAGGTTTGGGAATATTCCCCATTCCGGAATGTAAAGCATACCGCTTTTCGCCCGTTCTCTCGGGGATGCATTCGTGATGTCTTTCCCGTCTAGAGAGATTGTTCCCTCCTTTGGTTGGATGAGCCCAGACAGCGATTTCAGCAGAGTGGTCTTTCCTCCGCCGTTAAGAGAAAGTAAAACTTTCACTTGATTATCCTCAATGTCAAAAGAAACTCCACGTATTATGTCAAGGTCTCCATAACCACATACCAGGTTATTGATTTTTAGCATACCTATCTCCTAGATATAATTTTATTATCTCATCGTTTGACATTACCTCATCGTAGGTACCCTTAAAGATAGGAGAGCCCTCTGAGAAAACGACAATCGGACAATCTAGTTCCTTAACAAGTTTCATCACATGTCCAATGTAGATGACAGATATTCCTTCTTCAGCCTGGATTTTTTTTATGAGTTTTGAAAGTGAAATTATTTCAGTTTCCGCAAGTCCGGCGCCCATCTCGTCCATGAACAGATATTTTGGTTTGGAGGCTATGGATCTTCCAAGATCAACCAGTTTCCTCTGCTCAGTATTAAGATCATCCGCTCTCTTTCCCTCCATTGATTTCAGTCCGAGTACGCTTAGGATTCTATCAGAATCTTCCTCTATCTTCCTTTTATTGCCCCTACCTGAGAAAAGACCTCCGATTTTCACGTTTTCTTTCACCGTGAGATTGGAGAACGGTTTTGGTATTTGGAAAGTTCTGCTGATTCCCATCTTTGTTCTGTGATCTGGGGTGAGTTTGTTTACTGCCTTGCCGTCGAGGATTATAGATCCTTTATCCTCTTTAAAAACACCGGTTGTGACGTTCACCAGAGTTGTCTTTCCAGCGCCATTTGGGCCTATTATTGCAATCAAGCCTCCTTCTTGAAATTCAATGTTCACGTTTTTAAGTGCTGTCAGCTTCCCGAAGTTCTTCCATACTCCTTTGAGGGATAGCACGTTACAACATCTCCCACTTGAAATATTTCCTGAAAATCCCCTTTAAGCCTTCCGGTAGGAATATAATAAGCAGGATTATTATAAGGCCAAATATCAGAGCGAAGTAAAGGGGATATATTACCCCAACAGCATCGTAGATGCTATAGAGAATACCCGATCCTATAATAGGACCAATGAGGGTTCCCGCGCCTCCAAAAATCGTAAAGGCTATAGCGAAAAGCGAATAATTCACTGAAAATACTGATGAAGGATAGAAAAAGCTTAGAAACCACCCAAATAGGGCACCAGAGAAACCTGCAAAGAGCGTACTGATCAGCCAGGCCGCACTCCTATAGAGGCCAACATTGATTCCTGACAGGGAAGCAACCGTGGGATCGTCCCTGATAGCCTTTAACGCAAGACCAAAGTTTGATCTCCTAACCAAATAGGTAACAAGGATTGTTACGGCCAGAACGACAAGTGATACCCAGTAAGTCAGATTCGGGTTAAAGACAGATGAAGTTGATATTCCGTAAGGACCTCTTGTGAAAGGTGTAAGAGCTTGGTTTGAAATTATGTAATACACTCCTTCGAAGGCTGCAAGACTAGCAATTGCGAAATAGGCTCCCCTGAGCCTCAGCATAGGTACAAATATTAGTGCAATGGCCAATGAAAATATTCCTCCTAGGAAAAATGATGGAATGACCCCAAAATTTCTTATTACACCTATACCAAATCCATACGCCCCTATGGCAAAGAATAAAGCATATCCAAACGGAAGGTAACCTGTGAAGCCGTAAATGAGGTTGAATGAGAGCGAGAGTATCATGAATATTATCAAGCTTTCAAAAAATGCAGGGTTTGAGTAGAATCGCCGACCAATCAAGTAAAATGCAATAATTATTACGATTACATATATAAACGTCCTGGTTTCCCTATTAAATTTCACGAATTTTCGCCCCCACCAGTCCGTTTGGCCTGACTATTATTACTATCACGAGAATGATGAATGTAATGGCGTAGCTCCACCCAGGCGCATAGATATCGGTTACATTTATTATTACCCCATATATTAACCCTCCAAAAATTGTGGCGACTGGATTTCCTAGTGCACCAATAATTATTATTGAGAATGCTATGATTGTTATCAATCCTCCTTCGCTGGGGTATATTGCTCCAAATAGATAAGGAGAAAATACACCTGCTATTGCGGTTATAACCATGCCTATTCCTATTGTAGTAGCATAAATTGCCTGTGTATTTAATCCAAAAGCCTTGGCAGTTTCCTCATTAGACATCATCGCCCTTACAGACATACCGTGTCTGGTCCTGTTCAGATAGTAGAAGAGGGTGAATATAACTACAACGGAAACTGCGGCCATGAGCAGAATGATGACCGAAATGGAAAAATTGAGAAAATTAATGTGTGTGACTGGAAGGAAATTGAGCGGGAGTGAATGATATGAATTTCCAAAGGCGAGTGAAGTTGCATTTTCAATTACAATTGATAAACCGAAAAAAGCAACGATTGATATCATCTCTGATTCCTTCCTCTTGATGAGCTGTTTTACCATTGCATAATAGATGAACAGCCCAACAAGAAAGAAAACCGGTACCACAATTATGAGAGAAACAAGTGGAGACATTCCAGTCAGGAAGTAGAGCCAGAATGCCATATATGCAGAGAGCATTATGAAGTCGCCATGGGCAAGATTAACAATCTTGATCACCCCGAAAATTAAATTAAGCCCAAGCGCCATCATTGCATAATAGACTCCTGTCGTAAGCCCAATCACAATTGCAAATATGATCAATGAGTCCATTTAATAGATGGATTGTGGTACTGATATTTAACCGTTGCGACCTAACTCGTCTTGGGACAAAATTACACTTGATTAGTCTCTGCTCTGAACCTTCAGCAGTTCGGGATTGGTGTGCCTCAGGT
>JBMFWM010000067.1:0-7279 GCA_049965275.1 Thermoplasmata archaeon | reverse complement strand
TCCCAACAAGAAGCGCCGGATTATTGGATTAATGGTTCCCTGTCACGGACAAAATGTCCTGACCTCAGATCCCGGAGTGCTTCCTCGATCTGCGCCTGGTTGTTCATTACAATCGGCCCGTACCATGAGATCTGCTCATTTAGAGGTTTTCCTGCAAGCACTATGATTCTTGCTTCTTTCTCCCCGTTCATTATAGTAACCTTGCTGCCATCTCTGGAAAAAACTGTTGCGTCGCCCTGCATCATATCTCTTTTCTCAGATCCAGTCAGGACATATGGTGTTCCAGAAAGCACGTAAACTATGGCAACATAGCCTTCTTTTGTATCAAAAGAGAAAGAGGATTCTGGTGCCAGTTTTACGTCAAGATAGGTCGGATCCAGCCTGCCTCCGCCCGGAAATGAACCGGCTGTCTTGAGGTAGTTGCCTGCTATCACCTTGACTGTCGCACCGGTTCCGCTTTCCACTATAGGAGTGGAAGATCCATTAATACCATGATATCCGGGCTTACCCATCTTTTCGTTGGAGGGGATATTGACCCAGAGCTGCATTCCGACAACGCTGGTGGGCAACCCGACTGTCCTCAGAAGTTCTTCTGGATTCTTTTGGTCAAGCGGCTTTGGCATTTCTTCATGGAATATGCCGCTTGCCGCCCTCATCCACTGCAGATCGTTAGGATAGATTGTTCCCTTGTTTCCCTCGCTGTCCTCATGATCCACTTTCCCTTCCAGCAGATATGTTACGGTTTCGATGCCTCTGTGGGGATGCCATGGGAAACCGGATATATATTCCTCAATCTTGTTGGATCCGAAGTGATCCATCAAAAGGAATGGATCAGTGAACTGGTATGTGTTGCTTCCACCAAAAGTTCTCCTCAGCCTTACTCCTGCCCCATCCATCGTCTCCTTTCCCTTGAAGGTAGTTATTGGAACCTTTGTTTTATTTTGAGACATCTTTGATTGCCCTGGATCATCCATTACTAATGGATTTATTAGCTTTCACTGAACACTATGCAAGCAGGTTACCAGCTGTAAATCTAAATAGACATATAATGAAGGAAGGGTTATGACAGGCTTCTACCAGGTTTCTCAGAAAATATCGCTGTAGCCGAGCAGTTTTGAAACAAGCACTCGAACATCATTCTGGTTCTTCTGGGAAAGATTGGAGCACTCCCCGTTTATCATCGCGAGTGTGACATCCAGGTCATGTTCAAGCTTTGTAATTGCAGAATCTATGTCCAAGTCAGCAGGGCTTGCAATTTTTTCCTGTCCCCTTTTTGCAGAGTAGAAGACATATTTTGCCTCCACGTTTGATCTGAGATACACTCTCCTAGAGTCGATAGAAACAACGATGAACTCATCCTGGCGGAACATGAGTATGTCGCTGCCAACAGGGATGCGGAGGCTCTTCTTTGTATCGGGTGGAAGATAATCATCCGGGAAAGATTTCACCGGAGACATCTGTGCAATCCTTGAGGCGATCTCCTCAATGCCTGGATCCTTCCTGATCTGATCCTTTTCCACTGAACCACATTGGAAACCTGAATAAATAATGCTTTGGCATATTGCCATAATCGAGGTTCCATTTAATGAAAGAAGTTAATGCTTAGAGCAGGTTGGTGATTCGGGTTTATGGAGATACTCTCTTTTCTCAACGTTTATGGCATGGTTGTCCTGCTGGCAATGCTTTATTTCTATATCAGGGAAGTAAGGGGAAGCGTGTATACACTGTTGTTTGCGCTCAGTTGCGTGGCTTCATCAGTTTATGGTTTCCTTGCTGGAACATGGCCTTTCGGCGTTATAGAATTTATCTGGTTTGTCTTCTCATTCAGGAAATATATGAACCTTAGGAAGAAACCCGCTATTTAGGCCCAACCTTTATTCAAGGCGGATTTATTGTATCTGCCTTAACCCTTAGAAACGGCGATACCAGTACAGCCAGGATAACCATTACTATAACGATTGCCACACCATATATCACGTAACTATGCTCATAAAATAGCGGCCCGAGGAAAACTGGCACAACGGATACGCCTGCGTTTGCAATTACGCTGTACATTGAGGTCGATAAACCCGAAGCGGCCGGATCGTTTGCGTATTTCGTGACTGAGGTGAGGGCCATTGACCAGTATGCGTTCCCAAAAAATCCGAATGCAAAGAAACCGACCGCCATCAGGACAATTACCTTAGAAAACACGAATGTTGCTAGGAGAAATGCAACGGACACAAATGAAAGGGCAGCGGAAATAACAAGACCTTTTCTCAGGCGGTTGCTTACTTCAAACAATGGTGGGATTATTATCGCACCCAGCCCTGACCCCAAGAATGCCAGCCCCCCGAGCAGGCCCGAATATGATATTGACATACCAATAGAGAAACCATGCAGGTTCTGAAGTGCAGTCGCTGCTATTGCGCCGAACATAACGGAAAGCGATGCTACCGTGAATCCGACCCACCAGTTCCTGAGCATGCCCGGATTGAAGCTTCCCTTCAGGTTTCTTCCGCGGTAATAACGAGGATAGCTTCCGAGCGTGAAAATAAGAACAACCGCAGCTATCAGTGAGAGGAAGAAAGGTACCATGAGCGTCGGCTGCAACCCTATCAGGGATGAAAGGACAGATCCGCCGAAATCACCGGTTGCCAGACCGATGAAAAGGATGCCGACGCTTATGCCTATGATTGTGTGGGATCTTTCCCTGTTTATCGAAGATGAGATGCTGCCGACCGGTGCAAGTGCCAGGGGATATGCGGTTGCCCCGATTAGAGCAAATAAAAGAAAATCTGTATAACTGGAAGAGAGTGCCCTACCAAGGAGGCCTATAGCTGACAAGGTCATTGAAGCATACAATGTCACCTTGACTGTGATTCTAGACGCAAGATATCCTGCAACCAGGCCTATAACAGCCATTGCATAGCCATAAGCATCTATAATAACAATGATTGCGGTTGGCGATGCATTAAGGTATGCAGCCAGCAGGGGATCGAGAGGTGCGAGGATGAACCACCCAAACCCTATTGTGAAAAGGAGGAACCAGTACGGGATCAACTTCGTCCATTGGCTCATAGGTCAGGTGTAATCGCAACCTGTTTTATAAAATACCTGCGGTCTTTACAGTTGTTAGGAAAAAATTAGAAGAATGAAGCCGTAGCATACTGCAGAAATTATTTTGCAATCCTCAGCGTTGCAATTATTTCAGCTGCCCTGCTGCGATTACCGTCGCTGCTTATGTATCTGGGGGCATCCACAAAACTTACTTCAAAACCATAACTACGATAAAGCTCCTCTATACGCTCTGTTGACTGATTGGAAACAACGACCGGACAGTCCAGATCTGAGAGCCATTTTGCTAGTCTTTCCTGATCATGCCAGGAAAAATCCACCTTCGAATAATGAGTGAACTCAACATCATAGGGAGGATCAGCATAAATGAAATCTCCTGAAGATATTTCCATTTCCTCGAAGTCAACCGAAGAAAAATCCCATCTGCTGAAAGCTGATGAATATTCCAGGAAATCACGCCTGTAATTTATCGTCTTATATCTACCAAATGGGACGTTGAACATTCCGCTGTTGTTGAATCTGCAGAGCCCGTTAAAGCATGTCCTGTTCAGGTAGTAGAAAAGTTCTGCAGCTTCGGCTGTTTCCTGGCCAGATGTACCGACAAGCCGGTTGAATCTTTCCCTGTATTCATAGAATAAGGCGCGATCATTTCGCATGTCGAGTTTTATGGTCATTCCTTTCTTGATCTGCATGTAGAGATTTATGAGATGGACGTTTACGTCATTGAGGAGCGCCCTCTCCGGGTTTATGTATAGTGCTACAGCCATGCCACCGCAAAAAGGCTCAACGTACCTTTTATTCGTGTGCCTGTGCCATAACTTTTCTATCCTTTCTGCAAGCCATCTTTTCCCGCCAGCCCACTTCACCGCAGGCGTCAGGAAATAGCCAGATACATCGTCTGAAATCATCTTTTCAGCGAGATCGCTATCATGCTTATTAATTGCGTTCACCGTTTCAGTGAGCAAGGATTGACGATGCAGACCTAGTCGAGATAAGTTTTAATCCGTTTTTCATTTATCTTTTCATATGAAGATGGACTTTGCTGACATTTTCCTAAGCAAGGGTGTAAATTATTTTACTGATGATGTCCCTCTTAACGCGATTATCAGGTACCTTGAGATCTCGCCGGATAAGAATCACGCCAACCTGGGCCAATTTGTTTCAGACGAGTTGATCGAGGTGTCGGCTATTGTGGATCATTATTCCAAGCCTGTGCTGCAGACATGGAGCATAACTGATGACAGACTGGACTCGGTATGGCTTTCCCCTGATCATTCAAGGATGCTATCCAAAATGCAGGATTTAGGTGTTGTCAGATCTACGGTAGAACCGGGAGGAATAATCAACCACTTTCTCTCAGGATACATAATATCTGACCCAGGTTTTTATTGTACCCTCACGCTAACAGCTCAGACTGCATATGCCCTGCATAAATATGGCGATTCTGAGACGAGGAAAGAATTCCTTCCCCGTTATCTGGATCCTGTGAACCCATGGTATGGTGCCACATATTACACAGAAATACAGGGAGGCAGTGATCTTGGCGCAAATCGTGCCTCCGCCTCTTTTGCGAATGGAAAATGGACTATAGAATCAAAGGACAAGTACTTCGCAAGCAATGCCGGCCTTGCAGATGGATCGATCGTAACAGCAAGACCCGGCGGATCAGAAACTGGAACCAGAGGGCTTGCCGTGTTCTTTGTTCCCGCGAAAAATTCCAGAGGGGAACTAAACTACAACGTGAGGAGACTGAAGGACAAACTCGGTACAATTTCCGTGCCGACCGGAGAAGTTGAGATGAATGGCTCGGAGGCTTATCTCCTTGGAGAAAAGAAATACGGCATATATTATGCAATGGAAATTCTGATGATTTCGAGGATAGACGATGCCATCAGCGCAGCAGGGATCGCCAGGAAGGCATTGTGGGAATCTTATCTTTATGCATGCAAAAGGTTGGCCTTTGGCAGGAAAGTGATAGATCATCCGCTCATGCTGAGGGACTTTCTCGAAATGGAAGCCGATCTTGAAGCATCTCTTATCCTGTCTTTGCTGGCAGCAGATCTTTTTTCCAAAGCATCATCACAGAAACCGCCATACGATGAAATGTACCATAAAGCCAGGGCCTTCTCGCACATCGCAAAGAATAACGCCTCCTGGGTGAGTGATGAAATAACAAGGTACTGCATGGAAATATTTGGAGGAAAAGGTTTCCTGAGAGAATTTCCCATAGAAAAGTTCCATCGTGATTCTATTGTAACATCAATATGGGAAGGTACAAGCAACATACAGGCTCTTGATCTTATGGATCTCCTGCGGAGAAAGAAGATACACCTTGCCATAAAAGAAGAACTCCTTGATATGGTTGAAAACCTCAACGACAGAATATGGAAAATCAGGGTTGTAGAGGCTATCCTCCTGAAATTTGAGTCCGTCGAAAGATGGCTTTCCGGCAAAAGTTCAGAGATGCATGCAAAGGACATCCTGAACGGACTCGCAAATGCCATCTCCCTGGCCCACCTTTTCAAGTTGTCTGATCTCGATAGAACAGGAAGGTTCAGGCAGGTTGCTTCCATTTACTATTACATGCATTTTATCAGGGATGATGAGGTGGATGATGAATTCTCGAAGAGTACGGCTATCGACTGGATGAAAAGAGTATAGCCATTCTGCACCAGGGTTTACAAAGAGCTCTCGGGGGCAGGCCCTTCTCCTATATTTGTATCATCAGGCTGCTGCTTGTTCATGACTATCTTCTTCATCATCAGAGTGAAAATGACGGAGATAGCAAGAAAGACCATGCCTATAATGTAAATGTAGCTGAAGGCGGCTGACGAAGGCAGAGATGCATATATTGGTGTTCCCAGTGGCGTCTTTCCGACAATCACTGATGAAACATAGGTTGTTTCTATCACGCCGCCAATGGCGGGCGCAATTGCCGACCCGATGTTCCTGAATACAACGTTCATCCCTGTTGAAGCACCAGCCTGGTTTCGCGGGGTGGAAATCAGCAGCATGTTTATGACACCCACAAATATGAATGACAACCCTATGCCCATGATTGTTGCGTCTTCCGTGATAGCAGTGGGCGAACCCCGGTTAAAATACAGGCCCAGGTATGATACAAACAAAACTAGCGTTCCTATAAGGATAGTGAGCTTTGGTCCTCTCCTCTTTGTAATAAGCGCAGATAGAGGTGCAAATATCATTGAAACGGCAGCTGCAGGAAGCATCACAAGGCCGGCATTGACTATAGATAGCGCAAAGCCTGCTGGTTTTGGATCCTCAAGGAGCGTAGGTACGGTATAGAAAAGGAAGAACATTCCTGTCATTGCGAATAGCCCAGTGAAGTTGGACAGGAACACATTCCTTATCCTGAGCAGTTTCATGCTGATAAAAGGGGATTTAGATCGCATCTCTATCAGCACAAAAAGAAGAAGGGAAACAATCGAGAGGATGAAGAGCCCGATAATCGTGAAAGATGACCATCCCCAGTATTCTCCCTCCGATAGTCCTAGTATTAGGGAAACTACTCCTATTGCAAGTGTAAAAACACCAGGAAAATCAAGAGCTTGCATATGGCGCTCAGATGTGTCTCTTAAGAATATTGCTGCCAGTATCAACAAGCTGAAAGCTACCGGTATAGCGGTGTGATAAGAATACTGCCATCCGTAGTACTGTGTTATGTATGCACCCAGCACGAGACCAACGGCGGCACCGGCAGTAAAAGTGGAACTAACGATTCCCTGTGCGAGTGCAAGCTCCTCCTTGGGGACCTGGTCATTCAGAAGCGCAAATGCAACTGGAAACATTCCCATCCCAAGTCCCTGTACTGCACGTATGAGGATGAATTCATCCAGGCTGGTTGCAAAACCCCCAAACGAGACGGCAATGGCATATACCGTTGCCAGAATGAGGAAAATCCTCTTCTTGCCATAAATATCCGCAAGCCTTCCAAATATCGCGGCAGAAACTGTTCCGGAAATGATGTAGGCCGTGATGATCCATGAAAGCGAGTCATAATTTGTGTTGAAGAAACCCCGCAGTATCGGTATAGCTGGCGTTATCATGGTTTCCACATAAGTTATGAGTATTCCCATGAAAGCCATGATTGAAATCGTAAGACCTGCATGTCTGGAGAATTTGGGCATATTACCTGCTGCATCAAAGCATGCATAATTAACCTTGATAAAATTTTATTTTAAAAATATGGGAGGAGGAATTA
>JBMFWM010000066.1:0-7522 GCA_049965275.1 Thermoplasmata archaeon | reverse complement strand
GATATGATCGATGTGATGGGTCAGAAAGTGTGCAGACTTAACTGGTGCAGATCAATCTTTACGAACCACATTTGACGCTAGGGTCTAAAGAATATGGGATGAGTAAAATTGAGTTATCAGAAATGATGAAGTTGGCCAACAAATATTTTCCTGACTTTCAGCCGTTCATTGTTAAATCGCTGAGAGTATACAAATTACTCGAAAATAAATATCAGAAAATACAAGAATTAGAATTAATGCAAACAGGTTCTGTCGAAAATATTTGAAAGCAACTGCAGCTTATCGTGTAATAAAAGGTGCGGGGAGATGTTTAACGCTTGTATGATACTAAGCAATATTATAAGGATAGGTAGGGAGTTGAACCCTATTATATGGGATCTGCAGTCCCACGCATAACCGCTCTGCCACCTATCCAAGCGAATTAATGGTCTACGGATAATTGCTCACCTTCCTTAAATTTGTTCTTCACAAAATTAGGAACTTTTGTATATCCAGCTAACAATGAGGGGATGTGCTTAGAGATACACAAAATACAACCGTTGCAAAAAATGATTTTGGAATACTATTAACTAGAATCTTAATAGATGTGATGAGGACAAAAAATTTTGACAGATCTAGAGTTAGTATACCAGGAGCTAAGAAAACGGTCTTCAGGTTTAAGCAGGATATGATTGAAATAGATGTCGTTACTGACAGCATTTCAAAAGTTCTTGAGTACATTTCTTCTAATTTTATGGTTGTGGATATAAGAAATGTTCGGGAACGCACATCTGAAGCAAATCCCAGCATTTCTGAAATCTTGAATCATCTCCTAGAATGTGAAATTCTCTCGCTCAGTGAGAGATTTTGGGAATGCCATACTGCCTTGGAAAGCGTTTGGATGCATTCCAGCGCAGAATACAAGATTTTCCTTCAATCCATCATTCTTTTCTCAAGCTCACAGGCAAAGTACCAGATGTTAAACATCGATGCAGCTAGGGGGATGTATCTCAGGGCACACATGATGCTCTTAAAATCAGGTAAATCAACCATGGTTCTTACTGACCTGAAGGATGATTTCTATTATCCTATTAACTGGAGATTTAACATTTCATCTGAGATTCGCACACGATTTTACCTGAGATATTTTAACTTGGAGTAGCTCGTAAAGCATGATCTTTTCAAAAGGGAAGTAATTTTCCCACTAAGTTCTGTAATAATCAAACTCCAAATTTCCGCAAGAAAGTAAAAAATTAACCTGAAGACCGAGTTAAGCGTTGTTAAAGCTTATCTCTAAGGTTTTCATGCAGGAAGGAATGATGAAGATCAATGAAATATTGCGTGGCGGATACGAGAACAAAGAAGTATCTATCCGTGGTTGGGTATATCGAAACAGGTCCAGTGGAAAGATAACTTTTACTGTTGTTAGGGACTCATCTGGTATTATACAGTGTATTTCCAAGGAAGGTGAAATCCCGGATGAATTCTATCAGCAGATGAAGAATCTTACAATAGAGAGCAGTTTGGAGCTGACAGGCACAGTTTCCAGGGATAGCCGTGGTGTTACGGGGTTCGAGATAAAGGTAATGAGCGGAAAGATATACCAGAGAAATGACTCTTTTCCAATTTCAAGGGATAAATCGGAAGAGTTCCTACTTGACATCCGCCATCTCTGGCTGAGAAGCAGGGAATTTACCTCTGTTCTTAAAATCAGATCAACCGTATTCAATGCTTTTTCTGAATTCTTCAACAATGAAGGCTTCTATAATGTCCAGGGTCCCATGATGGTATCCACCCAGACGGAAGGCGGATCTACGTTGTTCGAGGTCCCCTTCTTTGACCAGAAAGCATATCTTACGCAGAGTTCACAGTTTTACCTGGAAGCCTTGATCTTCAGTCTCGAGAAAGTCTATACAATTGCTCCTAGTTTCAGGGCTGAAAAATCACGCACCAGAAGGCACCTGACAGAATACTGGCATGCCGAAGCTGAGGTCGCCTGGATAGGCAACGAAGAAATGATGCAGATTGAAGAGCGGATGATAGATTATATTGTATCAAAGGTACTGAAGGAGAACGCCGAGGAACTCGCTTTGATAAACAGAAATATAGAACCACTTAAAAAAGTGAAAGCTCCATTTCCACGAATGAAATATTCCGAACTGATAGAGAAAGCGCAGTCCTGGGGATTGAACATGAAGTACATGGATGATCTGGGGGCGGACGAGGAAAGAGCCATAACTGTGCACTTCGATAAGCCTGTCTTCGTTACTCATTATCCGCAGGAACTCAAGGCATTTTATCACAGGCCTGACCCGGAGTCACCAAACGAGATATTGTGCCATGATCTTCTTGCTCCTGAAGGATGCGGTGAGATCATTGGGGGTGGAGAAAGAATATGGGAATTGAATCTTCTCGAGGAGCGGATGCGATCCATGAATATAGATCCGCAGGCATATTCCTGGTATCTCGATCTCAGAAGGTATGGAAGCGTTCCGCATGCCGGCTTTGGTCTTGGGCTTGACAGGCTCGTCTGGTGGGTTTGCGGGCTCGAAAGCATAAGAGACGCCATACCATTTCCAAGAACAATAAGAAGAATTACACCATGAAGACAATGAATAGGAAAAAGTTTCTTTCTGCTTATGATGGAAATGGTGATTCGGTTCCTGTATGGTTTATGCGACAGGCGGGCAGGTACCTCCCTTCCTACCGGGAACTTCGAAAGAACAAAACTATAAAGCAGATATGCTCAGATGCCTCAACTATTTCTGATATTTCATATGCTCCGGTAGAGCAACTGGGCGTGGACGCTTCGATAATATTTTTCGATATTACGCTTCCACTAGAAGCCATGGGTTATAATGTTGAATTCAAGGAAAATGTAGGCCCCGTTGTATCAGCACAGGATGCTGGTTCGATACATGGGTACGAAATTAAGTCTGATCCTTATTCTCTCTATGGTGGTATCAAGGTATTCAGGAATAACCATCCGGATACGTTCCTCTATGGATTTACTGGAGGTCCAATAACACTTGCATCCTATATCATCGCAGGATCCTCTGATCGGGACTTAGGCCAGACAATTCGCACCATCCTTAATGATCCAAACAGGTACAAAGACATTATGAAGAATCTGACAGATATGATCATAGGAACCGCACAGCAGCAGGTAAAATCCGGTGCGGACGCAATACAGATATTTGACAGCTGGTCTGGATCTTTGCCCTATAGCCTTTACGAGGATTATCTTAACGATTATCTTCTGCCTCTCTCTGCGGAACTTTCCTCTTTACAGACTGTCTATTTCTCCACGAGGACATCAGGTTACGCATCCCTTCTATCCGCTACTGATTTCTCATACCTGTCCATGGATTCCAGAACGAAGCTATCAGAGACATATTATTTATGTGATTCGGAAAAAGGTATGCAGGGCAACCTCGACCCTCTTTATACTATAGCTGAAGTCAAACTTGCAGAGCTGGAGACGCAGAGGATTCTCGAGGACGCGAAGAATATAGATCGATACATATTCAATTTAGGGCATGGTGTCCTGCCGGAAACCAGCATTGAATGCCTCAAGGAGATAGTGAGGACGGTACATTCGTATGAAAAATAAAAAAGCAGCGATATTAATGGCTTATGGAAGCCCTGAAAATATCAGCGACCTGGACGAGTATCTGCAGGATATATTTGGCAAAAACCCAGTTCCTCCTGAGGCACGTGCAGATAATCTGAAAAAGTATTCTCTATTCGGCAACAGATCACCTTCTAATTATATATTGGCTTCTCTTAAGAGAAAAGTGGAGGAAAAATTATCCCACAGCGACATAGATGTTTACCTGTCATTCAAGCACTGGCATCCCAGTCTTAAGGAAACAGCTGAAGCAATAGCGAATGCAAATTATAGCGAAATCGTTGAGATACCGCTTTTTCCTTTCCCTTCTGAAGGTGTCTTCAGCTCCTATTCAATCCCATTTTCAGAGGAATTGAAATCAAGGCACTTCAGGGGCCAAAGGCATGTGATTAACGGTTTCTATCAATATCCGGGCTTTCTCGAGATGTGGTCTTCAAGGATCAATGATATGCTTGAGAATGGTAAATATGACCGGCTCCTTCTCACAGCGCATAGCCTCCCGACTTTGCGGAGTAGCGAAGAAACATATTCTGCCGCATTTCGTGCGTTCTGCAAGAACTTGGGGGATTCGATCCCCACACTGAAAACTATATCCGGGTTCCAGAGCAGGAGCAAGTATGGAAATTCCTGGCTGGAACCATCGATTCAGAAGGTCATCGCCGGTGAGTCGGGAATAGAGTCTGTTCTTGTAGCCCCGCTTGGTTTTAGTTACGAGCATCTGGAGGTGCTTTACGATCTGGACATAGATTTTTCGCTTTACCTAAAAAACCTGGGCATCAGATATGCAAGGGTTAAACTGATGAATGACTCAGACGGCTTCGTTGATTTTATTAGTGACATTGTCAAACCACAATTCCCCTGAAGCAAATTACAACAAAACTGTTCATCATGTTTCTATGTAATCTTGACTTGGCTTTATGCAAAAATGCCTGTTACTTGAAAATGCCAATGATTTAGTAAATTTATTAGCCGCATTGGATGAAATAAACTGCATAAAGTTAGATCATAGTGATATTATTTCTTGTTGCCACCGGATGATTGAGCGAAAGATTGTAAATTATTATGCTGAGAAAAATATTGTGCGGAATACTCAGCAAACTCCTTTATGTATGGATCCGCTGTTTTTTTGAACATAGCATACACTTTTCTCCGAGAATTAGGGCTGTCAATTCCTACTACCTTGACAACCTTCATTTTAGTGGCGACAGTTGTTTGCATTCTTGATACGATGCTTATTCCCATGTTTTTGTATACTGCCATTATTACAGATGAGGCATTATCCATGATTCCTCTCACATTCAGATCTGTTTCCCGGAACCCAGCATTATAGAACATGTCCATGATTGCGTGTTGAACGCCGCTTGTTTTTCTTCTTGCCAGATAGTCATATTTGCATATCTGGTCTAGGCTTACTTTTTCCAGCGCAGCCAAGGGGTGATTAACTGGTACAATCAAGACAAGCTCGTCCTCGCCTAGCTCAATCACGTCAAATAAGCTACGATCATATATGCCCTCGCTTATCCATCCTACAAAGATTAGGTCAGCAACTCCGATTTTAAGGTTCTCTATAGACTTAAGAGTTTCATTTATATCTACACTGAAGTCTATCCCTGGATGAGAGATTTTGTAATCCTCTGTGATGTTAGGAAACATCGAAAGAAAAGTTGATTCGCCCGCTGAAATTCTTATTATTTTTGTTTCGTCTGGTGAAGACATAACATTTTCTATCTCATTCATGTAATCAAGAAGTTTCTTCACCTTCTCAAATAGCACCCGCCCCTTTGGGGTAAGCTGAATTGACCACCCGTTCCTGTAAAATAGTTTCTGCCCATACTTCCTTTCCAGACTGCTTATCCTTATACTGGCTGAGGACTGAGATATATCGATCATCATGGCACCTTTGCTGAAGGACAAAGTGGACGCAACTGCATAAAAGGCTTCCAATTCCTTCAGGTCAGGCTTCTTCTGAGGCATATAATTCGCTTATGGAGTATATTATCTAAATTTATATTCTTTTTGTTATATAGAAATTTACGGGTTTTCTGAAATAATAGATTCAAGCAATAACTCATAACGAAAATATAGGGGTAACAAAAAATAACGTAATTAATTTAATTTCCTCCGCTAATCTGTGGAACTTTTCTAGTAGCAGCATTGCTAACTTCTACATTGTTCTTAAGTAGCGCAAGGTACCTGAATATTATGTGGTTCATCTTACTGAATGGAACGATTGCGAACAGGGTTCCAACGAGTGAAAGGTGAATTACCAGCAAAAGCCCCATTATTGAGCTAGACCTTAAAAGCAAAGTTATCAGGCCAGTAATAGAAATCAGGATTAACATGACTATTACGACATAGTCAGCCTTCAACATTCGCGAATCCGCTTTGTCTTTCTGGGAGCTATGCTTCATATAAATGAAACCTGAACCACCGAGGATCATGAGGACACCACCGATTACCCCAAAGAACACTGGGCCCGACAAAATAGGGAATGGCGGGTTATATCCAAGGATACGCTGAAGATAAGCTGCAATAATAGTTGCGACAAATGCAGATAAGAACCCAAAAAACATTGCAGAGTGATAAAACATCCTGGTCCTGGTTCCATTCTCTTTCGGGTAATCACAGCCTACTCCACCTCCCTTGAACCACTTATGCGAGAGCACTTCGTAAATGGAAACTGCGTGGGCTCTTAGTCTGAAGAGATCTCTTGAGCCTCCGCCAATGCTTGACCAATACTTCAATCCCTGTATTATCCACATAAGGAGGATATACAAACCAAGGGCAAGACCTGCATCGTCCATTATGTCGTATGGAATAACATTGTAGAAAGAGGAGTGTACTGTAAATAAGCTGTTGAAGCCGTTTATTGAAATAGATATGTAAAGTAGAGAAAAGATCGAAATAAGATATACGACTGCTGCTGAAAGGTAACTCCTGCTGAAGACAGAAGATGCTGCCGCTGGCCATGCATTTTCTGTGTGTATCTGGTATCGTATCGTACTGTTCAGTTTTGGAATGTTTAGCCCAAATTCATGTGGTTCGCTGTAAGGGCATGCATAGAAGCAGTCCCTGCAATCATGACATAAGTAAGAGAAGAACTTGATATCTTTTGCCTCCAAAAAATTCCTTCTTTCCATTGCGTCCCATACTGGGCAAAATCCTTCACAGTGCCTGCAGGCATTGCATATCATGTACTGTCGCTCTGATTCTTCTATGTTTGAAATAAACATAGAAACCTCAGGCATCCTGCATCGCCTCCTTCCCAGCCGTAATTCCGGTCACGCTTCCTATCACAAGGCCTGTTCCTCCGACATATCCCCTTCCATAAACATTACCTGAAGTGAGCTCGCCTGCAGCATAAAAATTCTCCAATAGGCCCCCGGATTTAAGGAAAATCTGAGATTTAGTGTTTATCTTGACGCTCAAATAAGTGAAAGTAATTCCAGGCTTGAGGGGCCATGCGTAATACGGTGGCTTGTCTATTTTTCTGCTCCAGTTTGACTTATTAGGATCAAGGCCCGAAGTGCTGCTGCCGTCCAGCCGCATGAGATCATATTTAGATGCTTCAGGTACGTGTTCGTTGAATTCGTTTACTGTTCTTATTAGATTCTCCGGTGATATTCCTAGTTTTACCGCCAAATCACCAAGAGTGTTTCCGGAATAGGGCTTGTACATTGGCATTAGAGTTTCTCCAAGCATTTTACTGTCTATTATAACGTACGCTACCTGATCCGGTTGATCCCTGACCAGGTGCCCCCATAGAACATATCTCTTTGTCCACAGATCCTCACCTTCATCGTAGAATCTCTTGCAGTTCTTGTTTACCACTATTCCAAGTGGAATGAGATCTATTCTAGTAACAAAACCGCCATCATATTTAGGTGCCCTGCCATCCACTGCAGTCCAATG
>JBMFWM010000065.1:0-7967 GCA_049965275.1 Thermoplasmata archaeon | reverse complement strand
AACTTAATGTCAATCTAAACATATTACGTAAAACTTGATGAGTTAAGGATTAATAATAAGAAATCATCATTATTAAACATTATCACCTATTCCTTAATTGAGTTTTTATAATGGCTGCCTACAAAAAAGCAAGATCAACTTCAAGTGTTACCCTAAGCTTTTTCTTCAGAGAATTTTAGCTTATATTTCTTGTTTAGTGCATACTTGCATCAAAAGGAGAGTCTCTATTTACCATTATTAAAATATGACAATTAGCTATCAAGTTGACTGATTGATATGATTGGATATGTTTTCTGGCACCAGAAAATTGATTCTGTTGCATCAAGTGATTACGAAAAAACACTAAAGGACTTTCATGAAAAACTCATGCATGCCGGTATAAGAGGATATTTGGGAAGTGTTTCACTAAAAATTGAAGGAGCCCACTGGATTGGTTCAAAGAAGTCTGGTTATGAGGATTGGTATTACATGACTGATTCCGGTGTAATAGATATATTGAACCACGGGGCTGTCTCCGGCGATATGATGCCGATTCATAATAATGCGGCTGGATTGGCTACAGGGATGCATGCCGGTTTATACCAACTTAAAAGCCCGTCCGCAAAACATAAAGAGTCGCAATGGTGTATCTGGTTTTCTAAGCCCGGTGGAAAGTCGTATGATGATTTTGACAGGATGATTGCTTCAGCGGTTCCTGCTAACAGCATAGACATCTGGAGAAGGCAGATGGTCTTGGGACCAACCCCGGAATTCTGCATCATAAGCGATAAGAGAATCGATCTCGATCCAGAGACAAAACCAGAATATGTCAAAAGAACAGTCATACTCAAATTTGCCGCCTGATTTCACATTCGAAATTGCTTAGTAATGCAATTCGCAATCACTTTTGAAATTTCCCAATTAAATTGGATTCGCGCTTAACAACCCTTAATTTGTGTTTTTTTCTGATAAAGATGTTAAATCGAGAAAAACCAAACTAATTTCCCAAGTGCACTGTTGGCCAAAGGGAAGACTTCTTCCTGAATATTGTGACTATTCCCTTCTTTTGCGATACCCGGGAACATCTTTTGGTTCCCAAGATCCGTCTTTGTTTCTGAAATATCCCTTTTCATAATTCCTATCGAAATCTTCAGGGCTAATTATAGCACTATCTGGAATTATTGAGCTCCAACCATGTCCGTGAAGAAGTATTTCGCCATGATCGGGATAGTAAACGACCTCCTTAGTCCTTGGATCTGGATACGGATGTACCTCGATATCGAGGATCCTGACAGAATTTCCCTGATCTGCAATTATCTGACTTGTAAGATCAGGTCCAGTGGGTTTTGAGATGAGGTCGCCCCTTTTCAATATTCTTGTTTTATCATTCATTCTGAGCGTCGCGGTTCCTTCTATTATAAGATAAAACTCGTCTATGCTTGAATGGGAGTGAAGCCTGGCTGACACCTGTCCTGGTCTGAGGAATTCAACGGTTGCAAAAACTCTGCTTGGCCCAAGTAAAGGCATGAGGTTTCTGAAACTGAATTCATCACCATTAAACTGAGTGGCCTTTTCCGATTCATCAAGGTTTTCATCGTAAACATTTGTTAATGGAAACGTCCAGTGGTTTTCGTTAGATCCTTCTCCATTTTCAATAACAACCTCGTCAAACCACATTGACAGCATTCTTATGATAAATTGTAATGCTGAATTTTCAAGATCCGGTATCCTGAAATATATCTCGGATCTTTTATTGACTCTCATGAAACCGGATCTGGATCCAAAAGTGGCCCACAGCCAGTTTGTGAATGGATAGAGGAAGTCACTATTATATGGATATTTTCTATTACTGCCTGGGAAAAAAAGATCCCAGGCAAGATCAATTCGAACCTGATCGCTTACTACATCCTTTTTTGTCAATATGGCTTTCATTTTAAACGCATGATCAATGATCTATTAAGTATATTCAATTTTGAAATAGGATTTGTTAGTCTTATATCCGCCGCTATTCCTTGAGAGTGAATTAATTTGGCATAAATTTATACCTTGACACAAGAACCATGGTACCTGTTCGAACGAACAATTGGGCTCAAGGTAAATTTTAATGTAAGTCCGTCGATGCTAGTTAAACCCAATTATACGAGAATAATCTAAATAAGCAGGATAGCAAAATGGACATGGAAATAGCAAAGGAAGAGCAGGCCTGTCGGGATTCGAACCCGAATCCTGGGCTCCGGAGGCCCAGATGATAATCCATTACACTACAGGCCCTGGTATCATTTTATTCTGAATACCTGCTGGTTAGATATTACATTCGTTTTCTAATATTCTATTTTACAGATGTAGCGGCTCAATAATTCTTTTATATCGTCTATGGATTGAACTAAGTGGATTTCTACACGGAGATTGAGAAGGAAATCAAGTCGGGAAAGATCAAGTCAAAATCACAGCTTGAATCCGTCAAGTTCAGGATTGCAAAGGATCTAAGGATGGAGTGGATCCCCGGCGACACAGAAATTCTTAATTCATCAGTGTACAGTGAAGAGGAAAAGGAACTTCTCAGGATAAAGAAAACAAGAACCGTTTCCGGCGTTGCCGTGGTCGCTGCAATGACCTCCCCGGAAAGCTGTCCGCACGGTAAATGCATTTATTGCCCAGGTGGCGTAGAGAACAATTCACCTCAGGCATATACTGGATTTGAGCCTGCAGCACTTAGAGGCAGAAACCATGCTTATAATCCCTACGAAATTGTGTTCAACAGGTTGAAGCAACTTGAGACCATAGGCCATGACACCTCAAAGGTCGATTTAATAATAATGGGTGGCACATTCACAGCAAGATCAAAGGATTATCAGGTAAACTACGTCAAAGGCTGCCTGGATGGCATGAATGGTTCCGTCAGTACAGATCTGGAATCAAGCATAACAGAAAACGAGAAAGCAGCTAGAAGATGCATAGGGTTAACCGTGGAAACGAAACCTGACTGGTTCATGCAGGATGATATAGATCTCGCGCTATCATATGGAACTACAAAAGTTGAACTTGGCGTTCAGAACCTCAAGGAGTCTGTTCTCAGGATGAATAACCGGGGGCATGGGATACGTGAGATAGCAAAATCCACGTGGCTATCAAAGGATGCGGCACTCAAGGTGGTTTACCATCTTATGCCAGGGATGTACGGATCCTCCATTGAGGACGATAGAAAGAGCTTTGAACGCATGATCTCGTGCGATGCATACAAACCGGACATGCTGAAGATATACCCCACGCTTGTTGTAAAGGGCACCTCGCTCTACAGGTTATGGAAGAACGGAAAGTATATCCCTATGGACACTGAGGAGGCTGTGGATCTGATTGCTTATTATCTATCAATAATACCGCCCTGGATACGTATCCAGAGGATGCAGCGGGATATTCCGGTACAGTTTATTGAAGCGGGCGTCAAGAGAAGCGACATACGCAACCTTATTGAGGGGAGACTTGCCCAGATAGGAAGGAAGAGCGGCGAGATCAGGCAGAGGGAAGTTGCACATATGAAGGGCGATTTTGGCCACCTTAGCCTGAAGAGAATCGATTACATGGCAAGCAGCGGCAGGGAGGTGTTCCTCTCCTGCGAAACACCAGAAGGAAAAATAGCCGGGTTCCTGCGGCTCAGGAAACCGTCATCGGCTGCACACAGGAAAGAGTGTGTTGGGGCGGGCCTCATCAGGGAGATAAAGGTCTTCGGTGAGGTTGTTCCACTAGGCAGTTCGCCGGGAGGGGCATGGCAGCATAGAGGACTTGGCAGAATGCTTATGTCTGAAGCTGAGTCTATCACGAAAGATGAATTTTCCATGGACACGACCATAGTTATCAGTGGAATTGGAGCCCGGGAATATTTCAGGAAGCTTGGCTATTCCAATGTCGGTCCTTACATGGGTAAAAGGATATAGTTGATATGGAAAAAAAGGAGTTATGATAAGGATTGGCTGATGAGAGCATTGAGTGCGTTGAAATAAGGAATTCCACAATCGTATCAAGGAATAACATGCAGTCAATGCTGAGCGCCGGTATCGAGGAACTTTTTGTCATTGATTTTGATGCGATTTTCAGGAATAAGTTCAATTTCAAGATCTATCAGGATATATCGAAATACTTCGAAATCACAGTGATGTCGCTACCGCTCAGGATCGAGGATATAATGGATTCATTCGTATCCGGTGCTTCTGAAATCGTTATTCCTGGCAGGATTGAACCAAATGCACTGGAAGATTACATGAGGACTTCCGATAACCTGGTTATGTATTACCAGAATCCAGTAGTCGCGAAAGCTTTCTACCTCTTAGGGGGGAGATCATTTTTTACGGACAGGGATCTGGATTTTCCAGATATAAAGGTATATTCCTACTCAAGGATATTGGTAAAGAAAGGTTACATAAAACTGGTGGATTTTCCACGGGATGATTTAGAAGGCATCCTTATCTGATCGTCACTTCTTGGTGCATGGAATCTTTTGTCTTCTAAACAATTTATAAGCGGACGGGATTAAGGTTGCGTGCCCAAAACTTCTCTGATCACAAACGTAGGCTCAATGCAGCTTGAATCACCGCTTATACTTGCATCCGGAATCCTCGATGAGAACGGATACACGATGAGGAGAATCCTCGAGGAAGGCGCTGCTGCCGTAGTGACAAAATCTATTGGAAGCAATGAAAGAACAGGCTTCACACCCCCTGTGGTTGCAGATCTTGGTGAAAACCTCCTGAATGCGATAGGGCTTTCAAATCCTGGAATCAAGCATTTTGCAGGTGAAATATCAATAGCAAAGGGCATTGGAAAGCCAGTAATAGGAAGCATTTTTGGCGCCACGGCTGAGGAGTTCTCCACACTGGCATCGAAGATGGAATCATACGGTGCAGATGCAATCGAACTGAACCTCTCATGCCCGCATGTAAAAGGCTTCGGATCAGAGGTCGGGTCTGATCCTGTTCTGGTTGAGGAGATAGTGACTGAGGTCAAGGCAAAAGTACGCGTGCCGGTATTTGCCAAACTCACCCCAAACGTCACCGATATTATAGGAATAGCCAAGGCAGCAGAGAGAGCAGATGCGCTGGTTCTTATAAATACCGTGAAAGCAATCCACATCGACATATATGCAAGAAGACCGACACTCTCAAACACTTATGGAGGATTATCGGGGCCGGCAATAAAGCCAATAGGCATAAGAGCGGTATATGACGTATACAGGGAAACTTCAAAGGAGATTATCGGTTGCGGCGGGATATCAAATTTTGAGGATGTGATTGAGTATATGATGGCGGGAGCAAGGGCCGTAGAGATTGGAACCGCACTCAAGACAGCCGGTCGCGCAATCTTTGACAATATCAAGGGAGATATTATCCGCTTCATGGAAGCTGAAGGGATCGAGGACATTCAAGAAATAATCGGTGCAGGAGTGAAAAAATGATCCATGCAGATATAACAAGGAAGGAAAAGCTTAGTCCTACGGTATCTACGTTATACTTTCGCTGGGATGCGGATGTCAAGCCCGGACAGTTCGTCATGGTATGGGCACCAGGTACCGGTGAGATACCAATGTCCTTGTCTCACATCGGAAAAGAGAAGGCGTTCACGATAAAGAATTACGGACCAACATCAGACATGCTGATTAAATTGGAACCCGGCCAGAAGATATTGTTCCGGGGACCGTATGGCAGACCCTTTTCCGCTGTCAAGGGAAAAACACTTCTGATTGGGGGAGGTTCCGGCATGGCTTCTTTGCATCCGCTTATAAACAGGAATGCCTTCGGCCTGATAGCTGCAAGAACACGCGAAGAAATACTCTTTATGAAAGAATTCGAGTCAGGAATGGTGAGAGTCACCACGGACGATGGATCTTTCGGAATAAAGGGTAATGTACTGGCCGGATTGGAGGATCTCGATATTGATGCATTCGACATGATATACGCCTGCGGACCGGAAATTATGCTGTATAATTTGTACAAGTACCTGAAAGAAAAGAAGGTGAATGCCGAGCTTTCCCTTGAGAGGTTGATGAAGTGCGGGATAGGAGTCTGTGACTCCTGTTCGATCAACGGATTCCAGCTCTGCCGTGACGGTCCAACTTTCACTATGGATCAACTCCGGTACATGAATGAGTTTGGAACCGAAAAATTGACCTTTTCAGGCACACGGGTAAATGTGGGCTAAAGCTCTGAGATTAACCTTGTGGTCTCACCGCATGCCTTTTCTATATCCTTGTATTTTACGCGTAAAGTTTCCTTAAGTGATTCTGGAACATCTTTTATGTCCAGTACCGAGATAAGCTGCTGTAATTCCTTATCCAACAGTATTGTCAGTGATCTGAGGGCTTCCTGCTTTTCTGGAGGAACTTCCCTCCTCCTTGAGCCTATGAAACACTCGAAATGTACAGCACCCTTTTTTGTAAATGTGAACTTTTCTCCTGTTTTAACCGTCTTTCCGCAATCATAGCATTTGAATTCTGCCATTCCTGAGCATGTCTGCATAAAATTTAAAATTCTTGTATCTTCAAGCAACAACAAAAACAGATTTCAGGAAAACAATGATCAAGTTTAAGCATTCAGAACGAATCAGAAATAAATGGCTTCAGAGGGTGCATTGAGCACAAGGTGCATGTTCAACGAGAATGGTAAATGCCACTTCCACGCATCTTATGAGACCCAGTGTACGTTGTGCTTTAATTTTTCTGAGCCAGGATCGTCCAAGAAACCTGTTACCGGACTGCTGAGCTACATTGACGATCTCGGGTTGGTTGGTTCAATATTTCCATCCGGCAATACCTCACAGAACACTCTAAAATCTGAGTAGTCCTTATCTCAGCCGGAATTGTCAGCAACCGACTTTTCCATGGCAAGAAGGTATTTTTTTCTCTCAATGCCCATTCCGTATCCTCCTAGTCCACCGTCTTTCCTTATTACCCTGTGACACGGTACAATCAGTGGAACGGGGTTCGCCCCGCATGCATTTGCGACTGCCCTGTATGCCTTAGGCATGCCTATTTCCTCCGCTATCTTATTGTATGACCTGGTTTCGCCATATGGTATCCTGCTTATTGCCGCCCATACCCTTTTCTGGAATTCCGTTCCATTGACATCGACAGGAAGATTCAGCTCCCCGCCCTCGAGATATTCAAGAACTGCATTCATGCGATCCCTTACTTGTGTGGATTCAAGCAACGTTGCATTAGGGAATTCTGAAGAAAGCTGTCTAACGAGTTCCTCAAGTTTATCAGACATACTTACACTGCATATTCCTTTGTCTGTCTCTGCAACCAGGATGAAGCCCAGCCTGCTTTCTGATATCAAGTATCTTATCTGGATTCCTATCCCGCCCTTTCTGTATTCGGAAGGAGTCATGCCAAGCTTAGATGTGGAGTCCCTGTAAAGCCAGTTCTGGGAGTTGTATCCAGAATTATATATTGCACGCGTTACAGGTTCTCCCTTTCTTATGTTGTCCTTCAGGCGCATTATCCTGCATTCCTCGGCATATTTTCTTGGCGAAATTCCAAGAACATCCATGAATGCTCTCTGGATAGTGAACCTGTTCACATGAAACCTATCTTCCAGGACCTTCAGTGAGAGATTGCCGGAAGTGTTTTCCTTTATGTATGCTGAGACAGTATCTACCAATCTGATCTTTCCATCCTGTTCAAAAGGGGTTTTTTCCTTCTTGTCGCTTATTCTCTTCATGCCCGCTTAACGTCAGGAATTATTTGCTAAAAGAGGTTTTGTCTATTTCTTGCTTATGGTTCGAAAGGAGCGTTGTTGAAATATACCAGAAAACAATGCATTGATGGGCTTGTGAGGTAGCCTGGATATCCTGTTGGCCTTCGGAGCCTATTACCCGGGTTCAAATCCCGGCAAGCCCGTTCGAAGTTTTAAGCGTGTTTTGTTTAAATAGCACAAAATCGTATATTAATAGAATAAAAATACTTGGTAGAAGAGAGAGGTAACATGTTATTTGAAGAC
>JBMFWM010000064.1:0-8456 GCA_049965275.1 Thermoplasmata archaeon | reverse complement strand
GTTTGCAATGATACAGGTGGAAATGCAGGATAAGGAGGCAGAAAAAAAGGTAGAT
The DNA here is from genome assembly GCA_049965275.1 of Thermoplasmata archaeon. Lineage (GTDB taxonomy): Archaea > Thermoplasmatota > Thermoplasmata > Thermoplasmatales > Thermoplasmataceae > UBA582. The sequence continues at coordinate 8,401 of JBMFWM010000064.1, read as the reverse complement.
AACAATGTAAAGGTAATAGGAATAGATAGAGGCATAAAGAACATAGCAGTATTATCTAATAACAGGTTCTTCAACTCAAAGACATTGAGAAGTGTAAAAGGAAGGTATCGATACAACAGAAAGAAATTACAGCACGCAGGCACTCGTTCCGCTCATCGTAAATTAAAAGATCTGAGCGGAAGAGAGAGACGGTTCGTGCAGGATACAAATCATGTGCTTTCAAGGCAGATCGTAAGCCTTCCATTTGACGTGATTGCTCTCGAGGATCTCGATTCAGCAGGAATGAGGAAGAAACGTAATAGAAGGAGATTCAACACAATGCTTGGATCATGGTCCCCATTCCAGTTGAGGCAGTTCATCGAATACAAGGCACTGGAAAGGGATAAATCGGTCGTGCATATAGATCCAGGGTACACATCGCAGAAGTGTTCACAATGTGGATTCATTGACAGCAACAACCGTAAAGGATCAACATTCCACTGCCTGAATTGCGGGTTCGATCTCCATGCAGATCTCAAGGCTGCAAGAAACATCGAAATACTCGGTAAATCTGAGTATTTCAGGCTGTTGTCAACCAGCTAATCGTTGCGGTTCCATGAATCCATGCCTACGGGCATGGGGGAGACCAGCAGCAAGCCACAGCCCTTCAGGGCGTGATAGTTGACGTAATAAACCAGTATTGCATCAGGTAAAAAACATGCAACGTATACTTGTAAACTGTGCGCTGCCCTATGCGAATTCATCGCTTCACCTGGGACACATAGCCGGCAGTTATCTTGGGGCCGACATCTTTGTCAGGGCTCTCCGTCTTATGGGAGAGGACGTACTTTTTGTCTGCGGCAATGATGAATATGGCACACCCATCACAATACAGGCCGACAAGGAGCACGTAAGTCCAGCTGAAATTGCTGACAGATACCATGCGGAGCACGAGAAAACATTTGGGAAGATGCAGATAACATTCGACATATTTTCACGTACAACATCACCGGTTCACAGGAAATCCGCCTCTGATCTGTTCCTGAGGCTTTACCGCAAGGGTTTCCTTTCCGATAATACAATGATCTCACCATACTGCCCAACTTGTGGTAAGTTTCTGCCGGACAGGTACGTCGAGGGAACCTGTCCGTATTGCGGAAACCCAAATGCAAGAGGAGATCAATGTGATGTTTGCGGCAGGATCCTGGATCCTCAGGATCTTAAGGATCCCAGATGTATTATATCTGGCGACACTCCAGAATTCAGGGAAACAAAACATCTTTTCTTCCGCTTGGATAAATTCCAGGAGAAGCTGGACTCCTGGATTAATACAAAGACAAACTGGAAACCTCACGTACTTGAGTTTACAAAAGGGCTTATCTCTGCGGGACTTAAACCAAGACCTGCGACGAGAGACATGAACTGGGGCATCCCTGTACCGGTGGAAGGATATGAGGGGAAGGTCATCTATGTCTGGATCGAGGCCTTGATGGGCTATCTTTCATTTGCAAAGGAACTCTCAGAAAAGCGTGGCGACCCTGACCTTTGGAAAAGATACTGGAAAAATCCGGAAACCAGAAGCTATTACTTCCTTGGGAAGGACAACATCACATTTCACACAATTATCTGGCCCGCTATTGTAATGGGGCTGGGCGACCTCAACCTTCCATATGACGTTCCGGCAAACGAATACCTGAAATTCAACGGCGAGAAATTCTCAAAAAGCAGGGGAATCGGCTTTACCGTAGAAAGCATGCTTTCCGCAGTCGATAGCAATTACCTTAGATATTACATTGCAACTATACTTCCTGAAAACGGCGACTCAAACTTTGATATAGACGAAATGCAGGAAAAGGTCAACAGTGAATTCATATCCAAATACGGCAATCTGTTGCACAGGGTTGTAAGCTTCGTTGTATCGAACAAGATAGATTTCTCGATCAGGAAGATGGACTCTTCTGATGAAGAGATAATATCTCGTTATATCAGGTCATACGGCGAATATTCTTCACTGATAAGATCTGTCGAGATCAAGAAGGCGCTCAAGCTCTGGCTGGACCTGGTCCAGGAAGCTAATGCATATGTGAACAGGTCTGAACCCTGGAAGCTCATAAAGACGGACATAAATGCATGTGCTGGGAAGCTTTACACTTCACTGAAACTGCTTCAGATCCTGACGGTCATGATCTATCCCTACACACCCGAAGCATCCCTCAGATGCCTTAGGATTATGGGTTTCGAAGGAACGATTGAACAGGCATATTCGAAAATCTCGGAAGATAATGTTATCTTTAAGCCAACCGTCGCTGAAATTCCCTTCCAGCGGATTGAAATCAAGGATGTCAACCCAAATAGCCTCGACCTGACAGTGGGCCAGGTTGAACATGTCGAGAACCACCCAGAAGCAGAGAAACTTTACATCCTGCAGGTATCATTCGGCGACAGCAAAATACAGCTTGTCGCGGGTCTTAGAAAGCATTACTCCATCGAACAAATCCTTGGAAAAAAGATCATAGTTGTTGCAAACCTCAAGAAAGCGAGGTTCAGGGGGAAGGAATCTCAGGGTATGCTGTTGGCGGCTGACGATGGCATCTCCACGCATTTTCTTACTGTCAGCGATTCTATTCCCCCTGGAACAAAGATTAAGATAGGGCCATACAGCTTCAATGGCACCAAAGTCGTGACAATCGATGACCTTGCAGCCTACAAACTCATGGTAACAGAGAAGGGCGTAGTGAAGGCCACAATAGGAAACAAGGAGGAAATCCTCTTTGCAGGCCCAGAACCGGTGAAGCCAGAATCACCAGTAATTGCGGGTGCAAGGGTCAGATAGATCGGTATATTGCGCATTTATTGGCTCAAAAATCAGCCAAATTCATATGATCCTGATCTTAATGAAAATTAACGAGATTGCTTCAATGCCAAGTGGAAATTGTCCTCGCTTCATTTTGGAAATAGAAGAAAAACCGACTAATCAGGATTCCGATTCAAGACTTTTGCTGATTACTTGCGGCAGGTCTAGAACCTTGTATCCAAATATCCGGAATTTGCTTACATTTCCTGCATTCGATACAAGAACAGTTATTTTGTCGGAAAAAGCATTTCGCGGCGCAACCTGGCCAAGTGTAGCCACAATCAGAAGGTTATATCCGTCATCCCCTGATGCGACAAATACATGAGAAGAGTTGGCTAAACTGAATGAACTAAGTACTTCCTCGTCGTCTGCGGCCTGGTTCAGTACGGTGAATCCCTCAGCCTTTAGCTTATTAGCCTCCGTCTCGCTCTTTTCGATTATTATGACCGACTTCCCCGCGCTTTTCATTCTGTTCAGGTATTCATGTACGAAAGACGAGTAACCAAGTACTAGAATATAGTCTCTTAAGGATTCAAGCTGCCTTTTTTCCATCCTGTTAACCACTCCTCCCAATCTTCTTTCGATTATTGGCGCTATCAGGATTGACATTGATCCAAAGAATATTGCTATTCCCAAGACAGAGATGGAAATGGTGAACATCTTCGCGGTAAGCGTTACTGGTAAAATGTCTCCAAAACCAAGAGTGGTAACTGTTTCCCCGGTGAAGTAGAGCGCATTTCCCAGACTTGTTATATGTGGGCTGAATTCATTTCCTAACAGAAGCGAACCAGTCACGCCGTAAGTTACTGTGAAAATGATCGTAATAAGGGCCACAACAATCTCCGAACCCCACTTTGCCGTCGGCCAAACTATGTAGTCTTTTCTCCTTTTGACCAGGAAAAGGATCACAACAAGACCAAATGCCACCCCTGTCAGGGTCACATAATCGTAATGGAGTCCACTCAGTAAGTTCAACAGGATTGAAAATGTGGCCGCAGCAGCAAAGGTCCTGAATGAACCTCTTGTTTTCTCTCTGAGCAGGTACCCAACTATTACAAGGAAAAAGCCGCCAAAAATTGTGAAGAAGGAAATAGTTCTCTGGGAAACGTTTATGGAAAAAACCAATAAGTTGTAACTATAAACATAGGTTGATGGCGCCTTCAGTGCACCCAGAAAAATAGTAAAGAGGCCAAAGAAAAATATCAGGACATTTATCCCAGAACCCCGCTTACTTCTTTCCATCTTCACCACATAAAACATCCAAGTATATTACTTTCCAAGCAGTCAGACTTTATAGCAAACTGTATGCCTCGGCCGCTTTATAATTTATGAAGTTTCTGAAATAGGCAAGAGTAAATATTGAAAAAAATTCTTCAGATAGTTGAGCGTATACACATAGCGAAACGGGGCTCAAAATGTAGAATTAATGCTAAGAAACTATAAATAGAGTTTTTTACTATCGGTATGCCTTGTTGATTCACATGTCCTTGACTAAATTTGAAAAAGCTAGAATTATCGGAGCAAGGGCATTACAGATTTCCATGGGTGCCCCGGTTATTATCGACGTGCCCAAAAATCTCATAGATCCTGTTGATATTGCAATGCTTGAATATGATAACAACGTCATACCGATTACAATAAAGAGATGAATGGAACCTTTTTATCCATTCCTTTTATTTTGAAATGTGGAGAAGTCTGAATTTATTGATCTTCTGCAACAGATGATCGATACTGTCCGGCCAGGTAAGAAGATCAGGTTAACACTGCTGAGAACACCCGAGAATTTCTCTTCAGGAAAAATAGCCGGCGATCAATATGTTAACATTCACTCCATTCCAATCGCTGAGAAATACCGCGTTGTGATATCCAACTTTAACGCTTTTGAATACAAAAAATTCAGGGAACTTTTCAAGGATGAGGTTCAGTTCCTGTCATTTGGAAAGGATCAACTTGAAGAAATCGTTTCAACCGCGAACCAGTCAGGTTACTATCTTTGTGGTTTCAGATCCACGGGTCAGGGCACAATTTCACTCAAAGCAGTTCCTGACAAGACAGGACAGAATTATCTATTGAACGAGATAAGAAATGGAATAATCAATGGAATATACCCATCAATGTACAGGCTCTCAGATGGTTCACACGTGATTGAAATCCGGGACGACTTCAACATTATCATGTCCACTGAAAAGCAGCTGGACTCAGGACCCGTCTTCGATCTATTCGTGAGTCTTATCACTGGTTTCCGGGCCCTTCATGATAGGCTTATGAACCAGATTTATCCCGACTCAGGCGTATCATCGGGGCTACCGAGCCTTCCGGGAATAACCTTCAAGAGAGACCAGGGCATCAGCGACAACACTATTCATCAGACTGCTTCCCGCGGCTTCACGGCAGGCCTAATCGAAGACAGTCCAATCGGCAAGGCGTTCTATATATTCGAGGAAACATATACAAACCCATTCTGCCGTCTCACGCTAACCAGGGATTTCATTACGCTTATATCAATGCCAAGAGGATCAATGTCCTCAGTGCTCAAGGTTATCAGCAACCTTTCAGGGATAACGATGGTGACGACCAATGGCAACTAGGTCTTCCGCATTATATAGGGAATACGCTATTGACCGGGAATCGCAGAAGACACTTTCAATAGTTACCTCTTTCCTCCAATCTGTCTTATCCAGCATACCTTATAAGATAATCAGGATCGGAAAGTCTGATGTCAGTTCCTTCAGCCTGGTAGCGTCAAGGGATCTTAATTCTGGCAGCAATGAGAATCTGCTCCTGCTTGATGTACTTCCGCCAGTGTCCACTGTACCTGCAGACACATCCATGAAGGAACATCTTTCGAAGAATTTCAGTGGACCGGAGAAAAACCATACGATAGACAGGGTGATCGTGATCAGGAGCCGCGAAAGAGAGCATATTATGAAATATATTTCCTCGTCCCTCCACAACTCAATAATTTGGGAAATTGAAGATGGTACAGGGATCCTCAGATGCGCATACGGGACGCACTTCGACAAGCAGCTCCAAACTGTACTTAAGAATGGCTTCTTCTATGCCTACGATAACTTTCCCAATCCCTACTTTCCGGAAATGAATCCACTGCTTAAGCTCAATTTTCTTACTCTGAACTTCAACAGGAAGGGCCTGCATAACAGATCATCTATTATAGATGAGGCTGTGAGAATGGCGGTCAGGTTCAGCACTTACAAGGATAGCGGAATCATAAGCGCTGATTTCTCCGCTCTCCTCAATGTAATGCTTAAGGTCGGAATTGCAAGCGGATCTGCAAGAGTTAGCTTCCCATGGTCAAGAACCCGTACAGAACGGATGTTTCTGAGGCGGTATTACAAATATCTTGAGAGGGCTTCTAAGACTTCTCTGTACGACTACGATGCGCTTTTCTGAGCAGAGGACTGCAGCACGATATTAAAATGTATTTAAAATAATAAATAGTTTAGTTGATCACTTTAGGAAAGAAGAGTATTTTTCAACCCAAATACCTGGATTCCATCATCATCTGTATGTCGTGAAGTTCAATATCCTCGTTATTAAATCCATGAACGATCGACATAGAAAAAATGGAATTTGTTGTCAAATTCTCTTGAACGTAGTAGGTAGTTGAGTTGTTTTCGACACCCGACAGATGGTGTACCCATATGTCCATATGAACAGATCCTTGGGAATGTTGTATTGAGAGATATGAGTATATCTTGTTCGTCTGATGATACGAAGATGTAATGTTCACTATGATTGCGAATCCTGGCCCCTCTTCTAGAATGCTTGTGAACTCACCGTTTGTTCCGTAAATCATGTCTCCCGTTGAAACATAAGAACTATGAGAATGCAAGTTAACATTTGAAGTGGTGAACACACTCTCGTTATAGGCCTCCATAACGTTGAAGAAATAACTTGAATAGTTAAAGAAGTACAAACCTCCGGTTTCGCTGTAAAGGTAGCTAATTACAGCTCCATAATCAAAACTTATCGGCCAGTAAACGTCCCTGACTCTCTGCACATCTCCGTGATAATTTACTTCATCATAAAGCACTGAAGTATGTATCACTGCCTCTTGCACCTGTGTGAGGTTTTCCCATATAGAATTTGGAAAGAGCTGCTTGTTGTAGTATCTCATGTACGTGCTTGATTTTATAAGAATAGTTCCAGTGGTAGTACGTAACAAGGTTGAATAAGAAAACTTAACATTCTTGTAGCTGGCGTAATATGAGTAATTGTTTCCATTCTCGTTCACAAGCCCGTTTTGAGTTCTCGAGACTGTTTTGAGAGACCCATCATGGTAAGAATACGAGACTGGCTGGGCTCCCAACACAGAAGAATCTGTGTACAGGAAAAGATTGCCTACATTAAGGCCAATGCCGGGGCTATTATTTGATGCAAGCATCTGCAGGTTCACACCGTTACCTTCAATCAATCCGAGCATGCCTGTGATGTTGGCTGTGGTCCACTGGTGATTCAGCATGTAAGGTGGATATATAGGTCTCCAGGTAAAGAGGTCAATTCCTCCGGAATTTATCCATGGATATATGAACTGGTTTGCTGCTTTGTGGCCATTTATATTGAAGTAATAGCCTTCCCAGCTGGGGTTGCACGTATACTGGAACTCGCCGTCTATCACAATCGATTGGATGAATGCAGCTCTTGTGTCAGTTGGTATATTTACAGTATTGCCGCCTTTATGGATTGGTTCAACCATTGTGGGATATGAGGGTGCTTGCTGCCCTTTCGGCACTGGGTAAAAGTATAATGTATAATTATTATACTGTATTCCATGGAAATTCCTGTGTTCTCCGGGTTCTGTCTCTCCTGGTGATGAGCCTGAAACAGTTATCTGAGACTTGTGGTCGAAGTAACTCGAAAATAGACTTATGTTAACATCAACTGCCCATGAACCTGCCTCTGGGTTGACACCGAGCCAGACTGTGCTGTTGTCAACATTGAAAGTGTTAAAGTAGTCATAGGCAGTTCCGCCATCATACCCTGTTACATTCAATATTATGGTTTCCCAGACGCCATTGGGAATATTGAGCTGCCCAAATTGAGTGACATTGACAACAATAGGTGTTGTATCTGGTACAATTGGAGGCATAGCTGCCTGTGGGTTGCTGAAATTAGCGGCAGGAAAACCTGTTGGCAGTGACGGATCTTTTGTTGCGTTCAACATTTGAAAACTGTTACTCGGTGGACTAGCACTAGAGGCTGGTACTAAAAGCGACAATACCATTACCATGACTAGAAAGATGACACCACCCAGAATTTTTACCTTATTTTTGTTTCCGATCATTAAAAATAGATCGTTGTGTCGTATTTATAGCTAATGTCCTTTTTTTTTGTAATTTTCTGGATGCTGCGTGTATATGTCACGCAAACGTAGGTACTGGATGAAACTCTTTTCTTTGAACGCGCTGTTATAAAAGATACGAATAAAGTTTGTCCAATAAACATACTAAAGATTTTTATGCAGGGTGAACAATGCCTTCTCAATGGAAGATCATATCAAGGCTATTATGGATAGAATAACATCAGAAAAAGTTTCATTCTTGCAGA